>DATLUX010000338.1:0-5801 GCA_035577805.1 Verrucomicrobiia bacterium
TGAGTCGGTCCTGCCAGCCACGGCCTACTCCTATCGGCTCAAGGCCCTCAACCCCGCGGGAGAATCCCTCTGGTCACCCATCACCACCGCTGTGACTTGGAGCCAACTTCAGGAATGGCTCCTCCTGAACTTCGGCGATCCCAACGCCCTGAATCCCGCCGCCCTGGTTGCCCGAGCCAGTGACGGCACGCTCCCGCTGCTGCGCTACGCCTTCAACCTCAGCGCTACTGAACCTGCCCGGACCCTGATTCCCGGTCAGTCCACCAGCGGTTTCCCGGCGATCTGGCTCGACCCGGTCCGGCGACGGCTCAACGCCGAATTCGTCCGCCGCCGGGCTTCGACCAACCCTGGCCTCATCTACCGCGTGCAATTCTCTGCCGACTTGTCGGCCTGGGACTCCCCAGGCGCCGAGGTCAGCGTCACACCCATCGACACTCTCTGGGAACGGGTGCGCTACCAAGACACCGTGGACTCCAGCCAAGCTACGGCCCGGTTCGGTCGCGTCACGGTCAGCCCACCGTAGAGCTCTGCGGTTTGGGCGGTTTGTGTAAGACTGACTTTGTAACTCAGGCGTGGTAGCAGCCGACGTCAGGAAGCCGGCCCTGGGCTTGTCGAAGGGCTCACTCTATCCCAACGCGTTCGTCAGAAAAAGATCGGAGCCCTTCGACAGGCTCAGGGTGTACCTCGTGAGCTCGGCTGCTACGTGAGATTGGTGGGTTCAAGGCCCCAATTCACGTCCGAAATTCGGAGGTCGAAGCTCTCCATGAACCTCCCCTCTGGTAGCAGCCGACGTCAGGAGGCTCACTCTACCCCAACGCGTTCTCCGGGAAAAAGATCAGAGCCTCGTTACCTCGGCTGCTACGTGAGATTTGGGTTGGGTTCATGGGGCCAATGCGCGTCCGAAATCTCGGAGGTCGAAGCTACCCATGAGCTCGATTCAAATGAGGAAGCCTCATCTACTGAAAGAGCACATCGCCGACCGTAAGCGAATGCGCTGACGGCGGCGATGGCTTTTGCAGCGAGCCGAGCCGCACCCGTTTCGTCGTCTCTCCTATGGGACGGGAACTGTGACCACCTTCGGGAAGTTCGGCACTTCGTTGAGCACGATGGACGCCGGTGAGGTGGAGGCATCCACGCCTACGAGGTTGAAGTCATTGTCGGCCGTGAACGCAAGCAGGCCGCCCGCGACCGCCACGCCTTCGATTTTTTCGAGCGCAGGGTCCAACGCGATCATTGAAGAGAGGACCACGGTCTTCGTGACCGGAGTGACGCCGATGGAGGTCAGCATCGCGGGCGTCAGTTGCTCGAGGGTGGTCAAGGTGTTGGTCCCGGAAACGACCGATGTGAGTAATTTGCCATTGGCATCTTCGAGCGGAGTGATGTCGGTCGCCGCTGAGATGTCGATGGCGAATAATTTGTCTGTCCGCCGTTCGGGCACGAGGAACCAGCCCGAGCCAAGCGAGAACAGGTCAGAGAGCAGCACGTTGGCCTGGCTGGAATTTGGCTCAGTCACGTAGATGAGCTGGCGGATGGCCAGGGTGGCAGTGTCCACTTCGACGAGTCGAATCAGTCTGGACGCGTCACCCACGGCGCGGCTGGGATTCATGAGCGGACGCTGCAGGATGCCGTAGACTTTTCCATTCTGTGCGGCCACGCCTTCGAAGCCGCGATTGGGACGGCGTTTAAACAACACTGCAGGAAGAGCACCGACCGTCGGGATTACTTCACTGCCGCACAATTTGGCGCCGCTGGGCACCAGGCGCAGATTCACGATGCCATCGGGCGCGACGCGGCAAATGCTCGGCTGATATTCCTCGCAAATCCAGAAATCGCCTTGCTCGTCCATCGTCAGGCCCTCGACATCCAGGCCGTCGGGATCGCCGCCCACGGCTGGACTGGTGATGAGATTCAGGAAAATGTCGTAGCCGATCTCCGAGGCGGTCAGACACGGATTGGGCAAGCCATTGACGGGCGTGCCATCGGGTTTCCGGAGCGGAATAATGTTGATGATGTTGGCCATGCCGCCGCGGGCGCCCCGCGGATGCAGAACCAGCTTGATGATGCTCGGCGAATAATCCGGCCTGGGAAAGACCTTGCCGCTGGAGTTGGTCGGATTATCTCCGTTCGGTCCGCGATCCGTGATGGTATAGAACATGTGGGCATTGGGCCCGCCGGGCACCGGAAACAAACCCGAAAAGCCCCCATATTTGAGTTCATTACCGGTCACGGGGTCGCGGTAGAGCGTCAGCTGCGGCGACGCCAGATTGAGGTTATAGACGGCCGCGCCGAGCGTCGGCGCGACCAACAGTGCCGCGACGGCGCATACCTTGAGGCTGAAGCGGGCTACGCCACGTCGCCCGCACAATTGAGTTTGCTCTGTTTTCATGGATGTTTCTGCGTTGATGTTTTTGGTTTCGATTCCGCGTTCTGCGCCGCCCGCTTGCGTTCACCCCCCTGTCACGGAGAATCATCCGAAGTGAGAGAGTCTGGCGAGGTTCAGCGGCGAGACCGTCATCGTCACAGCACTCTACGGGTTACAGGGAGGGTTTTTGGAAAAGGTTGCTGGAATATTCAACCGGCCGTTCACTTCCTCGCCATGTCCAAGTCACTACTTGGGGTTGCATATCATCGATCGGGCGCAGTTGGCGCGTTTTTTCTGCACGTTTTCCTAATGTAAGGAACGAACGGCGACTGTTGGCTGGCGATCCGGCGTCGAGCGCGGAAGGAGTTTCTTACGCCGCAAAATCGGCGCCAAAACCGAGCTCTAAGGCCCGAAAACCGACCAGGTTTGTGCCGATCCGTCTCCAACGCATCAAGATGATCAGGCGACACCAACCCAGCGAATACTTCTAAGTTGCCTGCTGGCGGGAATTAGGTAATTCTTGCGCCTCCCAAATTCCTTGATTGTGTTTTGCCTGGCATGCTGTTTCGCCTGACGCTGAAGCCTCTTTTATTCGCCGGTCTGCTCTTCGCATCCTCTTCAGCGGTTTGGGCGGATGCGGTGCTGTCACCCTGGCAGCCCCTGTTTAAGGGCATCGAGCATGCCGTGGGCACGAATTTTCCGAACACGGTGTTCAACGGGAGCACGGGCGCCTATACCAATACGGCTTTGCAGGTGATGCACTGCTTGCGCATCGACCTGGCTGATCCGGACGTGCAGTTGCTCCCGTCCCCGCCGGCGCCCAACCCGGTGCTCGACTCGCGCGAGACGCTGACCTATGGCATCGGGACCTTCCTCCGCAGTAACCGGGTTCAGGTGGCGGCCAACGCGCAATTTTATAACGCCAATCCCGGCGGCTCGGACCCGAGCAACGAAGGCGTCTCATGCGATATTTTCGGGCTGTCCATCTCGCGCGGGGTTACGGTGTCGCCCATCGGCGAAGGCCGTTACGCCACCCTGCTCTTCAGCACGAACAATCAGCCGATTGTGGCCTTCGATAATCACGTGCCTGGCGTCAGCACGGCCGGCATCTTCACCGCCGTGACCGGCTTTTACCCGATCGTGAGCAACGGGATCAGCATCGCCGCCGCCGTTGCCATCAGTTATCCGGACTCCACCATTCATGGGTCGCAGCCGCGCATGATTTATGGGCTCTCGCGAGATCGACGCCAGCTGTTTCTCATGAGCATCGATGGGCGACAGCCGGGCTACAGTGACGGCGCGAAAGACGAGGAATCAGCCTGGTGGGCGCTGCAGGTTGGAATGGTGGACGCCATCAACATGGATGGCGGGGGTTCCGCGGCTCTTTATACCACCGATACCAACGGGATCCCGGTGGCCTTAAATCACTCCAGTTATCAGGCGATGTCGGGTCGGGAGCGTTATATCGGGTCGCACCTGGGCATTTACGCCAGTCCACTTTCCGCAGTCATCATCGGCCTGACGGCTCAAGCAGCCTACACCAACGCTCTGATCAGTTGGACGACCGTCTCCAATGCCACCACACGGGTCGAGTACGGGCTGACGCCTGCCTACGGCAATTTCACGACACTCGATCCGACTTTGAGCACCAACCACGCCGCGTCGCTCGTTGGTTTGCTTCCCGGAACCAACTATTACTTTCGCGCCATTTCCGCGATCGGCTCGAATGTCTTCATGAGCGCGTCATCGTTCCAAACGCTCGACTTCATCAGCAATGTGGTCGCGCAACCCGGCCTGACGGACGCCACCATCACTTGGGAGACGCCGTGGCCAAGTACAAGCCAGGTGGAGTATGGCCTGACCGCCTCCTATGGAAACGCCTCCAGCTTGGACCCGAATCCCGTCGCCCATCACGTCGTGACTCTCACAGGACTGGAGCCAGGGACGCTCTACCATTTCCAGGCGATCTCACAGACCGACTCCGGCGCCTACGCGTTGGCTGGCGTGTTCACGACCAGCAATTACCCGCCGGTGCTGGCGTTCGACGTGACCAACACCTGGCGCTACGCGACCGGAAACCTGGACGGGATCACCTGGCAGGCGCGCGCTTACAACGATTCGGCCTGGCGGGCCGGGCCGGGTTTCCTTTGGGCCGACAACCGCGGACCCAATTCTTCCATCCCGCTCGAGGCCACCTCCATGCCTCTGAATCCGGCCACCGGAAATCCTTTCATCACGTATTACTTCCGCACCCATTTCCAGTTCGCGGGTTCGCCCGCCGGCGCAACCTTAATCTTGTCCAACTACCTGGATGACGGCGCCGTTTTCTATCTGAATGGCGTGGAGATCTATCGCGCGTTCATGGCCGCCGCGCCGGCGGTGATCACCAGTTCCACTCTCTCCTCAAGCTACAACTGCACCAGTGGCAACGCGACCTGCCCGCTGGTCTTTACCGTGGCGGGCGACCTCGTCACGAACCTACTCTCCGGCGATAATGTGCTCGCGGCGGAGGTTCACAACTACCGAGTCGACAGCCCGGACATCACCTTCGGGGCCGGCCTTCTTTATACGGCTATTCCCGGAGGCAACGCCCCGCCGGTCTTGGCTCCGATCGGAAACAAGTCGATCAACGAAGGCGCGCCGCTGTCCTTCGTGGCCAGCGCCACCGATCCGGACTCGCCCCCTCAGAAGCTTACCTATGAGCTCGACCCTGGCGCCCCCGCCGCTGCCAGTATCAATCCCACCAACGGCGTGTTTGCTTGGACTCCCACTGAAGCCGATGGCCCAGGCGTCTATACGGTTACGGTCCGAGTCACCGACAACGGTTCGCCGCCGCAAAGTGATTTCGAAAGCATCAGCATCACAGTCAACGAAATAAACAGCGCGCCCATGCTCAACCCGATCGTCGATCAGACGATCAACGAATTGACCACGCTTAACGTGACGAATATCGCCAGCGACGCGGACCTCCCGGCGCAAACCCTGACCTTCGCGCTGGTGAGCGGTCCAAACGGGGTGAACGTGAACAGCTCCAGCGGCGTGCTGACTTGGGCACCCACCGAGGCACAGGGCCCAAGCACCAACACGATCGTGGTGCGCGTGTTCGACAGCGGGACACCGAGCTTGAGCGCGACACAGAGCTTCAAGGTGAGCGTCAATGAAGTGAACAGTCTCCCCACGCTCAACCCGATCGCCGATCAGACAATTGCCGAGTTGGCCACGCTCAATGTGACAAATGTCGCCAGCGACGCGGATATTCCGGCACAAACCCTAACCTTCGCGTTGGTGAGCGGTCCAAACGGGATTAACCTGGACAGCTCCAGCGGCGTGCTGACTTGGGCACCCACCGAGGCACAGGGCCCAAGCACCAATACGATCGTGGTGCGCGTGTTCGACAGCGGGACACCGAGCTTGAGCGCGACACAGAGCTTCAAGGTGA
>DATLUX010000339.1:0-2828 GCA_035577805.1 Verrucomicrobiia bacterium
AACTGCATGTGAACAGCCGGTCCACCTCGTCCAACCCCCAGACCAGCCGCCCGGACAGCTTGCCCAACACTTCACGCCGCAGAAAGCGTTCGAAGTTGATATTGGGACTTCGCCGCCTGTCCCACAGCGCGTTTGGCGGCATGTCGAGGTCCAGTTGATCCACCAGCAGACCGGCCAACGCGCGAAAGAACGATTCCGCTGACTCCAGGTCCTGCAGACTGAGTTTCTGGGAATCGGACAGGGCCACGCGGGCCCCGGCTTGCCGCGCCTGCAATAAGCCCCGCGCCAGCAACGAAGTCTTGCCCATCTGCCGCGCCCCTTTCACCAGCACAATGCTGTCGCATCGATTGATCGATTCGCGGAAAGCGTCGTCGGTAGGGCGCACCACGTAGAACTTCGAGGCCAGATCCACCGCCCCGCCGGTTGGCTCGAGACGCGCTTGAACCTCTCGCATCGGAATCTTTTGCGTCGTCCTCTCAAGCGCGCGCACGACATCGCTGACCAACCGCTCGTCATCCTCCGGACCATTCCAGGAAAAATCCGGCAGTGGCTCAAGAAACGGCTGCAGTTCCTTTGGCCACGGTCCGGCGAGCCCGACGCGCACGGGCAGGCGGATCGGGTGGCCCTGCTGCTGCTGGGCTGCCTGGTGCGCGAGTTCCAGCTGGTAGGCCAGCATTTCGCTCTGCGCCGATGCAGGGGAGAACAGCAACACGACCGCATCGGACGCGAGGATCTTTTGCTCGATCTCCCGTGCCCATTCCACGCCCACGACCAGATGTTGATCGAGGAAGACTTCGATTCCCCGCGCGACAAGTCGTTGCTGGAGCAATTGCAAAAGGCGGCCGTCGGGCTCGGCACTCGATTTCCCCAATAACACCAAGCGCCGGGCGCGGAACCGGGTAGGCTCGATCATCGCTTGGCCTTCGAGCTCCGCCGCCGCGGGCCCTCCCCAGGTACGCAGCGCCAAAAGTGCCTCATGCAGATCCTCGGCCGATTCATAACGGTCACGCGTTGCCGCGGCGCACGCTTTGAGGATCACGCTGTTGAGCCGCGAGAAACGCGGCCATTCTTCGCTGTCGACGACGGTAGTCGGCAGGCTCGGAAACTGATCCACGGCGTAGCCGGTGAGGATCTGGTAGAGAACCTTGCCCAACCCGTAGATATCCGCGCTGGTCGTGCCTGGACCCTCGTTTGGGATGAAACCGAACGTGCCGACGCCGCTGGGGCTTTCGCGCACGCTCGAGACTAGACCGACATCGGCCAGGCGCGGCGTGCCGTTGATAAAGATGATGTTCGACGGCTTGATGTCGCGATGGATCAAGCCCTGGTGATGGAGATGACTGAGCGCGGCGCTCAAGGTAAGCCCGATGTGCACACATTCCGCAATCGGAAGGCGTCCACGTTGATGAATTTCCTCGAGCAACGTTCGCGGCGCGTAGGTCTCCGGGCTGATCCGTTGCTGGCTCTCCACGTCGTCGGCCACCTCCATCACATAATAAAAGTAAGACGTGGCATCCTTGGGACCCACATGCAGGATGCTGACAAAACCGGGATGAGAACGGGAGATGGGCTCGAAATGCTGGATGCCGTCAAATTCGCGTCGGAACGGGCGATCATCCTCGAAGGTGCTCCGCCGGACAATCTTCACGCCGCGATAGGCACCCAGCGCATTGCGAGCCAGCCACACCTCGCCGTACGCACCCTTCCCAATCCGGCGCATCAATTGATGGTCCGGAATGCTGGGGATTTCCCCGCAATTTACCTCAGCCTCGGCACTCATGGTTGTGTCCATGAATCTCGCACTCTCCCTCCGTCCTGCCTCCTCCGCTGTCTCCCCCGGTCCGTTCGATCCGCGCGGCTGCCCACCACGCAAGCGATCGAGACGAACTCCGTTTCGTAGCGGACAGAATGTCCGACCAGGCACAGCCGCTCAAGGGTAAAAGAAACGCCCTCCCGGTTGAGCGCAAAAAAAATCATGCGACTCCGACAACTAAAATGAAAGAAACCGGCATCAGCTTCGTATCACCATTTCATACGGCGCGCGGCCAAGCACGCTTCTTCTGAGCAGGCACGTTTCCGTAAACTGGCAGCTTCTCCGACGCGGAATTTCGCGTCTCTCTCGCGCGAGATTTCGCGCCACTCGAATTTTCGCCGCGGCCTCCCGTTGCAAGTCGTTGTTATTTCAGGGTCGTTACCGGTTTCAGCGCTTGGCACAGGCGTTGCAAGAAAACAAAACCTAACGCGAATCTAAGAGGAAAAAGTTTATGCCAAAATACGTCATCGAAAGAACCATCCCCAACGCCGGAAAAATGGGAGCGCGCGAGCTCAGCGAGATATCCGCCAAATCCTGCCGGGTTCTCCGGGATCTAGGACCGGACATTCAATGGATCCAAAGCTACGTGACTAACGACAAGGTCTATTGTGTTTACCTGGCGCCGACCCCGGAACTCATCAGGGAACACGCCGTGCGCGCCTGCCTTCCGATCGATTCGGTGCGCGAGGTGCGGGCGATCATTGATCCGACTACGGCCGAATGACCCGTGCCGGAATCTCACTACCACTATGGGCCCATTACCACTATCGACCCATTTACCACCACTAAGATGACTCGCTACAACCAAACCATGAACAGGATCAACTGTCGCCAGCGCCGCCAGGCGGGCCTAACGCGCATGAGTGTTCTCCTCGCCGCCAGCGTGATGGCGGCGCAAGTACTCACGACGATCCCCGTGCGGGCTGACGAAACCTGCTCGTCTCCCTACCTCACGCGCATCGAGGGCCAGGAGGAATTTGTCTATGTCTGGACCCTCGGCGTCGAAGGACTCGGC
>DATLUX010000340.1:0-14690 GCA_035577805.1 Verrucomicrobiia bacterium
TGGAAAAGATTGGTCAGTGTTCCCTGCCAATCGGCTCGCCACGAGCGCGGCTCAGCCCAATTGGTGGTGGATTCCAAGCGATAGCTGGTTTGAGGAGTGCCATAAAGGGTCAACGTGGGCTGACGGTTTGTTCGAAACAAAGCTTCCAGGAATGGAGCGGACCCTACCACCACCACTCGGCCGTGATTAACCATCGTCCTCGGCACCAAGGCGCCGTCGCTTTGCGTTGCCGTCAGGTTGGCCACGTTGAGTGCGACGGACGCGGAGCTTTGGTTGGAGCGCGTCGTGAACGCCAGAGTACCGAGGTCCAGGAGCCCCGCCAGCGGCTGACCGGCCGATGTATTGTAGTTGATAAAAGATCGGTTTGAGCCAATCAGCGCAAGGTTGCCGGCGATATCCAGTGGCAACATTTGCAAAGCCCAATTCCCTAAGCGCGCTTCTGGTGTTTCCAGGAGAAAGCTCAGATTGGTGATCGCGACGCTGGATAGCACGCTGACGGGAACCGTGCCCGATTCCCCGGCGCGCAACACCGCCGCGCCGATGGTGAGTTCGACAAACTCGCTGACCAGGACGCTGAAGCTGTTGGTGGCGCTTAACGGCGGGACCCCATCGTCCGTCACGACGATCGTAACGAAATTACTGCTGCCGGCTTGTGCGCGGCTCGGAGTCCAGGAAAAGACGCCGCTGTTGGTGTTGAGGCGGGCCCCGACGGGGCCTTCGGCGAGCTGGAAGGTCATGCGGTTGGTGGGAACGTCGAGATCGACAACGCCGTTGGTGACTCGAAGCGGGCTCAGTACAAAGGCGAGTTGGCTCGGCACGGCCAGTAACACCGGAGCCGTATTCGGCGGCTGGCTGGGCGACACGTTAATGCGGACTGGGGCGGAGGTCGCCCTGGCGCCGAGATCATCAACGGCATGGGCAAGCAGGATGGACAGGCCCGGCGGCGCGTTCGTCCAGGTAAACTCGAACGGAGGGGCGGTGATTTCTCCGATCTTGTTGGTGCGGCTAAACAATTCGATCCTGGCGATGCTGCCGTCACTGTCGTTGGCTTGGACACCGATGGGAACCGTCGCCGGGAAAGTGAAGGACGCCAGGTTGGGCGGGTTGGTGATGCTGACGGTTGGGCGGCTATTCTGAGCGTACTTCAGCACCACAAAAGTCTGGCTGTCACCGTCTCCATGCGACTCGCCGGCAACGTAGACATTGCCCCCATTATCGACGACGACAGCTTCGGCATAATCGGCCCGGTGACTGGGGCCATCATAGAACGCGACCCAGAGCGGACTTCCGTTGGTGCCGAGCTTGACGGTGGCGAAATCGTTAGTGGTTTCGGGGCCGCCATAAGCGGAGCCGGTCACATAAACATTGCCTGCCCGATCGAGGGCAAAGGAGATGGTGACATCAAATCCGCTGCCCGGGCCATTGTAGCGCGTGGCCCACCGTTGGCTCCCGGTGGGGCTGTACTTGACCAGCGCATAATCGAATGAGTTGGAGACGCCGCCGTAGGAATAACCGCCGACATACACATTGGCGGCGCTGTCGAGTTTCAAGTCGAAGGCGAAATCCGTGCCATTGCCGGGGCCGTTATAGCGCGCCAGCCACAGTTGGGAGCCATTGGTGGAGGCGTATTTGATCGTGGCAAAGTCACTGGCTGTGCTGGAGCCAAAGGAACGTCCGGTGACGTAGACGTTATGTTGGGCGTCCAAGCCGAGCGCGTAGGCGATATCCACGCCATTGCCGGGACCGTTGTAACGGGCCACCCAGAGTCGCGCGCCATCGGCGCTGTACTTGATGGTGGCATAGTCGTTGGTCGTGGTGGTGCCGCCATAGGAATACCCCGTGACGTAGACATTGCCGTCGCTGTCCACGGCAATGGCGTTGGCCACATCTGTTCCATTACCTGGGCCGTTGTAACGGGCTACCCAGAGCTGCGTTCCGTTGGGATCATATTTCACCGTCGCATAGTCGTAGCCCGTCCCTGAGCCCGCCGAGTAACCGGTGACGTAAACATTACCGGCGTCGTCCACGGCCAGGGCCAACGCGACGTCTTCGCCATTGACTGGGCCGTTGTAGCGGGCCACGAAGGTTTGTTCGCCCGCGAAGTCGTACTTCACCGTGGCAAAGTCGAACCCGGTCGCGTCGCCGCCATAAGAATCGCCCGTGACATAAACATTGCCGACGGGATCGACGGCCAAGGCGCGTGCGTCGTCGGTATTACCAGCTCCGTCGTAACGCTTCATCCAGAGCAGTTGTCCTCCGGCGCCATACTTGAACGTAATGAAGTCGTTATAGGTGTTGCCGTAGGTTGTGCCGGCCACATACACGTCGCCTTCGTCGTCGATCTGGAGGCCAACTACTTCATCGTCCAAGTGGTACGCTTGATATTGCGCCATCCAGCTCTGACGCGTGTCGACCGAGACCGTCAACCGTGCGACCACGCTGGTCACGGCGCTCACTGCGTTGGTAACGACCACCGTGTAATTGCCCGCGTCCGCTCCGCGCACCGGGGCGATGTGTAAAGTGCTTTGCGTGGCGTCGGGGAGATTCGTTCCGTTCAGTCTCCATTGGAAATAAGCGGGAAAACCATCCACGGCGACTTGGAATTCGGCTACGGCGCCGGCCATGGTGGAGAGTGACTTCGGCTGAGTGGTGATGGTCAAACGCAAGGCGACGCTCAGACGCGCAGACGGGCTGACCACCGTGCCGGCCGTGTTGCTGACCGCCACGGTGTAGTAGCCGGAGTCAGTTACTTGCAGTCCGGTCAGCCTTAAGGCGGAATTGGTCGCGCCGGCAATGAGGCTGCCGTTATGACGCCAATGGTACTGCAGGGGGGCGGCGCCAGCGGCCTTGACGTTGAAGGTGACGTCCGCGCCAGTCGGTGCTGTCACACCCTGCGGCGGCTCGAGGATGGTGGGGAAGCCCGGCGGGGTGGTCTGCTGGTACTTCAGACTCGAACAACCGACCTGCACATAGACGCTGCCAAAATGGTCCGCGATCACCGCGCTGCTGCCTGCTTCATTGTAACGAGCCATCCAGAGCCGGTTGCCGTTGGCGTCATACTTCATGGTCACGGCATCCACGCTGGCGTCCGGGAGTTGCAGATCTCCCGTGACATAAACATTCCCTGTGTCGTCGACGGTGATGGCGCGAGGTTGGCCACTGAGCCCATCCAAACTGCCATAACAGGTGCACCAGAGTTGTCTTCCGTCCGGATCGTACTTGATGGTGGGGAAGCTTCGGCTGCCGTCATACAGGCCTTCACCCGTGACATAGACGTTGCCGGCCCGGTCCACCACAATGGCGGTCGGTTGCCGCACCCAGTTGCCCGGATAGGTGTAGCGCGCGACCCAAAGCAGGGCGCCGTTGGCCCCATATTTCACCGTGGAATAACCCAGACTGTCATCGCCTTCCCCCGAGGCGCTGCCGGGGTTGGCGCAACAGCCGCCCAACGAAGAGCCCGTCACATAAACGTTGCCGGCATCGTCGACGGTCATGGCGCTGGGATGATCCTCCGACCGCGGAGCCGGGCCGTTGTAATAGGCGGTCCAGAGCAATTGCCCGCTGCTGTCGTACTTGGCCACCGCGTAATCGTCTCCGGAGGCTCGCGACTCTGTCCTGGCGAAATACGTGTTCCCCATTGTGTCGGTGGCGGACACCGATGACGCGTTGGCAAAGGTGATCACGGACAGTTGGGTGCCTTGGGAATCGTACTGCACGCGCACGGTGGCGGAAGCGCCGCCTTGCGTGGAATAGCCGGTAACCCAAACATTCCCCGCGTTGTCCAGCGTCACGGCGGTTGCGCCATCATCCAGGTTGTCCGGACCATTGTAACGTGCCACCCACAGCAGTTCACCGATGGGTCCGTACTTCAAGGTGATAAAGTCGGCGCGGGTGTCGGCTCGGATGGAGGAGCCAACGACATACACGTTACCGGCAACGTCCACGGCCAGAGCGCGAGCGAAATAGTTGGACACATCGGCATTGTCGTAGTTCGACACCCAAAGCAGGCGGCCATCGGGGTCGAATTTCGCTGTGACGTACTCGGGAGGTCCGCTGCTTCCGTTGGTGGTTCCGATCAGATAAACGTTGCCGGCGGCATCCAGGGTAAGCTGAGACACGCTCGCGAATCCGCGGTCGGGCGCAGCGCAACCTAAGAACCAGGCCCGTTCCACGCCCGGCCCTTCGGCCTTTTGCACCGTCAAACGAGCGACGATGCTGGTAGCGGAACCAAATGGGTTGGAGACGACGACTTGATAATCACCCGCTTGGGAAAGAGAAACTGCCCTCAGGGCGAGCGTATTGGTCGTGGCGTCCGTGATCGGGCTTTGGTTGAAGAGCCATTGATAAGAGAGCGGCGGTGGTCCGTCGCCCTCGGCCTCGAAGAACAGCGAGTCTCCTTCCAAGACCGTCTGGCTGCGCGGTTGGAGGGTGATCCGGGGAGGCAACGTGTCGACCGGACCTTCCGTGTACTTAATTGTGGCGTAGGTGGCCGGTCCGCCGAAGAAGAAGCAATCGCCCGTCTCTCCGGCGACATAAACGTTGCCGGCGTCGTCCACGGCCACGGCGTGCGGCACATCATCGAGGCTGCCGCCGTCAAAGCTCGAGCAGCCACCGCCGCTCCAGGTGGTGATCCATACCTCATTCCCGTCGGCGTTGTACTTGATGGTGGCGTAGTCATAATCATAATCGAAGAATCCTACATCGGATGCGCCCGTGACGTAGACATTACCCAAACTGTCCACCGCCAGCGCCGTCGCGAAATCCTCGTAGGTTGCCCCGTCGTAATGGGCTTCCCAGAGTTCGTTGCCATCGGGGTCATACTTGACCGTGGCGTAGTCTTCTTCGGATTCGCCGGTGACATAGACGTTGCCGGCCTGATCCACCTTGATCGCGTAAGCCTCATCGCGTCCGTCCAACAGCCCATTGTAACGAGCCACCCACTGCTCATGTCCGTCTGTGTCGTACTTCACCGTCGCATAATCTCCGTCCGCGTCGGAGATGCGGGAGAATCCAGTGACGTAGACATTCCCGGCGTAGTCGACCGCGATGGCGTTGGCATTATCGTAGCCGCCGGCCGCGTCGTAGCGAGCCACCCAGAGCCGGAATCCGTTGGGACTATATTTGATGGTGGCGTAATCCGGAACACCGTCGGCATCGCCGGACTGGCCGGTGACATAAGCGTTGCCCGAGTCATCCAGGGCCAGGCCCCAGGCAAAATCCTGTGCCGTCCCAAGTCCGTGATAGTGGTCCGCCCACAGCTGGTTGCCATTGGGATCGTACTTGATCGTGAGATAATCCGAAGTGACATCATTGCGATAGGCATAACCTGTGACGAAGACATTGCCGGCCCGATCGACCTGGATGCCGGTGGCGCGGTCCTCGTGGTGGCCGGGCCCATCGTAACGGGCCGCCCATTGTTCATGGCCGTTCGGGTCATATTTGATAGTCGCCACATCGGAATGGTCGTTCGATCCGGCGGATTCACCGGTGACATAAACGTTCCCGGTTTCATCCACGGCGATGGCGCGGGCGATATTCAGGCCAGTGCCCAGGCCTGCATAGCGGGCTTCCCAGAGTTCATTGCCGTTTCCATCGTACTTGACCGTGGTAAAATCGACTTCAGTCTCACCATCCGAACCGCCGGTGACATAGACATTGCCGACGGCGTCCAGCGTCATGGCATAGGCACGGCTCTGGCCGCCGGAGGGACTGTAGTAACGGATACTCCAGGCTTGATTGACTTGGCCTGGAGCGGCGCTCGACCACAACAACAGGCTTAAACCTAGCAACGACAGCGGATTCGTCTTCACGTGCGTCTCCCTTGTGTGGGTGGGTTGATTCGGCAACCGAACACGGCTCGGCCTCACCGGTTTAAATCTTGCTCAGTCTTGCTACCGGGAACGCCGGCCAGGATTACGAGAAATCTGCGGGGGGAGACGCGGGGGGTGCTGGCTGGCTCGGGCACCTCGAGTGATACGCGCACGAGACATTTGGGACAAAGACCGTCCCAGCCTTGAAAAGGCTCAGCGCCCATTGCTACTACCGGAGCGGCCGCTCGCGATTACGACGTCGCTACAGAGAGGACGAGCCGCCGACCAGTTCGATCAAATAACGCAGTTCCTCCTGGATCTCACCCCGGCTGGCCACCGTATGAGCGATTTCCTCCCGCACCAATTCACCATAGCGCTGGCGCATACGATGGACCGCGACCGCCACCGAACGCGGCGGCATGTCCAGCCGAGCCGCCACCTCGGCATAGCCACCATCCTCGGCAGCATCGGTCAGGAAAGCTTTTAGTTCTTCGAACTGCGGGGCTTTGCCAGTGGCGGCATACTCCTGGCGGAGCCGCGCCAGCGCCTGCTGAAAGAGAGCCAGCGCCCAACGTTGGTCGAAGATCTTTTCCGGCTTCAGTTCGGAAACCGGCTCAAGTTGATATTGGCTCTCCGCTGAGGTCTGGTCCCAGGAAAGGTGGACGTGGCCGCCACCGCGCTTGAGCGTGCGCGCTTTCTCCCACTCATGAGTGAGAAAATGTTTCAGCGACGTCAGCAGAAACGAGCGGAACTTTCCCCGCCCGCGATCGGCCAGTTGCACGGATCCTTTCTCCAGAAACTGCTCGAAAAACGCCTGGGTCAAATCCTGGGCGTCCTCCGGGCTGTATCCTTGGCGGCGCACGTAAGCATAAAGAGGATACCAATAGGTGCGGCATAAGAGCTCCAGCGCCGCGGCCCCGTCCGGCGAACTGCTCTGCTTGGCCGCAAGCACCACACTCCAATGGGTGGTGGTAAACCACTGCTTGGCCGGAGACCCGCCTGCAGACTGTTGGCCTTCCGAAGGGACCATAGGATTCGTTGAGACGTCACCGATTTAGCCAGCTTTGCGCGCGGAAAGCAATGCCCGCCCCGCGAGGGGCGTTTAGGCACTGCCCCCCGAACAATGCAGTTTGGTGCGCGGCGTTTACGCCGCTTCATCGTCCGTCGGCTCGAGGGACCAAGGAACTACCCAACAGCCCGCCCCGAGCCCAGTCGAGGGGGTTCCCCCGATCCCCATCTCGAAGCGCCCTAAATGCCGCGATCCCGGGGGCAGTATCCGAATGCGCCCAACGCGAGAGCACAACGCCAAAGACACCAAAAGCATCCTAATCCCCTTACGCGCGTAAGCGGGCTTTTCTTTCAAGGAATCTGACTCTTCCTCTCCGCTACCCAACTGGAGCGGCGGTCTGCGAGCGCCGCTCGTTCTCTCCATGAACCGACCCTCAGGTAGCAGCCGACGTTAGGAGGCTCACTCTGCCCCAACGCGTCCTCCGGGAAAAAGATCAGAGCCTCGTTACCTCGGCTGCTACGTGAGATTGGATTGGGTTCATGGGTCCAATGCGCGTCCGAAAGTTGGAGGTCCCTCCTACCCATGAACCGACCCTCACCCGGCCTTGCGGCCCCTTGGGCCTGGTGGCCTCAAATCTTAACTGGCTTGATCCGAGTCCCAGCGCTGATGCGGTCGCCGGGGTAGAGGATGACCGACTCGCCCGGGCGCAAGCCGTCGAGGATCTGAGTCTCGGTGCCGCTGGCGTGGCCGGTGGTGACCGGCCGTAGTTCAGCGCGCCCGCCACGGATGACGAAGGCGTGCCACTGTTGGCCGCGCCGAAAGAGGGCTCCGGAAGGAACCTTGACGACCTGGTCGGCCTGCCAGGTGATGATGCGGGCTTCCACCCTGAATTGATCGCCCAAACTGCCGCGTTCCGCGGGCGGGGTGAGCAGATCCGCCACCACATTGACACGTTGTTCTTCCACGCCGAGCGCGGAGATTTTCGTGAAGGCAGCGGGCTCAACCAGCCGGACACGCGCTTGCAAGGGCCGGCCGCCTCCCCATTGCTCGAGCTCGACGGGCATGCCTGGAGTGATGGCAGCTCCGTCACGGGATAAACATTCGATCACCACTTCCAAATCGGCAGGATCACCTATCTCCAGCAACGGCATGCCGGCGGTCACCACCCGCGAACTCTCCTCAAACACGCGCAGGACGCGGCCGCGCGCCGGCGCCTTGACTTCGACGGGCAAGCGGAGGGCGTTGGTGTTGCCCATGCCGAGGGTCAGCAGAGGGGTTTGAGTGAATTCGATCAGTTCCGCCTCGGCCTGGCGCAAAGCGCTTTCGGCCGCGGTCAGTTCGCGGGCCGCTGCCGTCTCGCGCCATTGGGCGTTTTCAAGATCCTGTTGCGATACAGTTCGGGCCTCGCTCAGCTTCTCGTACCGCTTGAGCTCGCTGGCCGCAAAGGCCTGGGCGGCGCGCGCCTTTTCCAATTGTGCCGCCGCGGTGTCGCGTCGAGCTTCCGCCAGCATGCGTGAACGATGATCCAGCAAGGCCGGAGAAATCGGATCAATAACCACCAGCGGCCGCTGCAGATCTTCAATGGCCTCGCCCGCTTTGAAGGGAAAACGTCGAAGTTGACCGGTGACCGGTGCCGACACCAGGTAACGCTGACGGATCCGCGTTTTGCCTTCTTCGTTCACCGTCACCCGCAGCGGGCCCGTCGCGACCGGAGCAAGTTCAACCGGCACAGGCTGCGGCCAGAATCCCCAGACCAGCAGAGTAACCAACAGGAGCGCCCCCGCATACGGAAGCCAGCGCCGCCGCCGCTTGGCGGCGAAGCGTTGGACCGGGCGGCGCTCGGTCGGAACATCAGTGTCCTTCACGTCGGCTTCAGCCTGCGGTGTCGCAGGCAGGGACGTCAAACTTACAGTGGTCGAAGACGGCCTTTGCATGCTTTCCATAAATCATTTACCGCAGATTCCCACAGATGGGAGACGCCCGCAGGTGAGGAATGCACCGCGTGCTGTGATACGCGCACTGCCCACTGCCCACTGCCCACTGCCGCTGATTTTCATTCTGGTGCTTTCAGGGCGCCGACGAGATCCAGGCGCTTGAGGGTGCGGAGGACGAAGAGGGCGGATAAGACGGACGCCACGGTGACGGCGAGCACGGCGAAGGCGTAATTGTGGATGGTAAGAACCAATGGCAGGCGGACGGTCTCCGTGTTCACGGCATGAACAATTCCCGTGGCCAGGCCCGTGCCTACCAACAGACCTAACGGCACGGCAATCAGCGCGAGGATCACTAACTCCGTGATCAAGACGGCGGCGACTTCGCGCTGGGAGAATCCAATGACCCGCAGAGTAGCGAGTTCGCGCGATCGTTCCGCCAACGAGATCCGCGCGTTGTTGTAAACCACCCCGAATGCCACCACCGTGGCAAAGGTCAGGTAAATCGTTTGAATTAAGTTGATGCTGGCCGCGGTCGTGGCCCGGAAGTTCGCCCGCAGCGATTCCTTGATCGCCACCCAACTGACTCGCGGCAGACCTTTGAGGGCCCGGAGAAATTCGCTCCGCCGAGTGGCATCCACACAGAAACTCGCCCCGTTGATGATGTCTCCTTCACCGAGCAGACGATTAAGGGCACGCCGCTCCATGTGACAGATCACACCGGCGAAATCTTCCGAGAACCCGACGACCGGCACCGTGGCGGTCGTTCGTTTGCCTTCCAGCACTTCCACGACGACCGGGTCGCCCAGTTTGGCGCCCAGGACTTCTCCCAGTTTGCTGGACATCACGATGCCGACCGGCGGCAGCGGCACGTTGTGGTAGGTGGAATCAATGACGCGCTCATGGAGGGCTTCGGCGGGCATGCCGCGCAACAGTATTTGCCGATGGCGATGACCGACCCGCAGACGCACCGCCGCGCCTCGAAAGGGTTCGAGAGAGATCACCCCCGGCAACTGGCGGAACGCATTCGCGGCCGTGGCGCTGTCGGGTTCCACCAGGCCGATGCTCAGATCCTGGCGCTGGATCAGGTCCCACTGGAATTCCAGCACCTCGCTCACGCTGTCGCGGAAACAATTGGGGATGATCAGGATGGCCGTGGCCAAGGCCAGCCCGGTAATGGTCAGCAGTGCTTGAAACGGTTTGCGTTCCAGATTGCGCACAGCGATGCGGAACGTGTGCGAAAGCCAACGGCCAATGCCAGTGCGCTCCAGAAAAGCCTGCCGATAACTGGCCGGAGGTTCGGGACGCATGGCGTCGGCGGGCGGCAATTGCGCGGCCCGGCGCACCGCCCCCCAGACTCCCACCAGGGCCGCGGTGAGCCCAACGCCCACCGCGGCGAATAACGCGGAGCGATCGAGCCGAAAATGCAACTCGGGAAAACGGAAGAACGCTTGATACATATGCACCAGGCGTGTGCCCAGCCCAATCCCGCCCAACGCGCCGGCCATCGCTCCGCCAATGACAAAAATGATCGCGAACTTCAGGTAATGCGTGCCGATCTGCCGGTTGGTGAACCCGAAGGCCTTCAAGATCGCGATCTGTTCGCGCTGCAAACTCAACAGCCGCGACACCACCGAATTGGTCATGAACGCCGCCACACTCAAAAACACCAAGGGGAATCCGATCGAAAGCACCCGCAACACCCGGATCTCATCCGAAACCCGGATGTCCGACGGGTGATCCTTCCGGCCATAAGCGCCCCGCCCGCCATACTGCAACAGTTCCCGGTCCAGTTCCGCGATCACCGTCCGCTCGCTTGCCCCCGGCGCCAGCGTTAACGCCAGGAAATTGAACCCCTGATACAGATCAAACGCGTTGGCCAACTCCTCGTAGCCCATCCAGAAAATTCCGTAGGTCCGGTTGTCCGGCAACGCCGACCCAGGACGCGACTCGAAGACAAATTCCGGCGAGAGCACAATCCCAGCCACGCGAAAGCTCTGCCGATGCCCATTCAGCACCATCGCGATCACTTGCCCGGCTTGCAGATGATTGGCGTTGGCGAAGGCTTCGCCCACCAAAACTTCGCCCCGGCCACCCGGCTCCAGCCACTTGCCGGACCGCAGAAACAGCCGGTTCAATTCGGGGGGCCCAAAGTCGGGCACCGAACGGACCATGCCCGAGGCGGGTTCTTCCAATCCGAGGATATCCAACGTGACCTGCACGGCCACGCCTGGTTGAGCCGCCGCCACGCCGGGGATCTGAGTCAAACGCGGCACCAGCGACAGTGGGGCGCGCTTGAGCTGGACAAAAACCGAGGCAAACCGATGCGCCTGGTAATACTCGGAGCGCGTGCTGTCCAGGGAATAGATCAGACTCCGGCTCATGATCAACATGGCCAGCCCGCAAGCCATCACCAGCGAGACCGCGGCGGCCTGTCCTTTCATGCGCCCCAGGTCACGCCATAACTTGCGATCAAGGTGACTGATCATGGCCCCTCACCATTTTAATCCCGACACCGGCGCACGCCGCGCGTTCTCTACAATGTGATGCACCCGCCCATCGGAAAAGTGAACCACCCGATCGGCCATCTCCGCCATCACGGCATTATGAGTAATGATCACGGTGAGCGTGCCCAATTCGCGGTTCACTCGTTCGATGCCTTCCAACACCACAATCCCCGTCCGCACATCCAACGCGCCCGTCGGTTCATCGCACAATAGCACTTCCGGCCGCTTGGCAATGGCGCGGGCAATCGCCACCCGCTGCTGCTCGCCCCCGGACAGTTGCGCTGGAAAATGATCCAAGCGCCCTCCCAAGTGCATCATCTCCAAAGCTTCCTCCGGCGGCATCGGGTCCCGGGCAATCTCGGTGATCAGCCCCACGTTCTCTCGCGCCGTCAGGCTGGGGATTAAATTATAAAACTGGAACACAAACCCCACGCTCTCCCTGCGATAGCGGGTCAGAAAATCCTCGTCAGCGCCGGTCAGGTCCAGGTCGCGGTAAGTCAGTTCACCGGCCGTCGGCACGTCGAGTCCGCCCAGGTTGTTCAGCAACGTGGTCTTGCCGCTCCCCGACGGCCCCAGCAAGACCACCAGCTCGCCTTCGTACAAATCCAGATCCACCCCGGCCAACGCGTGCACTTCCGCCGTCCCCATCCCGTAGACTTTGGTCACCCCGCGTGCGCGAAAGATCACCGGTCGCGAGCCCGCACGCGGCTGCGCTGCCGGAGGAGCCAGATGGTCAATGTGCATAAGTCACGACACTGGGGCCGTTGCAACTGCGCGTGTCTGTCTGGGCCTGGACCAGGCGTTTGCGTTGTTGCAGCCATGCCGCCAAGCCCTGCCGCACCTGCAGTATCGATCAGGCCTGTCCGCAAGGCCAATGCGTCTTTCGTGGTAAGGCAGGGTAACAGTTGAAGTCACGCTGTTCATTAGCCGCGCCGTTGCTGGTTGCTGGCTGTTGGTTGTTGGTTGTTGGTTGTTGGTTGTTGGTTGTTGGTTGCTGGCTTGGACAAGGCCTAATTGAAATTTGTCACTCGGCTTGGGCATCTTGCGGTGCAGCCCAAAGGGCTGATCCATCGTAGCCGAGGGCAACGCCCGGGCAACGCCCTCGGCAGTCGGGCGACAATATTCTGGTGCCCTGAAAGGGCACACGAAATCGATGGTTGCGCGTGCCGAACCGTGCGGACGTTTCAATGTACATGTGGATGGCGAGGACGTGGGTGGATTGCGGCACGATCGTTGTGCGGGATTCTGGCCAGAAGGTTTTTGGGGTGCCCTTTCAGGGCGAGGGCTTTTGGGCGTCCTTACCGAGGGCGTTGCCCTCGTCTACTATGGTCCAGCCCGTTGGGCTGGCGACCGCCGCTACAGGCGGCGCGATCACAGAAGATCAGCGCCTGGGCGTGCAACCAAAGGAAAGACGCGGGGAACCGCGAAGTGATTTGGCCGGTCTGCAAGCGGGCCAGCATCGGTCGTTTGGTGGCGCCGCTGACCAACAACAGCACCCGGCGCGCTTGCAGAATGTTCGCCATGCCCATGGTTAAGCCGTAGCGCGGACGCACCGGGCTGTCCTTCACCATGCTGTGGGTTAGCGACGTGCGCGACAACCGCGCCACATGCGCTTGCGGTTGCAGGAAGGCAGCCGGTTCGTTGAACGCCAGGTGTCCGTTGGTGCCCAAACCCAGCACGCAAATGTCGATCGGCCCATGATGTTCCAGCCAATTCCTGACGCGCTTGCATTCGCGTGGCGGATCCGCGGGATCGCTCTTGAATCCCGTATAACGGCGTCCCAGCTGCAGGGGACGCACCAGATGCTGCTGCAAATGCTGTTCGGACGTCGCCGGATCGTCCATGGCCAGCCCGCCCCATTCGTCCAGTTTCAGCACGCGCAGCCGCCGGAAGAGGTTCGGGGAAGATTCATGGCGCGCGGCCAGCAAATCGTAGGTGCGCGTGGGCGACGCGCCCGTGGCCAGGCACAGCAGTGTGTGCGGCTTTTGCCGGATCTGTTGCGCCAGCCAGGCCGCGGCCGCCTGGCTCATCGATTCGTGATCGGGAAAGATCTTGGGTTTCACCTGGTTCCTCGTTGCTGGTTGCTGGTTGAATGTTGAGTGTTAAACGTTGTGTGTATTTAGACACTGCGCGCGAAGCGAACATTTTCGGCGACTCTCACCCCTGACCCAGCCCTCCCCCGTTGAGGGGAGAGGGTATCCTCGCGGTCATGGTGTTGAATTCGGACCGAAGTCGCGCGGGTCCCGGCGGCAGTGCGTGAATGCGCCCTGAACGTTGGACGCTGAACGTTTTCAATTTGGGTTTCTATGGTCCAATGCTGCCCAGGCGCTGCCGATGATCCCGCCATCGGGGCCGGCGCGTGCTTGCAGCAGCGGAAGATCGCGATGCAACGGTGACCAGCAATGTTCGCGCATCGACAGTTCCAGCATCTCGCAAAAACGGCCTCCTGCCAGACCCAGGCCGCCTCCGAGAATCACCGCTTCCGGATCCAGCGTGTTGATCAATTGCGCGATGGCCGCGCCCAGACAACGGCCGGCCATGTCGACAACCTGCCGCGCCAGCGGTTCGCCCTGGTTGGCTCGCGCGCAAACTTCGGGAGAGGCACCGGCGAAACTGGAATCCGTCCTGCGGAGGCGCGCGGCCAAGGCGGGACCTGAAGCGATCGCTTCGAGCGGAGCGGCCACCAGGGGCAGGCCCGCCTCGTCCACGATCAACCCCGGGCTGCTGGCAAACGTGCCGGCCAACCCGCGCGCGCCCGGATAAGGCTGCCCCTCCAGCACCAGGCAGGAACTGATCCCAGTGCCCACCGTCACGTAGAGAAAATGGCGATAGGCCCGTCCCGCGCCGAAGGCCGCTTCCGCGCGCGCGGCCGCCCGCACATCCGCATCGAAAAACGTCGGCAACACCGCCGAAAGCCGCGCGTGCACCGGGAGATTTTGCCAGTGAATAGTGGCGGCGCTGGCAATGTTCCCCTGACGATCCACCAGTTCGGCCAAACCCACTCCCAAGGCTTGAGGATGCAGTTGGCGTGTGTCAGCCCAACTCCGCAGTTCTTCGATCAAGGCAATGACATCAGCCAGGATCGCTTCGCCCCCGCGCTCCGGCCGCGTGGGAATGATTTTGCGTTCGAGCACTCGGCCTTCCGGGAAGATGACAACGCCGCCGGCGATTTTGGTTCCGCCCACGTCCAGCCCGAGCGCGCAACGCGACCCGGCGCTCATCCAGCCTGAAGTCCGCGAGCCAGGGCGCGGATGTAAGCGGCGTTACAACCGCAACAACCGCCAATGTAACCGATCCCTTCCCGGCGGGCCGCCGCGCCGAAATCTTCGAACTCGCGGCGGGACACCTGGATCGTCTCCAGCTCGTCCGGGAACTGAGGCAGCCGGGTGAAGCTGTGGCATTGGTCGGTGGTACGGAACGCGGACGGTTGGGC
>DATLUX010000341.1:0-51169 GCA_035577805.1 Verrucomicrobiia bacterium
GGCCGCGTCGGTGCCCACGGCCACCACGGTGGTGGTGCCCAGCGGAAATGACGAACCGGAAGGCGGAGTAACCACCAGGGTTGCTCCGGGCACATTGTCCTGGATGCTCACCACGAAATTCACCACCGCGGTGTTCTGGCCAGGATCAGTCAGGACAGTGAGGTTGTTGGGCACTGTGACGACCGGCGGCTCCTGATCAACCACGGCGACGTTGAAGCTCGTGGTGGTCACATTGCCGGCGGCATCCGTGGCGATGCACGTCACGGTGGTGGTGCCCAAGGGGAAGACCGATCCACTAGCCGGCGTGCAAAGCACGATGGCGCTCGAGCAGTTGTCGGTGGCGCTCACCTGAAAATGAACTACAGCCGTGCCTCTGCCGGCATCCGTGGGCACGGTGACATCAAGCGCGGGCGCGATGGTCGGGCTTTCCGTGTCTTGAACGGTGACCGTGAAACTTTTGGTGGCTCTATTGCCCGCGGTGTCAGTGGCGATGCAACCGACGATGGTTGTTCCGACTGGGAAGGCAGAACCCGAAGGCGGCTCGCAGATCAACGAAACGCCCGGTGTATTATCATGGACTGACACCTCGTACTGGACGATGGCGGAGCATTGATTGAGGTCAGAAACGGTGACAATGTTGGTGGACGCATTGATAACGGGCGGCTCTCGATCCACGATGGTGACCCTAAACATACAGGTCGCGGCGTTGCCGGCGGCATCGCGGGCGAGGCAGACCACGGTGGTGATGCCGATGGAGAAAACCGATCCAGACGGCGGCGTGCAGGTTAAGGACACGCCCGGCATGTTATCGGTTGCGGGAACGGTGTAATACACGACGGCGTTGCTGGATCCTGCGTCGGTAGCTTGAATGATATCCGCCGGGCAATGGATGATCGGCGGCGTGCTGTCGGTCACGGTGATGGTAAATGTCCCAGTCGTGGCATTGCCCGAGGTATCGATGGCCGTGACCGTGACGGTGGTGACGCCGATGGGAAACTCCGTGCCCGACGCCGGCAATGAAATCACCAAGACGCCCGGGAAATCGTCAGTGGCCGTGACGACGTAGTTCACCAGCGCGGTGCTTTTGTCCAGGTCGGCAGGCACGATCATGTTCGGCGGGAGATGCAGCACCGGCGGCGTGTTATCGATCACGTTGACGCGCGTGGTCAGACTGGCCGAGGACTTCCCGTCGTTGGCGCTGAACACCACGGTGTGCTGGCCCAAGCCGAGCGAATTCGTCACACTCAACGTCTCGGTGGTGATCGGTAGCCCGGCCGGGATCGAGCCCGTTTTGACCTCCACCCCGTCGATACTGATGCGATACGTCAACGGATCTCCATCGTCATCGCGCACATCGGCAATCAACGGGATGGCATTGGTCGAATTGATCGTGAGTTCCGGAATGCCGGAGAGTTCGGGGGGATGGTTGACCGGAGGTGGCGGCGGAGCGGCGCCCACGGGCAGATTGATCACGGCCGCGACCAGGCTGATGCAATCCTTGCCGATAAAGCTGTGCGTGAGGAGCAGATCGTTCGAGCCCGGTTCGAGCACAGAAGTGATCTCCCACGTCATGATGTCCCAGAGGCTGCCCCGTTGCATCGGCCCGTCGTTGGCGTGGGGCACGCTCTCGCCCTGGAAAATGTCGCCACCCTGTTGCACGATCGTGCCGTTGACGATGACCGCGGCGTCCGGGTAAACCTGACCATCGGAGACGTGGAGTTCGATGAAAGCGCGTCCGGACGTGTAGTTGATGCCGGAGAGGGTGACGTTCCAGCCCAGAGCATCGTAGGGGTTGGCCGCATTGGAATCGTTGCCGTCAAACAGGACAATATCGCGGTTATTGGAAGAATCGCCGTCGTCGAAAAAGGCCAGGATGGAAGCGCCATTGGCGTTGATATTCGTTCCCAGATGAACGAAGTCCGTCAGGATATACATCCCATTGCCGTGAGCCTGCACCAGCGGCGTGATCTCGGCCCGATAGGATTGGCTGACGTCGTATCCCCAGCAGTTATCGTCGGACAGCCCGATGTTCTCGCCGGTGACGGCGGTGCCGTTGACGAGGATGGTGGCATTGGCGAGGAGATTGGTGGTGTTCATCGGCCCGGCCCAGTAGAGGTAGGCCTTGTTGATGGTGCCGCTCAGTCCGCTCAGGGTGATGTTGGCCTGTTGGGCATTGCGCATGCCCCCGACTCCCGCGCTGACGAAGTCGGTATTAAGCACCGTCTCGCGATACGCGATGTCGTTGGCCAGGGCTTGCTGGTGTGCTCCGCCCAGAATTCCCAGCACGCCGATGAAGGTCGCGACAAAGTGACAGTACCGTCGGAGGAATCCTCCCAGTTTTCTTTCCGCTTGGTTGATGCTCATCGTTCCCTTTTCCAGACGGCTCCCGGTTGTGTGGCACCGGTCTGGGCACCATGAACATCCTCCAAGGGAGGCATCTTCATCTAGTGAGCGGGTTACCGGCACGTACCTCCGCAAAAGCACTGGCAGGCCCCTAGGGGATTCCCCCAGGCTGCCCGCAGCCGGCTTGGCGCCACCAGGCGGGCCGGGCGCCTGCTCCGGGAACACCCGGCGCGGGCCGTCTTGTCGTCTTGCAAAGAGCCATCCTGGCATTGACATCCGTTGGCCGGCCGACAACATCGACCGCACATGAACACCAGCTTGCTGGCCAATCAGGTCGCGGTGGTCACAGGGGCCGGCCGCGGCATTGGGCGCGCCATTGCCTTGCGCTTCGCTCAAGCGGGCGCCGACGTGGTCTGTGTTTCGCGGACGACGGAAAACGCCGAGAAAGCAGCCGGGGAAGTCCGGGGGCAAGGTCGCCGGGCCTGGGCGGCCTCCGTGGACGTGGCAGACGCCAAAGCCGTGGCAGGGGCGGGGGAGAAGATACTTTCGGAGACCGGGCGGGTGGACATTTTGGTTAACAACGCGGGGATCACCCGGGATGGATTACTGATGCGGATGAGTGAGGAGGACTGGGATGTGGTGCTGAGGACGAATCTGAAGGGCGCTTTCTCGGTTACCAAGGCGTTTACGCGGGCGTTCCTCAGGCAACGGTCCGGACGGATCATCAATATTTCTTCGGTCATCGGGCTGATTGGGAATGCGGGCCAATGCAATTATGCGGCCAGCAAGGCGGCTCTGTTCGGGTTCACCAAGTCGCTGGCGCGCGAGCTGGGGTCACGCGGGATCACGGTGAATGCCATTGCGCCGGGCTTCATTGAGACGGACATGACGGCCGGGTTGGACGAAAAGACGCGGGCGTCGTTGTTAGAGCGAATTCCGTTGAATGCGTTGGGGCATCCGGAAGACATTGCGGAAGCGGCGCTGTTCCTGGCGGGCCCCGGGGCCCGCTACATCACGGGGCAGGTGTTGACGATAGACGGGGGCCTGGCGATGTAAGACCAATGGAACGCCGACGCAAGATCGAAAATTCGCTCTGGACACTGGTCATCTCACCCGATAGACAGGGCGGCGCCTGAATAATTGACCAGACTTCCGGACCACACGAATGCGACTTGTTGGATCCACGAATCGGGGCTTGACGCCTGCGGTCTCGTGACATAGCAAAGGCAAAAAAACAGAAATGGAGAACCGTCATGGCTTCAGAAAAATCCGTTGAGGCAAGAGTCAAAGAGATCATTGTGGAGCAACTGGGCGTCAACGCGGACCAGGTCACTCCCGACGCCAAGTTCATCGAGGACTTGGGCGCCGATTCTCTGGACACAGTTGAATTGGTCATGGCTCTGGAGGAAGCCTTTGGTCACGAGATTCCCGATGAAGAAGCGGAGAAGCTCCAGAGCGTGGGCGATGTCATCAAGTACATCGAAGACCTGCGCGCGAAATAGATCGCGCGACAGCTTTCCGGGGCAGCTCCGGCTGTTGTCCAGCCCAAGCTGCCCCGTTTGATTTTCGGCACGCACCGTATGGCAAGTATGGATTCCGAGCGCAGAGTGGTGATTACCGGCCTGGGCGTCGTCTCGCCCCTGGGCAACGACGTGGACACCCTTTGGAAACACGTCGTGGCCGGCCAGTGCGGCATCGACCGGATCACCCACTTCGATCCCGCCCCTTTCGATACCCAGATCGCCGGGGAAGTTCGCGGGTTTGATCCTTCCCCCGCTTTTCCTTCGCCGAAGGATGCCCGGCGCTCGGACCGTTTTGCCCAGTTCGGGGTGCATGCGGCCTGGCAGGCCCTCAAAGACTCGGGCCTTGACCTGCAGAAAGTCGACCTCGACGAGGTGGGCGTGTTCATCGGCTCGGGCATCGGCGGCCTCGAAACCACGGCCGAACAACATACCATCCTGCTCAATCGCGGCCCGGGCCGGCTCTCGCCCTTCATGATCCCGATGCTCATCCTGAACATGGCCTCCGGCCTGTTCAGCATGTTTTACAAATTGCGCGGTCCCAATGTGGCCACCTGCTCGGCCTGCGCCACGTCCACGCACGCCATCGGCGAAGCTTGGCGCACCCTCAAAATGGGCGACGCTCAGGTCATGTTCGCCGGCGGCAGCGAGGCCACCATCGTCCCCATTGGCATCGGCGGATTCTGCGCCATGAAGGCCATGAGCACGCGCAACGATGAACCCAAACGCGCCTGCCGCCCCTTTGATGTGGAACGCGATGGCTTTGTGATGGGCGAAGGCGCCGGTGTGTTGGTCCTGGAAGAACTCGAACACGCCAAGGCCCGCGGCGCTCGCATCTACGCGGAATTGCTCGGCTATGGCAACACGGCCGACGCCAGTCATATGACCGCGCCCGCTCCCTTCGGCGAAGGCGCCGCCCGCTGCATGAAGCGGGCCCTCCGCAATGCGCGGCTGAACCCGGACGAGATCAGCTACATCAACGCGCACGGCTCCAGCACGCCGCAGGGAGACATCGCGGAAACTCAGGCCATCAAAACCGTTTTCGGCCATCACGCCCGCCAACTCGCCATCAGCTCAACCAAGGGCGCCACCGGCCACATGCTCGGCGCCGCCGGCGCCACCGAGCTCGTCATCTGCGTCAAGGCCATCGAGAATGATCTGGTTCCCCCCACGATCAATCTCGAGAAACCTGATCCGGAGTGCGACCTGGATTATGTCCCGAACATCGCCCGCAGCCTGCCGGTGAAAGCGATCGTGAACAACAGCTTCGGGTTCGGCGGCCATAACGCCAGCGTGGTGGCCCGCAAATTCACCGGTTAGTGTGCTGGTTTGGTTGAGGCCTGGACGGCGTTGCTCCTGGACCCGTCCACTAGAGTGTCCCTGGCCTGGATGAGTGCGAAGTCGCCTGTTTTCTCAATCAAACGCCAGGTGTTGGTGGGAAAGTCGCGGCCAAGATGCTGGAATTTGACCACACCTAACACCGGCGGGCCGCGGCGGGCCAGGAGGGCACATTGTTCCGGTGAATCCAGCAGCCGCTCCGCCTGCGCTTGGTTGGCCGGCACCAGATGGTCCACTTGCCCTTTCGAGATATACACCAGTCGATTCAGATAGAACTCAAGTCCCGGAGCATTAACTCCATACTGGAACACAATGGGAGAACCGGTCTGGAGATGACCGGCCAGGCTGCGCATGGACGCGCCTGGACCCAAGAGGTCGTGGCACGCATCGACGCGGCTGATGAGGAGCAAAAAGGCGGAGAGCGTACCCGCGGCAGCGGCGCTGCCAAGCACAGCAGGAGATGTTCGCGGCGAAATGAGCACCGCGCCCAAGCCCAGCGCGACCACCATCAAGCCAAGGAACACCGGTAAAGAGAGCGGGCTCACCACCTTGCTAGTCCAAAAAGTAATCCCGGCGAGCGCGAACGACAGCAACCCAATGAAGGCAACCAGAGCGGTCATGGGCCAGCTCAGATCGCGCTGGGCCCCGACCCGATCCCACCAGGCACCCAGCGCCAGGGCCCAGGCCGGGTAAAGGGGCAACACGTAGGTCATTAGTTTTGATCCGCTCAAAGACAACAACAGAAATGGCCAGGCCACCCAGCCAAGCAACAGCCACCAAGTCGGGTCCAGTCCCGCGTTCCGTTTCCATTCCACAACTTGCCATCGGATCAAAGACGGCAACAGCAGCGTCCATGGCAACAGTCCGATCAACAGCACCGGGATGAAAAACAACGGGGAACGATACCGTCCGTGATGTGTCGTGGCCACACGTGCGAACAGCTCGTCGTGGGCAAAAAAGTAGAACAGCTGCGGCTCACGCGCCGCCACCACCACAAACCAGGACAGGCCCAACGCCAGCGTGAGCAACATCCCGCGGATCCACGGGATACGCACGCGGCTGCCCTGTCGCCGGTGCGCGATCTGCCAGGTCAACGCCGCACTGACCGGCACCACGATCGCCATCGGTCCTTTGGTTAGAAATCCCAGGCCCATCAATGCGAAAAACGCCCATAGCCATCGGTTGGACCCCAATCTAACGTAGCAGCCGAGGTAACGAGGCTCTGATCTCTGTTCCGACCGACGCGTTGGGACAGAGTGAGCCTCCTGACGTCGGCTGCTACTTGAGACGCGAGGTGCGGGAGTGGTGTCCCATCGGACAAATGCCGCCAGCGCGGCCGTAATCCAAAAGGTCAGGGCCATGTCGGGGGTGATCATGCGGGCCAGGATAAAGAATTGCACTGAGGTCAGCAGCATGATCATCGCGGCGATGCCTGCACGCACCCCAAACAGACGCCGGCCTATCACGTAGGTCAGCCAGCCCGTCCCAAGCGCGGCGAAGGCCGACGGCAATCGCACAGCCCATTCGCTTGGGCCGAAGCAAGCCATGGCCCCAGCCGTCAGCCAATAAATGATCGGGGGTTTCTGAGGATGCGCGGCGCCGTGCAGGGTAGGCACCAGCCAATTGGCCCCCGCTAACATTTCACGGCTCATCTCGGCATAACGCCCCTCGTCCGGCTCCAGCAGCCCGGGCTTGTCGAGCAATCCAAAACACGCCAGAAACATGAAAAGTCCCAGCGCGACCCACTGCCAGTGGCCGAACCTTGAGCCGACACCGTCCTTCCGCATCGGCTCAGCCATCGCGTTCATCCTCAGAGCCTGATTAGACTCAGGGTTCCAACGTGAGAAGAATCCGAGCAAACCGTCCATCAACACCGGAAACTATATCGCGCACAATGACCCGTTCCCACTCCGCATTCAGATTAACGGCGGGGGGCGATTGAGGCGAAGACCAGGTGACGAGGTCGCCGCCGAATTGCAGGGTGTAGGTGAGACCCGCCACCGTGGAGGCCTTGCGCCGCACCCATATGACCTCAAGCGTTCCACCGGGTACGCCTGGCAGATAACGAGCCGCCGGCAGTCCGTTGGTCCCGCTGAGCGTCATCTGGGCCGCATCGGCGACCAATGGGTTCAAATTATACGCGAACTCGGTGAGGTTATTCACCCCGTCGCCATCCGGGTCGGCGTCCGGCGCGTTGTCGGGACTGGTCAGCCCGTGGGCCGAAGCCCAGGCCGCGAAGGTGATGGCAGGGACGGAGTAAACGATCTCCAAGGTGGGCCGCAGGGTGACGTCCGGAGTGGCTTCACTGGAGCGAAACGTCCAACCGTCCCCTGTTCCGCTGCTGGAAGCGCGGATCAACCAACCCCGGTTGGGCGTGCCAGCCTTGAACAGTTCCAGGTCCGCCGTGACATCGAGGATGGCCGGCCCGCCATCGACAACGGGCACGACGGAGAACGAGGCGGTGGCCGCCGCTTCCACGTTATCGGCGCTGACGCCGTTGCCGAGGCCGTTCCAAGTCGCGTTGTCGTTCCATGGCATGATCATCCGGTGGCACCGGAACGTGTCATTGGAATCGAAGTCGTTTGTGGTTGAATTCTTCGGCGTATAGAGGAGCAACTTGGCCGAATGAATGACGGCATTGGCGGGCAGCTGGTTGACACTGCTACCAAAGATCGAGTCGAAGCGGATGAGCACTTGGGCTTCTTGCGCGCCGGCCAGAGTCGAGGAGGTGTCGAGATCTGCGACCAGATCGGGGCTCGCGCCGGAGTTGTTGGTTGGATTTTCGGCGGAAAGCAAGGTGTCCTGGGTCGCGGTGTAGCCGCTCAGACCTTGGCGGAGCATCAAGGTTCTCACGGGCGGATCGTTGGTGAAGGCGCCCACGATCGGGCGCAGCTGCGCGGCGGCTCCAGCGTGGGTTCTGATTCCATACATCTCCTCGATGGTCCGCAGCAGGTTGTGCAAAGTCCAGGCGCCAGTCACGATCGTTCCGTCGTGCAAGCCGGCTCCATAGAAGATGGTTGGGATCTGGTTGCTTTCGTTGTAGTCGTCTTCGTCCCACGTGACGATGAGCAGGCTGTTGTTGGTTTTGGCCCAGACCGCGTAGGCGCCGAGGTTTTCGCGCAGCCAATCATCGGCCATGCGGCGGGAGCCATCATGCATGTCGTGAAGCTGATTGGGGATGACAAAGCAGACCGTCGGCAGCTCGCTGAAATTGGTGGGAAACTGCGTAAAGGCGCGGTTGACTGAACTACTGAGCTGGTTGGCCGGTATCGGAGTGGTTTTCGCCACCCAGTTGGCCCAGGGATTATGTTTGCGCCGATAGTAGATGCCGGGATGAGTCGCTGAGTGCGGGTCGAAGTCCGCCCAATCGTTGGTCGTGGCGGCTTCCAACTGTTCACTAAAGCCGGCAAAGGTGAACCCGGCCGCGATGAGCGATGCGCCAAGGTTCACCGCCCGAAACGGGTAGGCGCCGGTCGGGACAGGAGAAAAATTGGGCGGCAAACCGTCGTCGATCACTCCCTGATTCGATCCGGAGAAGAGATGCAGATAATTGGGCTGGCTCGGATGAAGCAGGGCGAACATGGACCCGATCCGGACTCCGCCATTGGCGAGCGAGGTGAGATACGGGGCGTTGACCAGATCGCCGATGATTTGGCCAGGCGTCCGGTTCTCTTCCATGACGATCACGACATGATCGAAGCGCGGCGGAGCGGCTTGCAGGGAATGGGCCCCCAGCGAGGCGATGCAGGTCAGGGCCAGCCACTTCCGGCGCCAACCACCTTGGAACCAATGCAACCGACGACCCGGGCCAGGCTGGCCAACTCGGACTGTTGACATATCCGGAAACATACCATAGGGCAGGTGACAGACCGCTGAAAAGCAGATGACGGTTTGTTCACTCGGAACCCGCCACCGGTTGAGACAGAGCAGGAAGCAAAGGCGGATGACACTTCTGTCATCGCGATTTCATTGGGCTCTCAACGGGATCGGAACATCCTCACCGCCAGCGTTGACAATCCGTCGGGCAGCCATCGAGATCATGTCGGATAAACTTATGCGCGTGTTAGTGGTGGAAGATGAGAAGAAGACCGCCTCGTTTGTGCGCAAGGCGCTGCAAGCGGAGGGTCACGCGGTCGACGTGATCCAGGACGGCACGGAAGCGCTGGTGGCGGTGGCCAACACGCCGTTTGATGTCGTGGTGCTGGATGTGATGCTGCCCGGTCGTGACGGACTAAGCGTGGTGCGCCAGATGCGTGAACGAAAGATCGGCACGCCCGTTTTGTTGCTCACGGCCCGCGGCGAAGTGAGCGAGAAAGTTGAGGGGCTCAATGCCGGAGCGGATGATTATCTGGCCAAGCCGTTTGCCCTGGCCGAGTTGATCGCGCGGGTGCGCGCGCTGGGACGGCGGGGCAGCGACACCAAGTCATTGACCCTGCGGGTCGGGGATCTCACGCTCGATACAGTCACCCGAAAGGTCAAACGGGGAGACGCGCCGATTGAGTTGGCGCCCCGGGAATATCTGTTGCTTGAATTTCTCATGCGCTCGGCCGGCCGCATTTGCGGACGGATGGATATCGTGGAGAAAGTATGGGATTATGATTTCGATCCGGGCACGAACCTGGTGGATGTTTACATCATGCGCCTGCGCGAAAAGATCGACGCCGACTTCGAACCCAAGTTGCTGCAGACGGTGCGCGGGGTGGGGTATGTCTTGAAGGAGCCTGTATGACCATCCGCAACCGGCTTGTGCTTTGGTATTCGGGGCTGCTCTTGATCGGGCTGCTTCTGATCGCGGGCTGGGCCTGGTACGAGATGGTGGTGGAACACAGCATGAGCCGGACGCCGGCCCAGGAAGGTGATACGCCATTGGAGGAATTTGGCGAGGTCATCCTCTACGGCGGGTTGCCCGCTTTGCTGCTGGCGGTTGTCGGCGGCTGGTTTTTGATGCGGCGCGCGCTGGCACCGCTGTCGCGGTTCACCCGCGCCGTTGAACAGGTTTACCCTGAGACTTTAGGTGAACAACTGCCGTCCACCGGCAACGGTGATGAGGTTGACCGCCTCACGGAAGTGTTCAATTCCATGATGCGCCGGCTCGACAATTCCTTCAGTCACATCCGGGAGTTCACCCTGAACGCTTCGCATGAGCTGAAGACGCCTCTTACCATTATGCGCGGAGAAATTGAGACGCGCCTGCGCGACCCCGCCACTTCGAGCGCCGATCACGAGTTCTTTGCCGATCAACTCGATGAGATCACGCGTCTGACCAAGATTGTCGACGCGCTGGCCTTCCTCTCCAAAGCGGATACCGGTTATCTGGCCATCGCCTCAGAACCGGTGCATCTCGATGAACTGGTGCGCGACAGTTTTGCGGATGCGCAGCTGCTGGGACGCCCACAAGCGTTGCAGGTGGAATTGAGCAGCTGTGACACCGCCCTGGTTCGAGGTGACCGCTATCGTTTGAGGCAACTGCTGCTTAACTTAACCGAGAACGCGATCAAATACACCCGGCCCCAAGGTCACCTGACCATCGCCCTGCACCGGAAGAATGGCACGGCCGAACTGACCATTGCCAATACCGGCCCCGGCATTTCTCAGGAGAAGCTGCCCCGGGTGTTCGATCGCTTTTACCGCGGTGATCCTGCCCACCATGGCGCCATCGAAGGCTGCGGGTTAGGGCTCAGCATCGCCCAATCGATCGTCAAGGCGCACCAGGGCACCATCCAAATCGTTTCCGAACCGGACAAGCTCACCACCGTGACGGTTCGGCTGCCGGTTAGCCAGGTGGAGTGAGGGCGCCTTCTCGGCAGTCCCCAGACTGGCAAATCCTGTCTTGCACTCTGGGCGACGCCCGTTAGCCTCTCGCCACTTTGGTTATGAACTACAAGATTTCACGGCGCGCGGCGTCGTTGGCGCCCTCCTTGACCCTGGCCATCGATTCCAAGGCCAAGCAGATGAAGGCGGACGGGCAGGATGTGGTGGGCTTCGGCGCGGGCGAACCCGATTTCGACACGCCGCAACACATCAAGGACGCCGCCATCCGCGCGTTAAACGAAGGGTTCACCAAATACACGCCGAGCAGCGGCATTCCCGAGCTGCGCCAGGCCATTGCGGACAAGTTCAAGCGCGAGAATGGACTCAGCTATAAGCCCAGCCAGATCATCGTGTCGAGCGGAGGCAAACATTCCTGTTTTAATGTCATCCTGTCGACCTGCGAGGCCGGTGACGAGGTCCTCATCCCGTCGCCCTACTGGTTGAGTTATCCGGAGATGGTCAAACTGGCCGGGGCGACGCCAGTGATCTTGCCGACGACGGACCGCACGGAGTTCAAGGTCACGCCGGAACAGTTGCGGGCCGCGTTCAACCCGCGCACGCGTTTGTTCATCCTCAATTCGCCCAGCAACCCGACCGGGTCGGTTTACACCCCGGAAGAAATCAAGGCTTTGGGGGATCTGTGCGTGGAGCGGGGTGTGTTGATCATGAGCGACGAGATTTATGAGCACCTGCTTTATGACGGCGCGGTGCATAAGTCAGTGGCGAGCTTTTCCCAGGCGCATTACGAACACACCATCGTGGTACACGGCTTTGCCAAGGCCTGGAGCATGACCGGCTGGCGCCTGGGTTTCCTGGCTGCCCCGGAGCCGATCGCCAAGGCCATCGATGCCGTGCAGAGCCACAGCACCAGCAACCCCACCAGCTTCGCCCAGAAAGGGGCGGTGGCCGCGCTCAATGGTCCGCAGGATCACCTGAGCGGCTGGCTGACCGAATACGCCCGCCGCCGCACTTACGCCTGGAAAAAGCTCAATAGCATCCCTGGGCTCAGTTGCGTCAATGCCAAGGGCGCCTTCTACCTGTTCCCGAACATCTCGAGGCTCGGGCTGTCTTCTTCGGAGTTCTGCGCGCGGCTGCTCGAGGCCGAGAAAGTCGCCGCGGTGCCCGGGATCGCATTTGGAGCGGACGAGTATCTGCGCATTAGTTACGCCACCAGCATGGCGAATATCGAGAAGGGACTCGAACGCCTGGATAAGTTCTGCCGGACGTTGGCCAAATAATCCACAGGGCTAATGGCTTGGGCAAGGGTCAATAGGTGACCTTGGTCCATTCCTTTAGCTTGCCGTCGGGGTCAAACTTCAGACGCAGATTCTCGCCGTGCGGCGGCGGAGAGATGCTCGACCCGGCTCCAACGCCCACCCCGGTGTGAGGGCCGACCGAGCCGCCACCCACACCGAAACCAAACGACATGCGCGGACTGCGACGCAGCACCCATTCGGCGGTCCGGCCGGTGGCGTCTTCACCGACCACGGCAGGTTTACCAAGGTCCTGCATTGCCTGATCGTAGGTGTAGGTGCCAACATAATCATTCCAGGGGGCCGTCCGCGGATCCAATTTGGCGGGTTTAGGTTCACCGGAGGATTTGGAGGACGCGCATCCCGACCAGACCAGAGCCAGACAGAACGACAGGAGCAACAGGAGCCCACGCAGGCGAGGACAAGCTGCTTTCATACAATCCAAGTGTATGACGCAAAAACGCAAAGCGCAAAGCCCTTCAAGCCCTTCAGTAACTCAGCAGCTCGATCAGCCGCACGCCGTTGTTGGCGAGATCCCAGTGGTTGCCCTTTTGCACGACGAGTTTGCGGCAAGGGTGTTGCTGTTTTTCGGCGGCGTTCACCGAGAGCAAGAGATAGCGGGATTTGGTTTTGATTTCGGAAGGTGCTCGGGGGATCAGTTCGTAGGGCAGGCCATTAAAGTTTAAAGCGATTTCGAAGCCGGCCACCCCTTCGTGCTGCGCCACTGGATTGGGTTTCACCAGCATGGGATAGCGACGCGCCCAAGACAGCCGCGGATCTCGCACCAGCACCCGGCAAAGCTCGGTCTGGTTGCGAATGAACTCGACCAGGCTGAAATGGGCGCCCTGTTTGTGTTGCTCGAGCAAAAGCAACCAGGGATCAATCCCGATCAGGTTCTGACCATTCCAACCGCCGTGATCGTTGCGTTGGGTCGGAAAGTTCTTCTGATACCACTCGGGGAACCGTTCATTGACGACGAGATCCAATTCAAAATGCACATGGGCGCGTTCGCGGCTGATCGTTTCACGGGTATTGGAGGTCCGGCCCATTTTGGCCACCACTTCGCCGGCCTTCACCGGGTCGCCGTGTTTGAGGTCCGGCCGGATCTCCTGGAGATGCGCGTAGAGGGAATAGATCTCAACCCCTTCGATGATGTGACGCAGGATTAAATAATTGCCGTAGTTCGAGAGCGAGGGACGTTTGTTCATGTACGCCACGGTGCCATCAGCGGTGGCCAGCACCGGATCAACCGGTTCTCCACGGCGATCCCGCTGCAAGCATCGAATATCGATGCCCTCGTGCAGCTGCCAGCCCTCCGAACGCACGCACCCGAATGTCCCACTCATCCATGGTTTGCCGGTGGTCCCCACAAAATAATGTTCATCACCGCCCGGTTCGAACAAGGCGCGGTTGGCCGTCGGCAGCAGAAAAAGAGGCCCCGGGCTGGACGTCGGCGGGAGCGTTGCGGCCAAACTGGCGCTGCTCAGACAACACGCAACGGCCCAGCCCAGCCAATTTCGTCCGCCCAACTTTCGCCCAACTCTGGGCGCCTGGCGGTTGGGCTTGTCGTTCGATGCGGAATCGAGTCGTGCCATGGCAAGGGCTTCAGTTGGTTACATCTGCCCCTTTCGGATGAGTTCGGCAACATGATTCAGCCCCTTAACGATCCGCTCGGATTCTTGGCGGGTGGCGTCCGGAGTGAAGACCAGCAGGCCGTCGCCGATGCGCTGCTGAATGACGGGCGCCGCCAGCCAGCGAACGGACCCGAACTCGGCCGCGATCGCGATGCGTTTGCCTTTGTTGGCGGTGGTGTACTGCTCGAGGATCCAGCTCCCCTCCTTGTCGTAGCGAATGGAAATGGAAAACCCGCCGTAGGAATCCACCACGCTGGCCTTCTCGATATTGAACTCGGTCAGGAACGATTTCTTTTCGACATTCACGGTAAAAGGCGCCTGTCGTCCGACCGCAATCGCGCCGTTACGATCCGAGCCATCCGCGTTGACCTCCAGGTAGAGTCGCAGCGAAGATAGATCCTGTTTGCTGATCTCTTTCTCTTTCTCTTTCTTTTTTGAGCTGAAAAGACAGCCTCCGGCCAGGGTCAGCACCGCGCATAACCCAAAAGCCAAATAGGTGTTGAACCGAAAAAAACGAATCTTCATAGTCGCCCCCACAGCATCCGAATTGGATTCACATTGTAAAGAGACTTATGGGCAAACAATACAACAAGGTCGAGAAACGCAAACGGCGGCTGGCTTACGAAAAACGGCGCAGGACCGCCGCCAAAACCAAGAAAAAGCCTGCAGCCTAAAGTCCGCCAGCCGCAGTTCCGGCATGAGCGCAGACACTCAGCAGTAATTGTGGGACCCACCGCCAGCAGCCGCGACCAGCAAAACAGCTAACCGGTTATGAACAAAACCAAGGAGACGGCGAGTCACAAAAAAGTTCTGGGCAACCAGAAGAAAATCCTCGCCAATCAGAAAGCAATCCTCGGTAACCAGAGCGCGATCAAAAAGAACCAAAAGAAGCTCGATCGCATTTTGAGCAATCAGGAGAGAATTCTTAGCAATCAAGGCAAGATCCAAGGAAACCAAGGTAAACTCGACCGCATCCTCACCAATCAGAAAGCGATCCTGGCCAACCAAAAGAGAATTCTGGCCAGGTAGGACGCGGGGTTTTCCGCGCACCAGCGACCGGTAATTCGACCTCATCTAGGAAACACCCGGACCGCATTCGAGCCGGTCACGGGGATCTGCCAAAGGCCATTGCTGCGGATGTACAACACTGTGTCTCGGTAAAACCGCGGGAAGGCCCATTCCTTGAGGCCGTTGCCCTCGACCAGGGGTCTTTCTGAATGCTCCTGCAAGTCCCGCAGGATCACGGTGTCCTTTCCCTGGCCAGCACGTTTGACAGGAGAATAAACGTACCAGCGTCCGCCCGAGTGAAAATGCGACAGGCTCTCGAAAGTGAACTCCCGATCCAGCAACCGCAGTGTTGCATTCGGCCGTTCCAACTCGACGAGAAACGACGGCAGGCGCTTAGAACGCTTTGCGCCATCACTTAGAAAAATGCGGTACTGCCGTCCGTCCCACTCCGCCCACACCATCGGAAAGCGTTGTCCTTCCTCCGACAGATTTTGTTCCTTGAGAAAGGCGACGACCACGGCGGGTGTCATCAATAAACGTGTCGTTCCGCTGGGCACGGCATAAGTGACGAGATTGCTCGAGGGATCCATGACCAGGATCGTGGAATTATCCCACCAACCAATCGGCCCAAGGTTCCGCAGCACATGGGTCAGGCTGGGGGTGCTCAAGTCGCATAGCGCGAACCCCGGCTTGGACAGCGCTGGATTGAACGTGGCAAGACCAAAGCGAAAATCCGGGGATGGCACGAAGCCCATGAAAATAGGAAATTCGTTGGCATTGCCCAGCAGAACCGCGGAATTGTTCTTCAAATCGAGGCTCCAAAAGGTCGTCTCCTCTCTGCCTGCTGCTCGCATGCTCCTTTTGCGACGCGAAACGCGTCCGAGCCAGGACTCAAACTTTTGACGCCAGTTCGAAGGAGGAGGCATCGGGCGAATGCAGAAGAGCCTGCTCTGATCACCATTGAGGAAGATCGGGTTGGCATTAAGCAACTCACCGGCGATGCGTTGCTGCTCGAGGTCAAAAACGAATTGACGCTCACCCTCCTTCTCGGACCTGGTTTTCATCCACACCTTGCCGCCTTCAACGTTCCCCACATCCGGCATGAGCGAGTACGAAATGGCGGTGTAATGACCGATCGTGGCAGCGGCTCGAAAACGCGGTGCGTAGGGATCCGTGCGAAGCCAGATGAGCAATCCGCCCACGCTGATCACCAACAGCAACGCCAGCCACAAGGCGATGCGTTTCACGGGAACGGTGCTTAAGCGAAGATAAGTCACAGGGACTGTCTGCTGCTACTATGCGGCCGACGACTGCCCTTAGGTGCGCCCGGGTTCACGCACGCCGCTGCCCTTGCGTTTCTGGAGCGAATCGCCCAGCTCGCGCCGCGCCTTTTCCAGCAACGCTTCCATCTGGCGCACAACATCCGGGCGTTGGCTGGAAAGATCCCGACTCTCACTCGGGTCCAACTGAAGTTGGAAGAGGGCCGAAGGCGTGCTGGGTTTGGTCATGTGCCCCGGTTGTCCCCCGTTTCCAGGCGGGTCCGGTTTGTGATAATCGTGAGCCACGTGGTATTTCCATGGACCGCTGCGCACGGCCTGGAGTTCGTTGTCCCAATAGAAATACAACGCTTCATGCGGAGATTTCGCCCCACGGCGTCCGCGGAGCAGCGGCCAGATGTCCAGTCCATCGATCGGATGCGTCGGCAAAGCAGCGCCCGCCAATCCAGCGAGCGTCGGCAGGAGATCGATGTTCATAACCGGCTCGTGACAGACGGTTCCGGGCGGAATGATTCCCGGCCAGCGGGCCAGGAAAGGCACGCGGACTCCGCCTTCGAAGGTCGTGGCTTTTCCCTCGCGACACGGTCCGGCCGATCCGGCGTGATCGCCATAACTCAGCCAGGGGCCGTTGTCGGAGGTAAAGAGCACCAACGTGCGCCGTTCCAGTGCGTTTTTCCGTAGAGCGGACAGGATCTCGCCGACCGACCAATCGATTTCTTCGAGCACATCCCCGAACAGTCCGCGTTGGGTTTTGCGTTTGAACTTGTCGGACACAAAGAGCGGCACGTGCGGCATGGTATGGGCCACATAAAGGAAGAACGGGCTATCGCGATGGGCGTGGATGAACTCCACGGCGCGTTCCGTGTAGCGAGTGGTCAACTGGGTTTGATCAGGCATGCGCGCCACGATCTTTTCGCCCTCGAACAACGGCAGCGGTGGATAATTGGTCGGGGTGGTGGGATGAAACGGCCACATGTCGTTAGAGTAAGGCAGTCCGAAATTATCATCGAAGCCATGACGGGTCGGGAGGAACTGCGGTTGCACGCCCAGATGCCATTTCCCGTAGATGGCGGTGGCGTAACCCCGTGTTTTGAGCATCGCGGCGATGGTGACTTCATTGGAATGGATGCCTACTTTCGAATCCGGGCCCAAAGCGCCCAGCACGCCGACCCGATTCGGATAACAGCCGGTTAACAGTGCCATACGCGATGCCGAACAGACAGCTTGCGCCACATAGAAATCCGTGAACAGGACTCCTTGCCGCGCGAGCCGATCTAAATTCGGGGTCCGATAACCCTGGGCGCCGTAACAACCGAGATCCGCATAACCCAGATCATCGCAGTTAATCAGCACCACGTTGGGAGACGCTGGCGTGAGCGGAACAGGTGCAGCCTGACCACGCAGCGTAAGCAACAGCACGAGAAAGGCGATGAACTGACGGAACGGAGTCATAGTCGGTTCTCCTCAGCGTGCGCGCAGGCCTGGCGTGAAACGACTACGCGAGAATGTCTTTGATCACGCGGGCTGGCTTTTTGTCGGTGAGGAGTTGTTCCTGTCCGTTGTGATAATAGACGAGCCGGTTGTGATCCAGGCCGAAAAGATGCAGGAGAGTGGCGTGATAATCGTTCGGGCTGACCGGATCCACGACCGCTTTGTGGCCAAATTCGTCGGTGGCCCCATAGGTGATTCCACCCCGAATGCCACCGCCAGCCAACCACATGCTGAAGCCCTGACCGTTGTGATCGCGTCCCGCTTTTTCCGCGGTCCCGTGATTCTCGGTCACGGGCAAGCGCCCAATTTCGCCGCCCCAATGAACTAAGGTGCTGTCCAGCAAACCGCGCGATTTAAGATCAAGCACGAGCGCCGCGGCGGGCTGGTCGGTCTTGCGGCAACAACCGGCCAGGCCAGAGCGAATGTTTTCGTGGTTATCCCAGATCTGGCCATTGACGAACAATTGCACGAATCGCACGCCGCGTTCGACCAGCCGTCGGGCGATCAGACAGCGCGTGCCATATTCGCGAGTGACCGGATCATCCAGTCCATAAAGCTTGCGGGTGGCTTCGGTCTCTCCAGACAAATCAAGCGCTTCACGAGCGGTGGTTTGCATGGCTGCCGCCAGCTCATAACTGGCGATGCGGGCCTCCAGGTCGGCTTCGCCGGGATGGCGGGCGAGGTGTTCACGGTTCAGTTGGGCGAGAAAATCGAGGTTCTGCCGTTGGATTTCCCCTTTCAGATGCGGCGGCGGTTCGAGGTTCAGGATGCGCGGCTCCGTCGGGCGAACCACCGTGCCCTGAAACAACGGCGGCATCCAGCCGTTCGACCAATTCCGCACGCCATCCACCGGGTGTCCGCCCGGGTCAGTCAGCACCACGTAAGCGGGCAGCGACTGGTTTACCGTCCCCAGGCCGTAGGTCAACCAGGAGGCCAGGTGCGGCCGGCCAGGTTGGGATTTGCCGGTGTGCATGGACCAAATCGAAGGTTCATGCCCGTTGATGTCGGTGTGCACCGATCGGATGACGCAGACGTCATCCACGATTTGGGAGAAATAGGGCAACAACTCGGACACTTCGGTGCCGGATTGGCCGCAGGGGCGGAAGGTCCATGGGCTGCCCAGCAATTTTTTACTGGCGCGATTGACGAAGCTATAGGTGATCTCACCCTGATAATCCTGGCCGCTACGTCGGGTCAGTTCGGGTTTGGGATCCAGCAGATCGACATGGCTGGGGCCGCCATGCATAAACAGCGAAATCATGGCGCGAGCCCGGGGCGCAAAGTGCGGCGGGCGCGTCTTCAGATCGTTAATCTGCGGTCCGCGCGGCACGGAGGCTGGCGTGGCGAGCAGATGCTCCTGGGCCAGCAACCACGCCAAGGCGACATTGCCAACCCCCATGGCGTTGCGAGCCAGGAACTGGCGTCGGCTCAGCCCAGGGGAGTTGCAGAGGTTCATGCGGTGATTACGCCGGTCAAACGACCCAGGGGAGCTTACCGGAAAGAGGCCTGCGCGGTCTACCGCGTTTTCGTCTGGAAGATTTTGCGATAACCAGTGGCCGGAATGTTCATGACGTAGGAATCGCCGGTTGGAACGACGGTGAGTTTCAAATAGTTGGCTTCACATTTTTCCGCCAAGTTGGCGATACACTCATCGCTGGTGTTGCTGTCCTCCCCTGGCCGCACATTCTTGTGCACCTGATACATGGCCTGCAACCCTGGAGAGGATCTCAAGGTGTCCACCGTCTCCTTGGCCGTGCCTTTGCGAGGTCCATTGTTCATCACTGAGATGGTGGGGGCCAGGCTGTGGACCAGCAGCGGGTTGTTGCTGACGTCCAGGCCATGATGGTTCACCTGATATACGTCCACGGGTCCCACCCGGTTCACCGGACAAACGAGCTCAGCCTCGGTGTTCCAGGTCAAGTCACCGCCGTCGAAGAATCGGAATCGGCCAAATTCAAGCACCAGCGCGATGCTGTTGGCATTATCGGAAGGGTCCTTGTCTTTGGTTGAGGCTTTCTCGCAGCCGGCGCCTTTGGCCGCGTTGGGAGGAGCAGCGGTGAATTTTTGTCTGGCCGCCACGCAGCGCAGCGACAGGTTCGGTTGGCCATCGCGTTGTCTCAATGGGATGGATTGTCCTGGTTGAATCACGTGGCGTGCGTCTGCTTTGAATTCGCGGTAAGGCTTGCTGAGGAGCGGCCAGCGCGTATCCCGCCGGTTGCCGTCCGGATCCGTCTCCGGGATGCCGTTGTCGTAGACCTGGCCGATGGGCACGAGAGCGGCCAGTTCTCCGGCCCCACCGAAGTGGTCCACGTGAAAATGCGTGGTGAAATAGTGATCGATCTTCGTGAGGCCTGCCACCTGGGTTGCTGCCTTGTGGATTCGGCTGGAGTCGCGCCCACCTGGGTTGCCGGAATCGATCAAAACGGACTCGCCATTGGGAGTAACGATGAGAGTGGCGCCGCCGCCTTCGACATCGATCCAGTAGATGTCGAGTGTCTTATCGGCCTGGCCGCCGTAGGAGTGGGCCGCGAGCCAAAAACTGAGGCAGACCGAGCCAAGGCGCATTGCTTCGGAGGTTTTCATCGCGTGATTACAAGGACGCTAGAAGAAGCAACGGTTGAAGTGGAGGAAAAATACTCACGACGTCACGTTGGCTTCAGGGGCAGTGGGTGAATGCGCCCGGAGACACTGGTCCGCCATTTTCCGAGGTTGCAGCAGGCCATGAACTTCTGTAATGATTATCGACCATGACTTTAACAGAAAAGATCCTCGCTCGGGCGGCGGGAAAGGCTCGAGTGGAGGCAGGCGACAACGTTTGGGTCGGGGCGGATGTGCTGATGACCCATGACGTATGCGGGCCAGGCACGATCGGGGTGTTCAAGCGGGAGTTTGGAAAGAACGCCAAGGTGTGGGATCGACACAAGGTGGTGATCATCCCCGACCATTACATCTTTACGGCGGATTCATTATCGAACCGCAACGTCGATATCCTGCGCGAGTTCGTGAAGGAGCAGGGTTTGCCTTACTTCTACGATGTGATCGAGGATCCCAACGGGAAATGGGTCTTTGATTCGTCCAAGGGCCCGCTCCAACGCCAGTACGGTTCTCATTACGCGGGCGTATGTCACACCGCGCTGCCGCAAAAGGGGCATACGCGCCCGGGGGAAATCCTTTTTGGGACGGACTCGCACACGTGCATGGCGGGGGCTTTGAACGAATTTGCAACCGGTATCGGCAACACGGACGCCGGTTTCGTGATGGGAACTGGTAAATTGCTGCTGAAGGTTCCTGAGACGATGCATTTCCGGCTCGAAGGCCGGCTGCAGCCGGGGGTGATGGCCAAGGATATTATCCTCCATTGCATCGGGGAGATCGGCTTCGATGGAGCAACCTACCGGGCGATGCAGTTTGACGGAGCAGGCGCGGCCGGCCTTTCCATGGACGACCGCATGACCATCGCCAACATGGCGATCGAAGCCGGAGGCAAGAACAGTATCTTTGAATTTGATGCGAAGACCGAGGAACTCGTGAAGCAACGAACGCGTCTGAACGGGACCAAAGCTTCCTACGAACCTGTCCTGCGCGATCCAGATGAGAAATTCGTCTTCGAGACGGTGGTTAACCTCGACAGTTTGGAGCCGACCGTCGCGTGTCATCCGGACCCCGGCCAACGAAAGAAGGCGCGCGAGTTAGGCCACATTAAACTCGACCGCGCTTACATCGGATCGTGCACCGGCGGTAAGACCAGCGATTTCCTGGAGTTCGCCCGGGTGTTGAACGGCCGCCACGTGAGCATCGATACGTTTGGCGTGCCAGCGACGCCGGAGATCGTGCATGATCTGCAGACGTCGCGATGGGGCCAGAAAACCGTTTGGGAAATCCTGGTGGATGCAGGCGTGCAGATGACGGAGAACGCGGGCTGCGCCGCTTGCCTGGGCGGGCCGGTGGACACCTTCGGGCGCATGAACACGCCGCTCAAATGCATCAGCGCCACCAACCGGAATTTCCCGGGGCGGATGGGGCATAAGGAATCGCAAGTCTTTTTGGCCTCCCCGACAACCGTCGCCGCCAGCGCCATCACCGGTAAAATCACTGATCCGCGCGAGTATCTGAGTTGATGCGCCTGAACAAGTGGAGAATGTCCATGGAACGGGGCCCGGTTTGGCCGGGTCCTCGGGGGACGCACCTGCCCGAACGGCAGTGAGGCCCCATGGAGCGCGAACAACTTGATAATTACTGCGAGAAAGGGATCCTGGGGCTGGTCCTGGTGATCCTGGTTTATTCGGCACTGGCGTTTGGAGGACTTCCTCAAGGTGGGTTCGACTACTTTCTAGTCGTGGAATGGCTCGCGGTGGTGATGCTTCTGATTTGGTTGGTGCGCTTCTGGGTCAATCCCAAACACCGGTTGCTCTGGCCGCCGATGTGTTGGCCGGTGCTGGCGTTTGTTGGTTACGCGATTGGCCGTTATCTGACGGCCGACATCGAGTACCTGGCGCGGCAGGAATTGATCAAGGTGTTGATCTATGCGGCGTTGTTTTATGCCATCGTCAACAACCTGCATCGCCAGGAGACGACCCAGATCGTAGGGTTGACTCTGATCTTCCTGGCCATGGCCCTCTCCTTGTTTGCGGTCTACCAGTTCCTGACGGGGTTCGATCAGGTCTGGAACATCCACAAGCCCGAAGGCTATCGCAAACGCGGCTCCGCCACCTTCATCTCGCCTAATCATCTGGCCGGTTATTTGGGGATGGTGCTGCCGTTGGCCTTGACCTTTACGTTGACCGGACGCTTTGAACCGCTGATGAAGATCTTCCTGAGCTACGCCTCGCTGGCCATCTTCGGGGGCATCAGTGTGACCATCTCGCGAGCCGGTTGGCTGGCCACCGGGGTGAGTCTGTTTGCCTTGTACTTTTGGATCCTTCGGCAACGGGACTTCCTGCGGCGCGGCCTGATGTTCCTGGCCCTGCTCCTGACGATTTTTGTGATGTTTTTCCTGAAAGCCAAGCTGCCGCCGGAACGGTACGAGCGCTTTGAGATGGCGGCGCAGGTCGAAGACGTGCGCTTCAAGCTTTGGCCGGCAGCGCTGCAGATTTGGAAGGATCATTTGTGGGTGGGAGTTGGGCCGGCGCATTTTGACTATCGTTTCCGTCAGTACCGCGCGGGAGAAGTCCAGCTGCAAGCCCGCCCCGACCGGGTGCATAACGATTACCTGAATACGCTGGTGGATTGGGGGCTGGTGGGGGCGGTGTTGGTGTTGTCGTGTTGGGTGGCGTTCTATTACCAGGTCTTCACCGGTTGGAAGTTCGTCCAGCGGGGGCAAAATGATCTGGGCGCCAAACGCAGCAATCGCTCCGCCTTTGTCTCAGGGGGAGCGCTTGGGTTGCTGGCCATTCTGGTGCATTCGATTTTTGATTTTAACATGCATGTTCCGGCCAATGCGATCGTGGCGGTGACATTGCTGGCCTTGGTCGGGTCGCATTATCGTTTCGCCAGTGAACGTTACTGGCATACGGTGCGCTGGCCTCTTCGCCTTGCGGTTAACCTCGTCCTGCCGGCGGCGTTGGTCTACCTGTCCTGGCAGGCCGCCCGACATAGCATGGAATCGCATTGGTTGGCCCGCGCCGACATCGCGCCGGAGGTGTCCGCCGAAAAGCTCGCTTGTCTGAAACGAGCCTGGCAGGCGGAACCAAAGAACTCCGACACGGCTTTTCAGATCGGGGAAACCTTAAGGAGCATGAGTTCGGACGGCGGGGAGGGCCACAAACCGCTGGCCCAGGAGGCTATTACCTGGTTCGAGCAAGGCGCGGCTTTGAACCCCTACGACCCCAATCCACTGCTGCGCGAGGGGATGTGCCTCCATTGGCTGGGTGACCATGGCGCGGCCGCGGCTTATTTCGACAAAGCAGAGCGATTGGATCCCAATAGCTACAACACGGAAGCTTATGTCGGCTGGCATCATTTTCAGCTGGAAGACTATACCCAGGCCAAACGACGTTTCGAACGGTCGATTGCCCTGCAGCCGGACGAAAAGGTGAATCCAGTCGCATTTTCTTACCTGAAAATCGTTCGCGAAAAGCTCAAGGAAAGCGGGCCGAAGCCTTGACCGAACGCCGGACCCCGTTTCGACCTTCCGGCGGCCCTGGCCGAACGGCTCCACGCAAGAGACATCCTTCCGCCGCCTCCGCACACTCGGCCACGAACCTGCTTGCTTGGACTTGGCCAAGATTGGGCCAGGACGGATCTGCCTAGGCACCCAGCCGTCCGGCCCAGAATCGCAGTGCCAAAGTCCAATGAGTTCGAACTCAGCGTTCGCAAACAGGTTGGTGTTGGGATTGATGTTCTGGACGACCCTCGCCGGGACGGCGACGGCTTTCGCCGAACCGCAGCCGGGTTCGGCCGAAGTGCGTGCTATTAAAGGCGACGCGACTGTCACCACCAACGGCGGCGCGGCTCTTCCGCTGCAACGTGGGGCAGTTCTCTACTCGGGCGCCGTGATCAAAACTGGACACAACTCTTCCGTTGACCTTTTTTTAGGCCGCAGCGCAGGGAATGTGCGCGTGGCCGAGGATTCGACTTTAATCCTGGATAAGCTGCTCCTGACAGAGACGGGGGCGGACACCGCCGTTGAGGTGCAACTCCATCTGCCGGATGGGGAGATGTATTTCGATGTCAACAAACTCTCCAAAGCGTCCCGCTACGAAATCAAGATGCCCAGTGGAGTTGCTGGCATTCGGGGCACGCGCGGCTGTTTGTCGGCCCGGCCCGGCAACCGCAATAAACCGCCCATCATCCTGCTCGAAGGAAAGCTCTATTATGTCCAGATTTCCGGCGAAGGCGCCGACGTGTCGAGCCATATCCTGAGCGCGCCGCCGGCGGTCTATTTCAACGTCGCCGATAGCACGGTCAAGCAGGCACCCCCACAAGTTGTGCAACAAGTAGAACAGGAACTTACCGAAGCCAAGAAACAAGTGGGCCGAAAACCGGACCAAGGCCAGAACAAGCCATCTCCGCAAGCCGATCCTCCCAAACAAGCCCAAGTGAACGAACCCTTCCTGTCCCCTGGGAGCGGGGTGCGCGCCCGAGAAAAACACGACAAGCCCGAATAGCCAGCGATCGGCAGCAGGCTCGGCTGCTCCCTCCTGCGGTCCTAAATTAGCTGAGAGAGAGAAGTAACTGGCATTAGAACTCGGATGGAACTGTTTAAAAACCACAGGCTGCTTGACCGTTCCCGATTCAAATTAGGACACGGACCTCGTGGGTTATCCGCAAGCACGCCTTGGGCTGGCCTTTCTCGTGCTATTGCCCACTTCCTAGACTCACTGTCGTGTGAAGATCCAGTCGCACAAACTCGTTCTGGTTGCGCTCTGCTTTGCCGTGGTCACGTTCGTGGCCCTGTTGCAGATCCTCACCCGGCGTTACGAGCGTTTTGATATTTTTCAGCGTCTGGAGTGGATGACTTACGATTGGCGGGTGCGCCTGGCCACGAATTATCCGGGTCCCTGTGCGCCCAATCTTGGCTTTGCGTTCATCAACAACGAAACCATTTCCGAACTGCTGAGCGGGCGCCTTGGCTACAGCGCGGGCCTCTACTGGCCGCGTCACGTTTATGGGCATCTCATCCAGGAATTGGACAATCAAGGCGCGGAAGCGGTGGCGTTCGATGTTCTGTTGGGAGAGCTTCGTCCGGATCATCCGCCCTCACCGGACAGCAAACGCGAATCGTCCGATGAATATTTTGTGCGGCACCTGCGCAAGGCGGGCAACGTGATCCTGGCCGCGGAGAAGGGGCTCACGCCGCATGACCTTTTTCGAACCAATGCCTGGGCGATTGGCGACATCACGGCACTGCGTGACAGTGACGGGATTCTTCGCCGGGCCAAAGCGTATGAGGATTACGTGGTGCTGCATCCCATGTTGCGAGAAGCGCTCCGGAAGTTCGACGGGTGCCGTTTCGAGACCAACCGGATTTTGTTCCCGGGCTCAGATGGCATGCCGGTGGAACTGCCGGTGGCATTGGACGGAAGCTTTGATCAGGGACTTCTTTACGAACTGGGGACCGGGCGGCATTGGCGAGGCCCGCCACAGGGTCGGGCGTTTACCAGAGTGCGGGCCTGGGACCTGGGTTTAGCGCTGGCGGCCAAGCATCTCAAGATCGATCTGTCCACCGCGGTGGTGGAACCAGGCAAACAGATCCTGCTGCGAGCGGCGACCGGGCGGGAACGGGTGATTCCCATCGACGAGGAGGGCCGTTTCTACATTGATTGGAGTCTGACCTATTCCGACAGCCGACTGACTCGTGAATCTTTCCACAGTCTGCTGGATCAGGGGCACCGGCGGCAGAGCGGCCAAACCAACGGTCTGGAGAATTTGTGGCGGGGCAAACTGGTGGTGGTAGGCTCGGTGGCCTCAGGCAATGATCTGACCGATCTCGGCGCTACACCATTGGAAAAGGAAACCTTTCTGACCAGCCGTTCCTGGAACGTAGCCAATTCTCTCATCCTGGGTCGCTTCATCCAACGGCCCTCCCTGGCGTTCGAATTATTCCTGATCCTCGGTTTGGGGCTCATCTCCGGCATCCTGACTTGGAACCTGCGGGCTTTGTTCGCGGCTCTTTACGTGTTGCTGCTCGGCGCCGCCTACGTCGGCGCGGGTCTTTATCTCTATGTGCAGGTTCGTTATTGCCTGCCTTTGGTGCTGCCATGCGGTGGTTTGTTCCTGGCCAACTTCACCCTCGTCACTTACCGGGCCGTCTTCGAACAAAAGGAAAGACATCGCATTCGAGGGATCTTCGCCAAGATGGTCTCGCCGAACGTCGCCCAGGAACTGCTTCAAGCGGAGCGTTTGTCCCTGGGCGGGGCGCGCCGTGAAGTGACGGTGTTCTTTTCGGACATGCGCGGCTTCACGGAGATGAGCGACGAAAGCCACGCTCAGGCCGAGGATTATGTGCAGCGCCAACGTTTGTCGGCGGCGGATGCCGAAGCCCAGTTCGACGCCACCGCGCAAGAAGTCCTTCGCACCGTGAACCTTTATCTGGGGCTCATCGCAGACACGGTGAAACAGCATGAAGGCACCCTCGACAAATACATCGGTGACTGCGTGATGGCATTTTGGGGCGCTCCCACGCCCAACGCCAAACATGCCGTGGCTTGCGTTCGAGCGGCGATCGACGCCCAGAAAGCAATCGAAACACTTAATCAAAGCCGCGCCGCCGAAAATCGACAGCGCGAAGCCATCAACCGGCAGCGCCTCAGCGAGGGCCAAGAACCTTTGCCCCCGCTCAAATTGCTCAGCATGGGCAGCGGTATCAACACAGGGATCGTGACCGTGGGCCTGATGGGTTCCGAGCAGCACACCTTCAATTACACTGTGTTCGGGCGTGAGGTGAACTTGGCCGCGCGGTTGGAAGGTCTTTCCGGTCACGGCCGCATTCTCATTGGGGAAGGCACCTACCAGGCTTTGCGCCGTCATAGTCCGGAGCTGGCCGCCACCTGCCAGGAGCTGGCCCCGGCGACCGTCAAAGGCTTCCGAAGTCCCGTGCGCATATATGAGGTGCCCTGGCGGCCGGCCCGAACCTTGCCCTTACCCAGTTCTGCGCCCGCTCCGGTGGAAGACCAAGCCAGGCCTTTGGCCGCATAACCGTACGCAGAGATTGCAGAGATTGGCATTGATTGCCGCTCGCTTCTCTGGCAAAGGTCCGTCCGCTGGACATGAGTTTGCCAGGCTTTCTTCAGTTGCACCCCAAAGGCGTGTTCCTCTCGATCAAAGTGCAGCCGCGTGCCGCCAGTAACGCGATCGTGGGCGTATCCGGAGATGAGCTGAAGGTCCGGGTCACCGCGCCACCGGTGGATTCCGCGGCCAACGAGGCGGTCCTCCGATTTCTATCCGACATTTTCCAATGCCCCCGCAATGCTCTGCACGTGCAACGGGGCCTCACCTCGCGTCACAAACGCATCTACGTGCAAGGCGTGACGGCCGAGCGCATCTTGGTCCGCCTGGGAGCAATCACCGGACACTAGATTAGTTTTGGGAAGAATTCGTGCGCCGCAGCACAGGTGGCCTGGCTCAACTCGGAAAGGGAACACTGCTTCACCTCGGCCGCCACAGTGGCGATCTCGCGCACGTAGGCCGGCTCACACCGACGGCCTCGGTAGGGCACAGGCGCCAGGAATGGACAGTCCGTTTCCAACATGAACTTCCCTAGCGGCGTCGCTCCTAGCGTGTCCCGGATGTTCTGCCCGTTCTTGAACGTCAGGATCCCCGTGAAGCTCACCAGAGAGCCTAACTCAAGCACCTGCCGCATGGCATCCGGGTCGTCGGCAAAACAGTGAAACTGTCCCCGCACGCGGCCTGCAAACGGTTTCATCATCGCCACGGTGTCGCCGAAGGCCGCGCGCTGGTGAATCACGCAGTTGAAGTCCAGCTCGGCGGCCACTTCCAAATGCTGCTGAAAAACCTGCGCCTGCTTGCGTTTTAAGGCCAGATTCGCCTCGGACGGCTCGCCGTGCGCATCTGGCAACCGATAATAATCCAAACCAGTTTCACCGATGGCCACTACTTTCGGGTGGCGCGCCAGCTCGCGCAGCGCAGGCTTGAGATCTTCGGGTGCGCTACTCGCGTCATTGGGATGCCAACCGACCACTGCGAACACATTAGGAAACCGTTCACTTAATTGGATCGCGCGACGACTGCTCTGCAGGTCCGTGCCGATGCTCACGATCTTGGAAATGCCGGCCTGCCGGGCTCGCTCGACCAAGGCTTCCAACTCCTCCGCAAAGTCCGGATAATCCAGATGCGAGTGAGTGTCGTAAAACATGGTCGCTTGGTCGCTCAGGCCCAAGTCACGTCTCCTTTTTGTTCTTGCAGCAGGATGCTCTGCAGAAACCGGACCCCTTTTTCCAAGCCCTCACGCGGGCTCATCAAGCTGTCTTCGTGCTCCATCGAGAGCACTCCGTCATAACCACACATCCGCAAGGTCGACACAAAGTCGCACCAGAAGTGCCGTGCGTGGCCATATCCCACGGTGCGGAAGATCCAAGAACGCTTCAGCTCTTCCCGGTAATGTTTGGTGTCCAGCGTGCCGTGCGTCCTCGAATTCCATTCGTGGATGGCCGTGTCTTTGGCGTGACAATGCCAGATTGCCCCCTGAAGCGCCCGCACCGCGGCACAAGGATCGATCCCCTGCCAGAAAAGATGGGAAGGATCGAAATTCGCGCCGATCACGGGGTCCACGGCCTGACGCAATCGCAAGAGTGACTCGGGATTATAGACCACGAAGCCGGGATGCATCTCCAAGCCGACCTTCACGCCATGTTTCTTGAGATGTGGAACCACCCCTTCCCAATAGGGGATCACCACCTCGTTCCATTGATAAGCCAGGATCTCCAGGTAATCGGGCGGCCACGGGCAAGTCACCCAATTAGGACTGCGATCGCCCGGCGAGCCGCCCGGACACCCGCTAAAAGTAATCACAACCTCAACGGCAAGCTGGTTGGCCAACTCCACCGCCTTGCGGAAATCGCAGTCGTAAGCAGCCGCCTGCTCGGGCTGCGGATGAATGTTATTGCCGGCGCAGGTCAGCGCGGAGATCTTCAAGCCGCGCGACTCGATTGCCTTAAGCAACTCCTGCCCTTTACGCGGGCTCTCCAGCAGTTCATCGACCGGACAATGCCGCGTTCCCGCATAACCACCTGCGCCAAGCTCGACCGCCTGCACACCCAATCGCGCCAGGTAATCGAGAGTTTGGTTCAGTGGAGTGGACCCGAGGATCACCGTGAAAACGCCAACTTTCATGCGTAGAATTGGACCAGATCGCTCCCAGCGAAAATCAAGGCGCTGATCTTAGTCTCGCGTCCCTGAACACTATCGACCCCGCCGTCGTGCTGACAATTAGAATTCCCAGCCACGCCACAATTGTCGGCTTGTGCTTTTGGCCAGTTTGCCGATTCTCAGCGGGTGCGGCTCATTCGGGATATCCACGCAAATCGCAGCAGTTCAAGGCCCGTTGTCTCCTTCGAGTTTTTCCCGCCTAAAACCGAACAAGCCGAAACATCCCTCTTCCAAAGTGCGCTGCCGGAACTGGTTAAGCTTCGACCAGACTTTTGTTCTGTGACGTACGGTGCGGGCGGCAGTACCCGCGACAAAACGTTGGCCATAGCGAACCGGATCCAAAAGGAATTCAGCCTCACGACCATGGCCCACCTCACCTGCGTCGGTTCCACCAGGGAACAAATACGGGCCTACGCAGAAGAAGCTCGTCAACTCGGGATCAGGAATATTCTGGCCTTGCGAGGCGACCCGCCAGGAGGCATCGGAACGTTCCAGAAGACAGAGGGTGGCTTCGAGTTTTCATGGCAATTAGTAAGCTTTCTGCGGGAACTGGGCGGATTCTCCATCGGGACGGCCGGGTTCCCGGAAGGCCATATCGCATGCCGAGAGGGCAAGTTCGTGGACTGGCAGCGCCTGCAAACCAAGATCGCGTGTGGCGCTGATTTTGTGATCACACAGCTCTTCTTCGATAACCGGGATTTCTTTGAGTTCCACAGTTATCTAAGCCAGCTCGGAGTGACTGTGCCCGTCTGCCCTGGCATTCTGCCCATCATCAGTGTCCCTCAATTGAAGCGATTCAGTGCGTTGTGCGGCGCCAAAATCCCTGCCGTCCTCGAGAAGGAACTGGAGGCGGTGGGGGAGCACGACGATGCCGTGACCGCGTTCGGCATTGAGTATGCCACGCGTCAATGCCGGGAATTGATCGATGCAGGTGTGCCCGGATTACACTTTTACACCGTTAACCGGCCCTTTTCTGTCGCAAAGATTTTGGAGAACCTCAAATTGGTCTAGCGGCTAGTCAAAAGTGGGATCAAACACGAACGGCGCAGGCCCGGGCTCCGGGAGGCTCGACAGGGGGTCAGTCAATAGTATTTTGGGTGCGCGCTTCTTAGAGGGTTTCCCCCGGCGCCGCTGCTGCCGGTCGACCAGCCTTCCTTCAGACTCGGCCAGCTTTCGCTTCGGAGGCCGTTCTCGACCATACCAGTAAAGCAGATGCGCCAAATACGTGTGTGTCCCCATCTGCAAACGTTGCGCGATCCAGGAGAGCGTGACCGAAGACTGCTTCCGCAAGCGACGCGCAATCTGCACCTTTTGTCGGTCCCCTTTCGGCCTGGCCGCAAGCTCCCCTTGCTTCCAGCCCAACGCCTTCAGCGCATCGTTTACGAGCGCTTCCGCACGCGCCTCGGCCGCCTCCTGTATCTCGGCGCCGTAATGGTGTCGGCCAGCCCGCGCGCTCACTCGCAGCAGAAGCTTCCGCTTGAACCGGACCGTCCCAAAGCACCAGCCTCGACGGATCTGCGCGAATTCTGTCGGCTCGGGCAGAGCCCGAAGCCTCTCCATACGATCCTTCAGCTTCTGCCGCCCTTGCGCAGTGTCGGGGAATAACCCATGCACCCCTAATAACGTATCGACGTTCACCCAGGCACAGCGAGCACGGGGCGCAGAGAGGAACTCCCCAAGGCTGCTCCACGGGTAGTCGGACAAAGACTGACCTGCCGACAACAAGGCGGCCCGAGACGGGTTCAGGTGCACATAATCAGCCACACTTTGGATGTAGTCATTTTGCGGGTCGATGATCAGCGATCGGTAGCGGTTGGCGAAAAGATGGCCTCTTAGTTGATAGCGCCGGTTGCAGCGGCCCGCGTAGGTGCCCAACAGCCACTTCATTCCCGTGACCAAGTTTGGTTCGGGCGTTGCCAGCACCAGGTGCAGATGGTCAGGCATCAGACAATAAGCCTTCACCATCCACCTGGTCTTGCCGCAGGCGTCTCCGAGGGCTTGCAAGAACGTGCGATGATCCTGCTCATCGGCGAACAAGGCTTGACCACGATTACCGCGGCTGACCACGTGATACACGCCGCCGGCGAGTTCGAGCCGAAGTCTTCGTGCCATACGCCAAGCGTGAGCAGGCGGAAGTTATTTGTCAATACTATGGACTGACCCTAATTGATCGGCTGGTGATTGTCGTTTGGATGCCGCGGTTTGATATTACGCTCTTGGCCTGCAGAGGAACCTTTGCGTAAGCTACGGTCTATGTTCGTTTATCCGAAGGAATATGACGTGATTGTGATCGGCGCCGGGCATGCCGGCGTCGAAGCGGCGCTTGCTGCCGCGCGAATGGGCCGCCAAACGCTGCTCCTCACGACTAACCTCGATACGATCGGCCAGATGTCCTGCAATCCTGCGGTCGGCGGTTTGGCCAAAGGCCATTTAGCGCGGGAGATCGACGCCATGGGCGGCGAGATGGGGATCAACACTGACTTCACGGGGATCCAGTTCAGAATGCTGAACAGAAAGAAGGGTCCGTCGGTTTGGGCACCGCGCGCCCAATGCGACAAGAAAGCTTACCAATTTCGACTGAAACAGGTTTGCGAAGGACAGCCTGGGCTCGACTGTAAACAAGCCCAAATAGCCAAGCTGCTCGTCGAGGACAAACGCGTTTATGGGGTGGAAACAACCTTGGAGGTTCGATTCATCGGCCGCACGGTTGTTGTAACGACTGGAACCTTCCTGCAAGGGCTGATGCACATCGGACAAAACCAGCAGACCGGTGGCCGCGCCGGAGAGCCGGCCGCCATGGGCTTGTCGGCTTCGCTGCGCGAAATCGGGCTCGAACTTGGGCGGCTTAAGACCGGAACCCCTCCGAGACTTCACCGGCATACCATAGATTTTTCAAGTCTTGAGCTCCAAGATGGCGAGACGCCAATCCCGTACTTTAGCTACTGGGCCCGGGATTTGTTCCACGTGGAACATGGTGAGACGGCAAGGCCCGCAGCGCTTCACCGTCCCGTTGTGGATCAAATCGGTGGCCAAGTGCCCTGCTACATTACCTACACGACCAACGGGACGGCCAAGATTATCCGCGATAACCTTCATCGCTCTCCGATGTACGCAGGGGTCATCGAGGGAATCGGTCCACGGTACTGTCCGTCCATTGAGGACAAGATCGTCCGTTTTCCCGAAAAAGAGCGGCAACAGCTGTTCCTCGAGCCGGAAGGCATCAACACGGACGAGATTTATGTGAACGGATTCTCGACATGCCTGCCGTTTGAAGTTCAAGTTCAAATGGTCAGGAGTATTCAAGGGTGCGAACAGGCCGAGATTATGCGGCCAGCCTACGCCGTGGAATACGACTTCGCGTTTCCGACTCAGCTCTTTCCGTCCTTGGAAACCAAGGTCTGTCAGAACCTCTTTCTGGCCGGACAAATCAATGGGACATCGGGCTATGAAGAAGCAGCCGCCCAAGGGCTGATGGCAGGAATAAACGCGGCCCTGCGAGTAAAGGGAGGCGAGCCCCTAGTCCTGCGTCGTGACCAGGCGTATATCGGCGTGTTGATTGATGATCTGGTCACCAAAGGCACCACAGAGCCTTACCGAATGTTCACGTCACGTGCGGAGTACCGACTACTGCTAAGGCAGGACAATGCTGACTTGAGACTTTCGGAGTTTGGGTTCCGTGCTGGGCTATTATCTCAGGGACGATTTGAGCGCGTTCTTGGCAAGCGCGACGCGATTCAACACGAACTCATACGACTCCAGAGCAGCCGCGTCGGTGCTTCGTCGCTCGTCACCATGCTCCGCAGGCCCGAAGTGCATTACAATGACCTGCCTGCTCCATCGCAACCCATCTCAAGCGAAATCGCTGAACAGGTCGAGATCCTGGTAAAGTACGAAGGGTATATCTCCCGACAAGACGCCGAGGTACAACGCTTTAAGACGATTGAAGAAAAACAGATACCGGCTTGGGTCGATTATACAGTGATTCATAATCTCCGTAGCGAAGCGCGGCAAAAGCTAAGCACGATCAAACCCACAACGCTGGGCCAAGCCTCTCGCATCTCTGGAGTGTCCCCTGCAGACATTTCCGTGCTGGCCATTTGGATGAGGCAAGCCAAGGCTGCGAATCCGATAAGGTCCTCCAGTCCGCAAAGCTAAATGTTCCATGTGGAACATCGCTTACAGCCGCATTGGGCCAGAGCTGCGCAATGTGGGACAATGTGGCGCAATTAGGGTGAGCAGACTTCCTGATTGAACCCGTGCCTTTTATTCACAATATGCTTTGCTTTAGATATTTACACACTTTGATATCACACGGTACGACGACTGCTCAGGGGCAATTACAAACAGAACGAATTTCTATATGGCTACAGTCCTCGGTATCGATTTAGGCACCACCAACTCGTGCATGGCGGTGATGGAAGGTCGCGAGCCCGTGGTATTGGAGAATTCCGAAGGTAAACGCACCACACCGTCCGTCGTTGCCTTCGCCAAGTCCGGTGAGCGGCTGGTCGGCGATGCCGCCAAGCGCCAGGCCGTAACGAACCCGCGCAACACCGTTTATTCCATTAAGCGGTTTATGGGACGTAAATACGACGAGGTCACAGAGGAGATCAAACGGGTGCCCTACAAAGTCGTGCGAGCGGGCAATGGCGACGCGCACGTGGAAGTTGAGGTCGACGGCAAGGCCAAGACCTATAGCCCTCCCGAGGTTTCCGCCATGATCTTGGGCAAGCTCAAAGCCGATGCCGAGATGCGGATCGGTGAAAAGATCTCGCAGGCGGTCATTACCGTGCCCGCCTACTTCAATGACTCTCAACGTCAAGCTACGAAGGATGCCGGGCGGATCGCCGGCCTGGAAGTCCTGCGCATCATCAATGAACCCACCGCGGCTTCCCTCGCTTACGGCTTGGACAAGAAAAAGGACGAGAAAATCGCCGTCTACGACCTGGGCGGCGGCACGTTTGACATCTCTGTGCTCGAGATTGGAGATGGGGTTTTCGAGGTAAAAGCCACCAATGGCGATACTCACCTGGGCGGCGACGACTGGGACAATCGCATCATCGATTACATCCTCGACGAATTCAAACGAGAGCAGGGGATGGATTTGCGCAAGCAGGCGGACGCGTTACAGCGAATCAAAGAGGAAGCCGAAAAAGCCAAGATCGCTTTGTCCAGCTCGCAGCAATACGAGATCAACCTGCCGTTCATCACGGCCGATGCCAACGGCCCGAAGCACATCAGTCTAAAACTGACACGCCCCAAGATGGAACAACTGTGCGATGAACTCTTCGAACGCACAGTGACGCCAACCCGAAATTGTCTGAAAGACGCCGAACTCACGGCCGACAAGATCGACGAGTTGGTGTTGGTGGGCGGGATGACGCGCATGCCGCGAGTGGTGGAGACAGCGCGGTCGCTGGTCAACAAGGATCCACACCAGGGGGTGAACCCTGATGAAGTGGTTGCGGTGGGCGCAGCCATCCAAGGCGGCGTGCTCAAGGGCGAAGTTAAGGACGTCCTTCTGCTGGATGTGACCCCGCTCTCGCTGGGTATCGAGACGCTCGGGGGCGTGTTCACCAGGCTGATTGAGCGCAACACCACCATCCCCACTCGTAAATCCGAAATCTTTTCCACTGCTTCGGATAGCCAGCCCGGGGTGGAGATCCACGTCTTGCAGGGCGAACGCCAGTTCGCCCGCGATAACAAAACGATCGGCAAGTTTAAGCTCGACGACATCCCGCCGGCGCCTCGCGGCGTACCGCAAATCGAAGTGGCTTTCGACATCGACGCCAACGGCATTCTGAACGTTCAGGCCAAGGATCTTGGCACAGGCAAGGAACAAAAAATCACGATCACCGCCAGCAGCGGCCTCTCCAAAGACGAGATCGAGAAAATGCGCAAGGATGCGGAAGCCCACGCCGAGGAAGATCGAACGCACCGAGAGGAAGTCGAGTTGCGTAACGACGCGGATAATCTCCTCTATCGCACAGAGAAATTACTGCGCGACAACGCGGACAAACTCTCGTCCACGGACAAGTCCAACCTCGAAAGCGCCGTGACTTCGCTCAAGGAGTCGTTGAAGGGCAATGACGCCTCCACCATCAAGAGCGCCGTGGAGAAGCTGAACGAAGGCTGGCAATCCGCCTCGGAAGCCCTCTATAAGACGGCGGCCGAAAAGGCGCAGGCCGAAACAGGGCCGGCCGGCACGTCCTCCAGCGGAGACAAAAAGAGCGACAAAAAAGACGAAGGCCCGATCATCGACGCGGAAGTCGTCGATGAGAAGAAAAGTTGACGCCGAAGGTCTTAGGTCTCGGGGCTGACTGGGCCCCTGCCTTCAGTTTTTCCTGGCGTGTGTGCGTCGGGAGTTGATTCGAAAGCAAAATCAAAACCAAAACAAACACAAGAAACGCAACTATGGCTAGCACCAACCTCAAACCTCTCGGCGACCGAGTTCTCGTCGAACCCGCAGAAGAGAAGGAAGTGAAAAAGGGTGGGATTATCATCCCCGATTCCGCCAAGGAAAAGCCGACTGAGGGAATCATCGTCGCGCTCGGCACAGGTAAAACAGATGACAACGGAAAGAAAGTGCCGTTTGAAGTGAAGAAAGGCGACCGCGTCCTGGTCAGCAAATACGGCGGCACTGAGATTAAGCTCGATGGCAAGGAGTATCGAATCTTCAGCTCTGACGACATCCTTGCGGTGATCGAATAACGAACAAGGCACTTACACTACACCAACCAACGCAGACACAATTGATATAAGTTATGGCAGCCAAACAACTCATCTTTGACGAGACAGCCCGTCAGTCCCTGCTCAAGGGCGTCAGCAAACTCTCTAAGGCCGTTACGGCGACCCTCGGTCCCAAGGGCCGCAATGTGGTGCTCGACAAAAAATTCGGTTCACCCACCGTGACCAAGGACGGCGTCACTGTGGCCAAAGAGATCGACTTGGAAGATCCGTTCGAGAATATGGGCGCGCAAATGGTGCGGGAAGTCGCCAGCAAGACCAGCGACGCCGCCGGCGATGGCACCACCACCGCCACGGTCCTCGCGGAAGCCATCTATCGGGAAGGTCTGAAGTATGTCACCTCCGGGGCCAACCCGATCGGCATCCAACGCGGCATTCAAAAGGCCGTGGAAAGCGCCGTGGAACATCTCGCCAAGATCTCCAAGAAGGTCAAGGACAAGGAGGAAATCAAGCAGGTCGCCACGGTTTCAGCCAATTGGGACAATACCATCGGTGAGATCATTGCCGATGCCATGGACAAGGTCGGCAAGGATGGCACGATCACGGTTGAAGAAGCCAAGTCCATCGAGACCACACTCGAGGTGGTCGAGGGAATGCAGTTCGACAAAGGGTACCTCTCGCCCTACTTCGTGACCAACGCCGAAACCATGGAGGCCAAACTCGAAGAGTGCTACATCCTGATCTACGAAAAGAAGATCAGCAGTCTGAAGGATCTCCTTCCCATCCTCGAGAAGATCGCCAAGATCGGCAAACCGCTCCTGATCATTGCCGAGGAAGTCGAAGGCGAAGCCCTCGCCACGCTCGTGGTCAATAAGCTCCGCGGCACCATCAACGTCTGCGCCGTCAAAGCTCCCGGCTTCGGGGATCGCCGCAAGGCCATGCTCGAAGACATCGCGATCCTCACGGGTGGCAAGTGCATCACCGAAGATCTGGGCATCAAGCTAGAAAACCTGGGCCTGGAAGATCTCGGCCGCACCAAGAGTCTGGTGGTGGACAAGGAAAACACCACCATCGTGGAGGGCTACGGCAAGAGCTCCGAAATTCAGGGACGGGTCAATCAGATCCGACGCCAGATCGAGGAAACAACTTCCGATTACGACCGGGAAAAGCTCCAGGAACGCCTGGCTAAACTGGCCGGTGGAGTCGCCGTCATCAACGTGGGCGCCGCCACGGAAACGGAGATGAAGGAGAAAAAGGCGCGCGTTGAAGACGCGTTGCATGCCACCCGGGCCGCCGTCGAAGAAGGCATTGTCGCCGGGGGCGGCGTCGCGCTGCTTCGGTGCCTCCCGGCGATTGAAGCGCTCAATCTCAAGGATGACGACGAGCGCATCGGTGTCGACATCGTCAAGCGAGCGGTGGAGTTTCCGCTTCGCGCGTTGGCCGCCAACGCCGGCGTGGAAGGTTCCCTGATCGTTCAGGAGGTCAAGAAGCGCAAAGGCAATGAAGGTTACAACGTCGCGACCGGCGATTATGAAGACCTCGTCAAGGCGGGCGTGGTAGATCCCAAGAAGGTAACGCGCTCAGCCTTGCAGAACGCAGCTTCCATCGCAGGATTGCTCCTGACCACCGAATGCCTCATCACGGAGGTGCCGGAGAAGGAAAAACCGGCGGCTCCCGGGGGTCACGGTCCCGGCGGCATGGACTACTAAGGCGTCAGAGCGCTCACCATTCCGATTCCTCCCTGCACTCGCAGGGTTCATGGCGAGGTTGGCGAAAGCCAGCCTCGTCTTTTTGCGTTTAGCGTTTGTTTTAAGGTTAAGGAATGGTGTCCGGCGGCCGGCAACCGGCCGCTGCTGCTGGCCGCCCAAATCGAAAATCGGGAGTCGACGAAAATCGAGAATTGGTTACCTCAGGATCTGGATGAACCGTTGCAGGCCACGAGAGCGGTTCGGGTTATCGCCCGGGTCAAAGAGTGACTGCCGGGTTCGTCCGAGATCGAACTGGAAGAGGAACCCGACGCTATGGGCGCCGCGATCTCCGTCGCGGAGGGCTTGGATGCCATAGGCATAAGAGACAAGGACCTGCCAGGAGCCGCTTGCGGAACGATAAAGCACGCCGCCCCCCACGCCGGAATGCCATTTGCCCGACTGCTCGAGGCCATCGACGTAGTCCACGCCAGCCACGGCCGCGGTGGCCGCCACGGACCAACGTTGGTCCACGTCGATCGGAACGGAGTAGATCCCAGCCAGCAGACCGAACTCCTTCGCGGAGATTTCCTGAAAATAATAGCCAGGCAAGGAGAGGGGAAATTCTGCGGAGAGCGGCAACAGACCTCCCAGTCGATATGCGCTGAATCGATCGGTATGAATGCTCGTCCCCGAGGTGAGGCTGACGGAAAAGTTATGTTTCCATTCCGGCAATGTGTACGCGAGCATGGCTCGTCCCCAAAACAGATGCACGTCATTGTGGATTTCGCGATCATCTGCGTAGCCGTACGCATCAGGATGAAGCCGCAGTTCCGCCTCATACCAACAGGATAATTCCATGGCCAATTGAGCCAGCATCACTGGCTCCTGTCCGCCCCAGCGCAACCCGGTTCTCAAACGAAAGGTCGTCTGATTCGGAGGCAACTCGAAGTTGTCGTCGGTCTTGTTATCTTCGCCATAAACGGAGTAATGGGTGGAGCCGCGCAGCACCAAATACAAGGGGATGCGCGCGCCGGGATTGAAGCGGTGGTAAACGCTGGCGGAAACCTCCCCGCCGTGTCCGAGGAAAGATTCGCGTTGGATAAATTCCCCTTCGCGGATCTCCGAATAACTGTCGGCGAATCCGCCACCGGCCAGGCCTATGCCTAAGTCGGTGTTGGGTCCGAGTGCTCCGCTGATGCCGAGTTCCGAGTCGAGATAAACCGGAGCCACCGCCAAGCGCAGCGTCAAATTGCTGCAAAGAAAAGTCGGAGAGTTGCGGTAATAGAAGGCATAGCCGCTAATCGGGGCGTGCCCTTGTAGAGCTTGATTATAGCCCAATTGGATCAACTCCCTCGGGACCGGGTCAATCTGTGCATCTAGCCTCACGACTCCGGCCAGTGCCAGGCTCCCAGTTGCAATCATCCGCCATCCATGAGCCATGCGCGGCATAGCTTCTGGCAAAAGGTCGCCCTGAAGCAACACCCGAATCCAGTCTATCCACCAAGCGGTCAGCCGCGCCGGCAACGACAGTTGCTTGTTGGACTCGACCGCGTATCCTGGCGACATGAAAGTTCGCAAGCTTCTTCATACTCGTTATCGGCTCAATGACTTGGAAAAATCAGTGAAATTCTATCGGGAGGTCCTGGGCCTGGAGGAAGTGCGCCGCCATAAATCACCGCGCGGCTCAGAACTAGTCTTCCTGAAAACGCCGGGCAGCGAGGAACTGATCGAACTGTGCTCCTTTCCGGCCGGCGGTTCAGTCCAGGTCCAGGCGGACCTTACCCATCTTGCGTTCGAAGTCGATAACCTCGAAAAGTTCGCCAGCCATCTGTCGGCTCATGGCCTCAAATACTCGGACGGACCCCACTACAAGGAGAATGGCGGCGGGTTCGCTTTCATCGATGCCCCCGAGGGATACGAGGTAGAACTGATCCAACCCGCCCGTTCGGAAACAGCCGGCGCGGCTCAGGGCTATTAGCCTCTCGTCGGTCAACTCTTCACCAGCTAACTAACTAGAGCTTGTCCCGAAAAGGGCGATTTCGACCTTTGTCCCGAGAACGTTCCTGGGACAAGCCCTAACTAAACTAACGGCACAGGTAACCGCCGGCCGTTGCGCCCTTTGCGACTCTTCAGGGTCGGGCCCAGTAATCGATCACAAAAACATCATCGAGGATGGGGCCGAGCAGCTTGCCGAAGGCCTTATGATCCGGATGCACTAAATAATCGTCGCGGTCCTTCTCGTTGGCGAAGCTCAGGAGGAAGCCATGGGTGAAGCCTTTGTCATGCTTTTCCGGGCTCACGTTCACGCCCCATTCGAAGTCGCCGATAGTCGGGATCTTTTTCTTCAGATCCCGGAACGCGGTCACCACCTGAGCGATCTGCTCCTGGGTAGCACTAGGCTTGAACTTGAAGGAAACGACGTGAAGCAGCTTTCTTGAGTCGGCCGGTTTTTCAGCCGACATGGCGAGCATCGGGATGAGAAAGGCGGCCAAGACAAGCGCCAGGAATGGGTTGAAGTTCTTCATGAGGTTACCAGAGGCGAGGTTCATAAGTGGAACGGTCGGCGCGCAGCATAATCAGCGCTGCGGCAATTAACAACCCGCAATGTGCGCCCGTGCGCCCGTGCGCCCGTGCGCCCAGAGGCCCAGGGGGCGCATTCGGGCACTGCCCCGATGCATCAACTGATAACTACGCCCAGGCTCAGGTCGTGGTTGTCGGTTACTTTCGGACTTCAAACGCGCGCGAACTTTGCGTATGCATAAGGTCATGAATCCAGTTGCGACACCGCGGCGCCATTTTGCCAGCGACAACTACGCCGGCATTTGCCCGGAAGCATGGGCGGCGCTGGCCGAGGCCAATCAGGACCATTCTCCTGGATACGGCGAGGATGCGTGGACGCAGCAGGCAACCGATTTGATCCGCGGCATCTTTGAGACGCATTGTGAAGTATTCTTTGTCTTCAACGGCACCGCGGCCAACTCCCTGGCCCTGGCCTCCATGTGCCAGAGTTATCACAGCATCTTGTGCCACGAACTGGCGCATGTGGAGGTGGACGAGTGCGGGGCTCCGGAGTTTTTTTCCAACGGCACCAAAGTGCTGCTGGTTCCGGGCGCAAACGGGAAGCTCGATCCCGCCGGGATCGAGCGCCTCGTGAAAAAGCGCACCGACATTCATTACCCGAAGCCGCGGGCAGTCAGCCTCACCCAAACCACTGAGCTCGGGACGGTTTATTCGCCCGACGAACTCAAAGCCATCTGGGCGAAAGCCAAGGCGTTTGGGCTCAAAATCCACATGGACGGCGCCCGGTTCGCCAACGCCGTCGCATCCCTCGGGGTCGCGCCCAAGGAGATCACCTGGCAAGCCGGCGTGGATGTCCTGTGCTTCGGCGGCACCAAGAATGGCATTCCGGTCGGCGAGGCGGTGGTTTTTTTTGATCGCGAGCTCGCCCGTGAATTTGATTACCGCTGCAAGCAGGGCGGCCAACTGGCCAGCAAGATGCGCTTCATCTCCGCCCCCTGGGTCGGCATGCTGCGGGACGGCGCCTGGCTGCGTCATGCCGCGCATGCCAACAAGATGGCGGCCTATCTGGAGACCAAGCTGCGGTCGATTCCCGACGTGCCTATTCTCTTTCCGCGCCAGGCCAACGCGGTCTTCGCCGAGCTCTCGCAAGCGGTAATCCAACGCTTGCGCCAGAAAGGTTGGAAGTTTTACACCTTCATCGGAGCAGGCGGCTGCCGGCTGATGTGCGCGTGGGACACAACCGAGTCTGACGTCGATCGGTTCACCGCCGACATCGCGGGCTGACTCCCTGCCAACGTCATGCGCCTGGGGATTTGCAACGAGATTTTCAAAGACTGGAAGCTGGCGGAGGCCATGGCCTACGCTCGACGCGTGGGCTACGACGCCATCGAGATTGCCCCCTTCACCCTCGCCAATTACGTCACTGAGATCTCTTCCACCGCGCGGCAACAGATCAAGGACGATGCCGCTCGTGCGGGCATTGCCGTCTCCGGTATCCACTGGGTCCTGGTGCAAGCGGAGGGCATGTACCTGAACCATCCCGAGGCAGCGGTGCGGACGCGGACGGCCCGTTACTTCTGTGATCTGGTGGATTTCTGCGCTGATTTGGGTGGTCGCAGCATCGTGGTGGGTTCACCGAAACAACGTAATGTGATGGAAGGGGTGAGCCAGGCCCAAGCGTGGGAATGGGCCTCCCAAACCTTTAAGGCCGCCGTCCAGCAGGCCGGAGAACGAGACGTGACGATCTGCTTCGAGCCCTTGGCCCCCACGGAAACCAACTTCATCAACACGGCCGAGGATGCCATTCGCTTCGTGAGCGCTCATCACTCGCCGCACTTCAAGATTATCCTGGATGTGAAGGCCATGTGTTCCGAGTCCAAACCCATTCCGCAGATCATTCGGGAAAGCTGGCCGCATTTTGCTTATTTCCATGCCAATGATCGCAACTTGAAGGGCCCGGGGTTCGGGGAGGTGGATTTTATGCCGATCGTGAGCGCTCTGCGTGAGGTCGGCTACGATGGCACCATCTCGGTGGAGGTCTTCAAATTCGAAGAAGGACCCGAAGTTATTGCCACGCGCAGCCTTCAATATCTCCGGCAGGTCCTAGGCTAAGAGCGGGCCCTCCGCTTCGGCCTCAAGGCAGGTTTAACCGGTCGAGGAGGACATTTGTGCCCGACTGGTGCGGGCCGATTTGGCTTTTGCTTAGGCTCGGTTCCCTCACGCCGATAAGTCTGGGTTGCAGAGGGCTGGGCAAGCGTGAAGGGCTTCGAAAACGGAGGAAATCGGCTTCCCAATGCGGGGGCGCATCTCGATGCGGCTTCGGCCTCTGCTTTGCTTACACGGCACGGTGAGATTCAGGGATATGAATCGCTCGACGGCTAACAAGACCGCGATCGGAGCCTTTGCCGCACTGGGGTTTCTAGTGATCGTCGCCCTGCTTTCCTACCACCGGCAAAGTGAATTGGCGGGGGCGATGGCGCTGCTGAGTTCGGGCCTGGTCGCCCTGGTGATTCATCGGGAGATGACCGCCCGCCAGCGAGCCGAGGCGGGGCTTCTGCATTCCCAGGAAGAGTTGGAAGATCGCGTCGAAGAGCGGACCGCGGCCATCAATACCGCCAATGTGGCCCTGCAGGCCGAGGTCCTCGAACGCCAGCGGGCCGAGGAGGCCCTCCGGCGCGCCCGCGATGAGTTGGAGGTTCGCGTTCGGGAACGAACTCGAGAATTGGCCGACGCGAATGATGTGCTCCAGCGTGAGATCGTCGAACGCCGCCAGATCACCGACGCTCTGAAAAATTCGCGCTCACTCTATTCGTCTCTGGTCGAGCACCTGCCGGTCAACGTCTGGCGCACCGATACCTCGGGCCGGTTTGCGTTCGTCAATCAGCATTTTTGCGATAGCCTCGGAGTGGCCAGAGAGGATGTCCTCGGCAAACGGATCCACGATTTTTACACCAAAGCGCCGGCGGATAAATGCGCGCAAGCCGACCTTTACGTCTGGAAGACCGGAGAACCCCTGGAGGGCGTTCTGGAGGTCGAGACCCATTCCGGGCGTCACGGCTACGAGCAGGTCTCGAAAAGCCCATACTACGATGCGCAAGGCCGGGCTTTGGGCGTTCAGGGTATCAGCTGGGACGTGACCGAACGACGAAGAGCAGAGGAAGAGATGCATCGCATCCAGGCGCAATTGGAACGAACCAACTCCGATCTCAGGCGCAAGAATGAGGAAGTGCAGAATTTTTACCACACCCTCTCGCACGAGCTGAAGACCCCGCTGACTTCAGCCCGGGAATTTGTCGCCATCGTGCAGGACGGTCTGGCCGGTGCGTTGAATGACACCCAAAAGGAGTACCTGGGCATTGCCCTCGATAGCTGCAATCAACTGCGGGTATGCATCAACGACCTCCTGGACGCCACCCGCCTGGAGACCGGAAAACTGAGCATCGATTTGAAACCAACCGCTCTGGCCGGCGTGGTCCAACGAGTTTCCACCGCGCTGACTCCGGCGGCGCAGGCCAAGGGCATTGAGCTTACGTTCGAGTTGGAGCCCAGCTTGCCTCTGGTCCCCTTGGATGAACGTCGCATCGCCCAGGTTCTCACCAACCTCATCAATAACGCGCTCAAATTCACCGAGGGCGGCGGCCGCATTCACGTGCGCGCCGCCCGCGCCTCCGACCCCAGCAACAGCGTGGAGGTCTCCGTCAGCGATACCGGGCGCGGCATCCCGCTGGATCAGCGGGACCGGATTTTCGATCGGCTGTTTCAGGTCAAAAGCGGCGACGCCACCACCGAACACGGAGTCGGACTGGGCCTGTATATCTGCCGTGAACTTGTCCGTCTGCATGGCGGAGAAATCCGGGTGGAAAGCCAGGTCGGCAAAGGAAGCACCTTCCTGTTCACACTGTCCTGCGCCTCGGCCGGGCAACGTCCGAACTTGCTGCTCGTGGATGATGACCCGTCGATGCGTGAGCTCCTTCAGCGCGTGCTCGAGAAGGCGGAGTTCGATGTGGTGACCGCGGAGGACGGTCAAGCGGCCCTGCGCCAGATGGAACTGAGGCTCCCGGATGTCATCCTCATGGATCTGGAGATGCCAGGAATGGATGGACCCACCACCCTGCGCGAGATCAGGAGACAATGGGGGGCCATCCCGGTCGTGGTTCATACGGGACATGTCGATGGGCCATTGCTGAATCGCGCGCTCGAATGTTCGCCTTTCACAGTCTTGTCCAAGCCGTGCTCGATGGAACAACTGATCCAAACCATCCGCGTGCATGATCGGCGATTCGTCGACTCCCCAAGGCCATCACCCATTTCCGAATCATTTCCTGTTTCGGGCATAAGCCCAGAGAAAGCCGAGGTTCATTTATGAAAAAACTTAAAAAACTTCTTGTCGTTGAAGATGACCCCAAGATCCGCGCGGCTCTCAAGGTGCGGCTGGGCGCCTCCGGGTATGAGGTGGTCTCCGCCCAGGACGGATTTAGCGGATTAAAGATGACCGTCGCCCACAAGCCGGACTTGATCTTGTTGGACATCATGATGCCCGTCGGGATGGGCTTTTCCGTCGCGGAACGGTTAAGGGACCTGGGTCTCGGCGGAATCCCCATCATCTTCATCACGGCCAGCAAGCGGGCCGGCCTGCGCAAGATGGCCCAAAAGCTTGGAGCAGCCGGGTTCTTTGAGAAACCTTACGACGCCGATGAACTGGTCGCGGCCATCGATTTGATCCTGGACAACAAACCCCAGTTGGCAATGCCTGCATCGGCTTCGACTCCAGCAAGGAACGAACGAAACGGCGGCCGGGGTTCTGTCAGTTAGCGCCCGGCGGCCGCGAACTTAAAAGCCATTCCCATGAAGACCATATTGATTGTCGACGACGAACCCGCCATCGCGGCAGCTCTGGAGCTCCGGTTTAAGGCGGCGGGCTACAGCACCATGGTCGCGGGCGACGCCGCCACCGGCCTGAGCCGCGCCGTGGAACGAAAACCCGATCTCATCCTGATGGATGTTTCCCTGCCCGCCGGGGACGGCTTGGAAGTTGCCCGCAAACTTCGCAAGCTCCCCGAGACCCGCTCCATCCCCATTATCTTCATAACAGCCAGCAAGGACCCCGGACTTCGCGGGAAAGCGATGGATTTAGGGGCAGCCGGGCTCTTCGAGAAACCCTACGATCCCGAGGAATTACTCGCTGTTGCCGGTCATGCCCTCGGAGAAACAAGCGTGTTTAGCCGGCCATCAGCCCGCAGTGCGCTGGAACACCCGCTGCTAAATCCCGTTGCGGGACTCGCGTCAGCCAAAAAAATCCTGATTGTCGAGGATGATCGCAAGATCGCGATGGCCCTGGCGCTGAGGCTCCAAGCAGCCGGTTACGAGACCCTGATTGCCGGGGATGCTGTGGCAGGGGTGAGCACAGCGGTAAAGAGCCTGCCAAACTTGGTCTTGCTGGACATCTCCCTGCCGGCAGGAAACGGCTTCACGGTGGCCGAACGCATGAAAACCGCCTTGCCGAACCCCGTCCCGGTCATTTTCTTAACCGCCAGCAAACAGCCTGGGTTTCGCGACCGGGCCCGTGAGCTTGGAGCAGCCGGCTATTTTGAAAAACCCTATGAAGCGGAGGACCTGCTGGCGGCTGTCCGCCAGCGAATAGGGGCGTGAGCAGCTTCCCAAGGCCCTTCCAAAGAGCCCAGAAATGTGAAGCCGGCCGGGAAGCAGGCGGGGGGTGTCGGCGTCTTAATCTTCGCTGATCCACCAAAAATCCAAATCCGAACTTGAATTTCCTCAAAGGAAACGGTTAACTCAAAGTGTTCCTAGGCAGACGAGGGCAGGACACCTCTGTGATAAGAGGCGAGGCGTCGTGCCCTCGTCGCTTTTCCTTGCCGGCCTGCCGGCCTGCCGGCCATGTGGCCTGGCTCAAACCGCTTGCCGTTGCCGTGCTTGGTTTGGGGGGAGGAAACGGAACGTTTGCCGGATGTTCAGGCTAAAAAAAGCAGAATCTTGTTGAGGTTGTTTGCCAAATGATACGAGGCATGCTCTTTTAGGGACATCCCAGAAGAGCGACTGAGGACGGGTATTGAAACCGCTCGAATAAACCAGCTTCACCGTCGGAACAAATAACAAGCAAAGATAAACTCACGATGTATATGCGAAACGTTTGTTGGAGAGCGCTCCTCACGACCCTGGCCCTGGCCAGCTTCCTGGGTTCCGAACTTCGGACACGAGCCCAAGACGTCCAGGTCTTGCTAAACTGGGACGCGACTTGGCGATATAACCAGAATGGAACTGAACTGGGGACCGGCTGGAAAGCGGTGGGTTTCTCGGACGCATCGTGGCCAAGCGGCCAAGGCATCTTCGCTCATGAGCCGGATACGCCGGGAGTATATACCGCGCACGCCCCGATCCTCACCCAACTCGCAGTCAGCATGGCTGTCACCAGCTACTATTTCCGCACCACCTTCCAGTTCTCCGGCACCACGGCCGGCTTGCAACTCGTCGCTAGCAACCTGGTTGATGATGGAGCAGTCCTGTGGCTGAACGGGTCAGACGCTGGACGCCTGCGCGTCACCGTCGCCAATCCAAATGCGGCTACGCTAGCCAGTGGTGGCCCCGCAGCGGAAGGCACGCTGGAACCGATCATCATCACCAACCTCGCTTTGCTTAAGCAGGGCGCCAACACCATGGCTGTGGAAGTGCACCAGAACGCCAACACTAGCAGTGATATCGCCTTTGGGATGAAACTCATGTCAATTCGTGCCACGCCTCTCTCCATTACCACCCAGCCTCAAGACCAAGTCGCCACCGCAGGTGAAAGCGTGTCGTTGGCGGTCGTGGTCAACGGTGGACCCGCCGTCTACCGCTGGTACAAGGTCGGAAGCCCCAACCCAATCACCGGAGCAACCGCCCCGACCTTCACCATCGCATCAGCCCAGATCGGCAGCGCCGGAGGATATTACTCTGTTATCACCAACGCCCTGGGCGCCGTCACCAGTCGCGTCGCCCAGGTGACCGTCCTGTCTGATACTGAAGGCCCGACGGTGATTGACGCACGCGGCGACACCAACACGTTCGCCAGCCGGGGCGGCGCTCAGGCCATTGCCATCAGCTTTAGCGAAGCTTTGACTCAGTCGGTCTCGACGAACCCCGCTAACTTTTCAGTGTATGCCGGAAGTAATAACTTCAACACCAAGATCTCCTTCACCAATGTGGTCTACAATTTCAGCCAACTGCCGCGGATCTATCTTTTTATGACCGGTCCGGGTTGGGCTATCGGGAGCAACTATTTCGTGGTCATCAATGGCGTCGCAGACGCTAAAGGAAACACCATCTGTCCAAACACGCGAGTGCCGGTCTCCTGGGAGGTCGTCACCAATCTCGCTGCTATGGACGATGTGTGGGAGTTCCATGACGCGTCGGTTTTCGATCCAGGGATTTATAGCTCGAATCCGCCCTGGTACGCCACCAACTATCAAACGTCCAGTTCTGGCTGGTGGGGTACAGGGCGCGGCGTTCTGTGGTATGACCCAAGCAGCACGGGCTTCACCTGCCCGGGCACTATGTTGAACAAGTTGATCAGCTTCCAAAATCAGCCGACCCTTTTCAGGCGAACCTTCAACATTCCGACAGGGCTCGGCAGCAACGGCGTCTTGCGGGTGCGCTTTATCGCCGATGACGGCATGTACCTCTACCTCAATGGAAAAGAGGTACTTGCCTATAACGCGACCGCCGGGGCCGTTATCAATGAAAACACAAGGGCCCGAGCTGCCGTCGAACCCAGCTGCATTACCTCCAACCTGACGGTCGCGAACCTCAAGGCGGGTATGAACTGGCTCGCCGCTGCGGTGGTGCAAAGTTCACCGGAAGATCAATCCGACACAACGTTCGGAGTCGAAATTAACGGCGTGTTCCTGAAGAATTCCAACATTCCTTCCGATCCGCCGCCCAACCAGTTGGTCCTTACCATGTCGCCTGGCGCGGCCGCAGCCAGGCAATCGGGTCAAGTCCAGCTCTCCTGGCCAACGGGTTTCGGAGGCTACTGCCTCCAGTACAAGACGGACTTGAATCCAACCGAACCGTGGCTAACCGTCTCCAATCAGTCTAATCCTTTCATCGGCTTGCTGAGTGACGGGCCACGGTTGTATCGTCTGGCTAAGCCGTAACGACCTCTATACTTCGAGTCCTTTTGGGCGGGTGGCTCCAGGTCATCCGCCCTTTTCCTTTACGCGTAGGTTTGCTTGCACGCCCTCCTGCAGAGAGCCCGCGGAGAAGATGAAGTGGTTCGCCCTGACTCACTGATTCAAAGACGGCACCACCGTCCTTGCATGTTGAGTGTTGAGTCGAGGCGAAGTGAGCCCGCCTTCGCGGATTCGAGCCAAGCGCGGCCGGCCTTCTCTCTGCGTTTGTGGCCGAACCGTATCGTCCACATGCTCTTGACGCTCGAATCCGCTTCGTCGCGGCTAGCCGGGTCGAAGCGGCTTACAGCGAATCCGCGAAGACCGGTGAAGGTGGCTCGAACTGGTAAACGTCCCCCGCGGCAAGGTTCTGCCGCGACATTTTCCCCATCAGAGGGCCCGTATGGACTGCGTGGGCTTCGCGCATTATGCGCGTTATTTTTTCACGCACCTCTGGAAAAGCCAATAAAACCGCGGTTTTCTGGGGAAATCTGGAGCATGGAGCACTGGCACCGGTGTTGCTAACGAATTGAAACGAGTTGACACTCGAAAAGTGCGTGCGGTAAGATAGTCGTTCCCAGAACAGCAGAATAAACATCATCTATGAATCACACTCGCAAAAGTAAACTTCGCGCCTTCACGCTCATCGAGCTGTTGGTCGTGATCGCCATTATTGCCATTTTGGCGGGCCTCCTGTTGCCTGCCTTGGCCAAAGCGAAGGCCAAAGCTCAACGCATCAACTGCATCAGCAATCTTAAGCAGATCGGGTTGGCCTTCCGCATGTGGTCCAATGACCATGGCGAACGGTTCCCCTTCCAGGTTGACCCCGCCACTGTAACGCCCAATAGCGATGGCACCCGCGGTCTACGCGTTCTTGACCACTACCGCTCCATCTCCAATGAGCTGAGCACCCCGAAGGTCCTCGTGTGCGGCAGTGACCCCACGCGAAGCCGTGCGGCGGCCTTTGTCCCGCCTCCCAGCGGCGCGGCCATCGCTATCTTGATCTCATCCGGCCCGGCTCCCGGCCCCGCCCAGATCAGCTATGTCGTTGGCTTGGACGCCGATGAGACCCGCCCGCAGACCATCCTGTCGGGTGACCGCAACATGCGCCAAGGCAACGGAAATCCGCCCGGAACGGACGGCAAGCTCACCTTCACCCAGAATCCCAATACCGATGCCACCTGGAACGGTGAAATGCATCAAACCCAGGGAAATGCCGGGCTTGGTGACGGCAGTGCCCAGCAGCTCACCAGTCTGAGCCTCCAAAAGCAGGTCACGGCCCATATGTCCGCCTTGGGGTCCAACAGCTGCACGCTGCAATACCCGTAACCCACTTCAGCGGACGACTGCTCACTTCAAATCAAGGGGAGCCCTCAAGGCTCCCCTTTTTCTTTGGGATGAAAAACCCAGCTGCCGCGTCATACTATCGATGAGCGGTTGGACGGGACCACGACCGAGGGGCCGTAATGGACCTGAACCCCGCAAATAACACTTAAAACCGCAGGACCAACGCCTGAGCTGCCTCGAACCAAAAGATTGAAAGATTGACACGGTTATTCGCGACCATAGTCTATACCTTTAACAAAGCCACCAACATGAAACTCTCTCTCACTCATCGTCGCAAGGGTTTTACCCTGATCGAATTACTGGTCGTAATCGCTATTATCGCCATTCTCGCGGGCTTGCTTCTTCCGGCACTGGCGAAGGCCAAAGCCAAGGCCGCCCTGGCCGGTTCGGCCAGCAACCTAAAGCAAGTTAATCTGGCCTTTATCATCTGGGTCAACGACAGCGAAAAATCAGGATTGCCTTGGCGCGTCGACGTCACCGATGGAGGCACTCGAAGCCACCCGTCAGGTCTTAATAACAACGCCTGGTTCCAATATTCCTGGGTTTCCAATGAAATGCTGAACCCCAAGGTTCTAGCGTGCCCAGCCGACAGACAGGCCAAACCGGCTGAGGATTTTACCGGTAATGCGCAGGGCGGTTTCCTGCATCCGAACTTCCGCAACGAAGCCTGCAGCTATAACCTCGGCCTTGATGCAGGCTCCGTCGGCAATACAGGAACGGCGGGCGTGGGTGGAGCCCTCCTTCCTTTCGAGCTGTCTCAGGAGCACGTTCTAACGACTGATCGCAATTCCAATACGGGGCCTGCCTCTGGTTCATGCTCCTCGGGCATCAATCCCGTTTACCAAATGAACATTGGCACCTCTCAGTGGCTCGTAAAACCAAATTACGGGCACGGCAACATCGGCAATGTCGGGTTGTGCGACGGCAGTGTCACGAAAGCCGCGCGCAAAGAGCTTAACGACATCTTGGCGAAAGGTGACGACAACGGAAGCGTTCATTTCCTCTTGCCGCGCCCGGCGCTGTAAGCCAAAGCGCCTTTCAGCTGTTTCCAGGGCTTAGTTTAGTTTAGTTACGCAAGCGCCCCCCCCAGAGTGGGGCGCTTCTTTTTTTTAAGTCACCTCGCGCTCCGACTACCCATGAACCTGACCCTCACCCGGCCTGCGGCCACCCTCTCCCATCCGATGGGAGAGGGGCTGGGGGTGAGGGCTCTTTTTCAGTTGAAGTTCATGGCCCCAATGCGCGTGCACGTCATGTGCAGATGTTTGCT
>DATLUX010000342.1:0-11189 GCA_035577805.1 Verrucomicrobiia bacterium
ACCACGCCGTCTCCAGTTCCCGGCAGCGACGAGATCCAGCGCGCCTGTGAAGAGGGATGGATCGGCACCAATGGTTATATGCGCGCCGACGGTTCACGGCAGCAGCGGGCCTTGGCCTTTCAAGGAAACGTGAAGACAACCCGCGGCCAAATTGTGACCGAGGTTTATCTGGTGGATTTGCCGGACGATCTCACCCTTCCGGGCGACGGTCCTCTGGCCGGATCAGAACGGCAGCGGCCTTGCCCACCCCGCGGCGTGAGCCAACGCCGGCTCACCCGCACCGCGGATCGCAAGTTTCCAGGACTGCAAGGACCACGTCATTGGTTGCGCAGTTCGCCGGATGGAGCGCGCATCGCCTTTCTGATGAGAGACGATGAGGGGATTGTGCAGCTCTGGACCATTTCGCCCCAAGGCGGACCCCCCGTCCAACTGACGCGCAACCCATGGCCGATTGCCTCTGCTTTCAGCTGGAGTCCGGACGGCCGGTACCTCGCGCATGCGCTGGATGGGAGCGTGGCCATCACGGAGGCGGCCTCCGGGAAGAGCACGCGCCTGACTGCGCGTGCGTCAGAACGAGAAGCGCCGCGGCCGGAGGCTTGCGTATTCTCACCTGACCAACGCCGCATTGCCTACGTGCGCCGGCTCCTGCGCGATGGCAACGAATCCAATCAGATCTTTGTCGTGGATGTGCCGAGGTAGAGCTCTGGGATGCAGGCTGCCGGCGTTTCATTGCACCCCGCCTGACCTTCCGGCACAATCCACGGCATGCCTGACCCGACTCCGCTCTTATCTCACGCCGATTTGCTGCAGCTGAAGCGTTGGAACACACCCACGATCTATAACGGTTGGGAACAGATCACCAAACACGATCGCACCCGTCACGCCATTAACCTCGAAGAAGTCCGCGATTTCATGCCGCAGATGGGACCAATGGTCGGTTACGCCGTCACCGTCGTGGTGGAGCCGAGTAATCCTCAGCATCGCCAGGCCAATCCGGCGGCCGGCCGCGAGTATCGGCATTATGTAGCCGGCGTGCCGGGCCCGAAGATTGTGGTGATTCAGGATCTCGACAAACCGCGCGTCATCGGTTCGTTCTGGGGCGAAGTGACCAGTAATACTCACCGCGCCCTGGGTTGCGTCGGCACGATCACAGACGGCGCCATCCGCGATGTAGACGAGATGACCAACGCCGGCTTCAAGGCCTTGGCGCGCCGATTGTGCGTGGGCCATGCCTGGGTCACGCCGGTCCGCTGGGGTTGTCCGGTCGACGTGTTTGGCCAACGGATCGAACCCGGCCAGCTTATTCATGCGGACAAACATGGGTTTCTGGCCATTCCCAACGAAGACGCCCCGCGCTTGTTGGAAGCCGCTCGATTCATGGACAGCAATGAATGCAAGACCGTGATCGCCGCCGCGCGCAGTTGTTCGGGGCTTTCGTCCGAGGAGATGCTGCGCCAACTCGATGCGGCGGCCGCCGCATTCAGGAAGGCGGCGCAAGAACATTTCGGACGCAGCGGCGAGTGGTGAATCACAAGCTCACCACGTTGTAGGGCGGTTTGCCGGTCAGGATGCGCCGGCAGTTCTGGCTCCCCTTAATCCGCATGTCCATTAAGCCTTCTTCGGAGTAGAAGGCGGCGTGCGGATTCACAATGATCCGGTCATGCGCCGGATGCGCCGGGTCCCGCCAGGCCTGTAAGAGCGGATGATCAGCGGGCGGCGGCTCCGTTTCCAAAACGTCCAGAGCCGCTCCCCGCAAATGGCCGGCCGTGACTGCTTCCAACACCGCCAGCACGTCCACCACCCCGCCGCGAGCCGTATTGACCAGGAAAGAGCCCCGCTGCATCTGGTTCACCGTCCGCCGATTGATGAGATGTTTGGTGTCGGGAGTGAGCGGACAATGCATGCTGACGACGTAAGCCTGCACCAACAGTTCTTCCAACGTTTCCACGGAACGAACGCCCAAAGCTTTATCCCGCCCTTGGGGCACCAGAGGATCGTAATAGGCGACGTCCATCCCGAGCGCCTTGGCGCGGAGGGCGGCCGCCGTGCCGATCCGACCGATGCCAACCATCCCAAACACACGTCCGCGCAGCCGATGTAACGGCTGCACCTGGGTGTAAATCCATGGACCCTGGCCATGCTGCAAGCGACTGTTCAAGTAGTGCACACCGCGGGTCAGCGCCAGCATCATCCCGATGGCGGAGTCCGCCACATCCTCCGTGCCGTAGTCAGGCACATTCGCCACCGTGATGCCACGGCGGCGGGCGGCGTCGCGATCGACATTATCGAAGCCCACTCCGCACCGGACGATCAACTGGCATTGCTCCAGCCGCTCGATCGTGCGTGCGCTCAGGCTAATGAAATGATAAAGCATCACCGCGCGGGCATCCTCGATCCGGCCGACCAGATCCTCCTCCGAAAATGCGTTGAGCGCTTTCACCTCCGCCACATCCCCAAGAATGCGCCGCTCTTCGTCCAACGGTTCGGTGATAAAATCCGTAACGATAACCTTGGGAAGACTCATGCAGATAACGGGCGCTCGCGCATCAACCAAGCAAAACGCCCAACTCCAACCCCAGACAAGAAAAAACTCGGCCGACAGACGGCAGAAAGATAAAAGGGAAGAAAAATGGCTGGCAGAAAAATGAGAGCGATCCCACGGGATCATTAACGCCAAAAGCCTCGGTTGCTCCGCGCGATTTTTCCGCCCTTTGTCTTTCTGCCTCCCCATCTTTCTGCCAGCCATTTTTCTGCCCCCATCGTTCTGCCTTCCCATTTTTCTGCCAGCCATCTTTCTGCCCCCATTCTTTCTGCCTCCTATTTTCTGCCTCCTATTTTCTGTCGCGCGCGGATCTTTCTGCCTGCTTGGGCTTGACTTCGTTTGGGTGGCGGGAGAAAACGCTGGGCAAGGATGTGTTTATCCAGTCGCTACGCCGAATGGCGCCGCCGCAGCGGTGTCGTGGTTTGTCTGCAAGACAAGCCGGATCCACCTCCGGAACGTCTGTTACAGGCGATCTGGTTTCATCAGCGGTTGCTCCGCGATCAATTGCAGACCACCGACGGCCGGAAGCTGCAGGTGTTGCATCCTGGATTTTGGAATCGGGAACGCGGTCCGGATTTTCGCGGGGCGGTTCTGCGTTTTGGAGAGGCGGAGCCGTGCAGTGGCGACGTGGAGATCGATTTGCACAGTCACGACTGGCACGGGCACAAGCACGAGGCGAACCCGGATTTTCAACGGGTCATCCTGCATGTGGTGTGGGCGGCGCAGGAAACGCCCGAACGGCCGACCCTGACGCTGCCGGGCGTGCTGGATTCGCCCTTGGCGGAGCTGGGGGTCTGGGTCGGATCGGAGGGGGCGGAATTGTTTCCGTTGGATTTGCTGGGGCATTGTTGTGCGCCGTTACGGCAATTGACCTCGGTGCGGACACGCGAGCAGTTGCATGAAGCGGCTTTGGTCCGGCTGCAGGCCAAGGCGTCGCTGTTCCAAGCGCGGGCGCGCCAGGCGGGCTGGGAGCAGGCGTTATGGGAGGGATTATTCCGCGCGCTGGGTTACAAACAGAACTTGTGGCCCATGCAGCGGCTGGGGGAACTGCGTGCGCGAATCGGTGCGGCGCCTGAACCGCTGTCGGTGCTGCAGTTGCAGGCGCGGTTGCTGGGCATCGCCAACCTGCTGCCCGAGGATCTGACGCGCCGCAAGAGAGGAGCCGATGTTTACCTGCGCCGTCTTTGGGATTGCTGGTGGCGCGTGCGGGAAGAACTGGTGGAGTATCAGCTGCCGAGGACGCTCTGGAATCTTTCCGGGCAGCGTCCGGCCAATCATCCGCAGCGACGTTTGGCGTTGGCGGCGCACTGGCTGCTGGATGGGCAGATTCTGAGCCGGGTGGATGAGTGGGGCACCGCGCCACTGGCGCCGGGAGCGGCCGCCGCCGCCTTGCTGGAGGCATTGCAAGTCGCTGAGGACACTTTCTGGTCCCGGCATTGGACACTGCGTTCTCCTCGCCTGGAGAGGGCTCGGCCGATGTTGGGAGCGCCGCGAGCCACCGATTTGGCGATGAATGTCCTGCTGCCCTGGCTCTGGATGCGAGCGGTGCAAGGTCAAAACGCCGCGCTGCAGGCGTCGCTGGAAACGCGTTACTTGGGGTGGCCAACGGCGGAAGACAACGCCTTGTTGCGGTTGGCGCGGCAGCGGTTGCTGGCGACGCGCGCTGGCGGACCGGCTTTGCGAGGCGCGGCGGCGCAACAGGGGTTGCTGCAAATCGTGAAAGATTTCTGCGAGAATTCGAACTCCCTGTGCGCGGAGTGTCGTTTTCCGGAACTCGTCCGGCAATGGCCCCAAGCGGTGCGCGACGCCGAAGGTTGAGCAGGTGAGCTGAATTGGGTTGAACCCAGGACGTGGCCGGACGCCGGAAGTGGCCAGAAGCGGCCCGGCTCAGGCCTCTGCTGCAGGATTGGCGTTATCGCCTTCGGCCGGAAGCGGGTTCAGGTTCAGTTTCCCGAAGGGGTTATTGGAGAAACCCGAAGAACCGGAACTCCTGGGTTCGCCGACCGATTTGGGAGGAGGATTGGGCGCTGCCACCGCGCCGGCGCTCTCACTTGCGTTTGCTGAAGCCGCGGCTTGCCCTGAGCCGTGGATATGTCCATGAGGATCGGTGTGGCTGTTCGGCCCGGCATGGCCATCAGGCTGGTGCGGGTTCTTGGCGCGTTTATTGCGCGGCAACGGACTAAACATGACGGTGATGCCTTTGCCGACCAGTTTAGCCGGCGCATCAGGGTGACCGTACGGAGCGACTTCCTTGGTAAATTTCTCCACCTGATTATAGCCGAATTCCTTGTGCGCCATCTCGCGGCCTTTAAAGCGCAGAGTCACTTTCACTTTCATTTCTTCGCAGAGGAAATCGACCGCATGCTTCAGCTTCACGCTGAAATCGTGCGGATCAATCTGCGGGCTGAGTTGGACTTCTTTGACTTTATTGGCGTGCTGATGCTTGCGGGCTTCCTTGTCTTTCTTCGCCTGTTCGTAGCGATACTTGCCGAAATCAACCAGCCGACAAACCGGCGGGACCGCAGAGGCGGCAATCTCCACCAGATCCACGCCGCGCGAGCGCGCCAGGTTAATGGCGTCGGCCAACGCGAAGATCCCCAACTGCTGGCCTTCCGGTCCAATGACTCGGACTTCCCGGGCACGGATCTTTCCATTCACCCGAACCATGGAACCCTGAGGAAAAGAGGAACGTGAAGGAAAAGGGCGACTCAAGGCACCCTCACCGGTTGAGGCTTGTTCATGCAGACGTCGGCGGACTTGACGAGTACATCCAAATAAATCGTTGGGTTAATAGTAAGAAAAATGCCCGATGATGGCAAGCCAAAATCCGGACAGATTAGAGGCACCCTGGCCTGCCTCCAACCCCGCGGCGAACGCTCATGGAGAGTTTCCAACTGCATTGGGATCTTGAACCCTTCGTTCTACGAGGACGATTCGCGCGTTTTCGCTTTCCGCTTTCCCGCCTTCGCCATACGGGCTACGGCGTGGCAGGCCGCTTTCCGCTTTCCGCTTTGCCCCTTTCCCCCCTGCGTGCGTTCTGCATTGAGCTGGCAATGTGCAATCACGCGTCATTTAGCTCAGCGCTTGCCGGATGGCCTCGGGCATGGCCGGCATTCACTTCCCTACCTGTTTCACTTTCGTTGACAAGCAACGCGAGAGCAGCGAACGCGGCGAGGATTCTCGGGAAGGGTTTCGTGGGCATCTCTTAGCGCAGTTTCAAGTTCAGCAGCTGCCCCTCTGCGTTTTTGAGAATGACATTAGTCTTGGTGACGTCTTCGCAGTGGAAGCGTGCGCGGCCGCGCGGAAGGTTCACGGTAAACCATTCTCCGCGGGATACCGTGTAAACTTTTGTGCCATCGGAAATGAGCGCAGACGGGCTGGCTCCATAGGAGACTCCCTTGGGGATCAAAAAGCCGGCGTCCACCTCCGGACCAGTCGCTGGAGCGGCTGCTGAGGGGGAGGTGACCGGACGAGCGGCCGCGCGCACGGAGTTCGAAGCGACCAGGGTGGGACGAGATGCAGGTTTGGCGGGTCCGGCGGGCGGCGTGTCGCCCCCGGAATCCTCGGCAGCTTCCTCGTCATCGACCATTTCCGCGGTATCGCCATTCGCGGCCGGTTTGGCCAGGTCCGGCCGGAGCGGGCCGAGCAGCAAACCAATGACCCAGAGATTAAAGCAGAACATCAACGCACCGGCGATGCACACCGTGAAAATGCAATCCGGGGCAATGTCCGCGTTCGTGCATTTCCAGAGGCCGATGACCAGCACGACGTACGACAAATAGGAGCCGCCGTAGGGAATGAATTCGACCAGCAGAGCCACCAGCGAGGAAGCAAAGAGTCCCAAAGTGTTGTATTTGAGCTTCTGAATCTTAATCATGCCCCAGAGCAATGCGGTATAAACCGCCCACTTGATGGCAAACCCCAGCACTGTGGCAATGTCGATTACGGCCATACCAGAAGTCATCGACAGGAATTTCCTCCGGCTTGAGGCATGCCTTAGCCCCAATCTGGCCTTCCCAGGGTCCAGGGCGGGAACCATTTGGCTGCAAACGCGTCTTATCTTATCTTGCATGACATGAACGCTCCTTGCTACGTCCGGCGTGTGATCTGCCTTGGGCCCGGTTTCGCGGCGGGCGTTGCCCTGCTGCTGTGTGGGTGCACGACGGTGGGCGTTCATGAGCAACGCCTGGTTTCGAAGCCGAACATGGAATTCTCCCGATCGATGATCCATTCCTACGATGCGCGGGTGCTGTCCCAAGTCCAGCCCGGGCGCGATGTTACGAGCGGAGCGCAAGCCAGCAGTTGCACGCTCTGTCGATAGGCCAAGGATGATGGCCCTGACCCGCCAAGCCATGATCCTCGCCTCGCTGCCTCTGTTTCTTGCGATCCCCTGCAGTCGGGCGGGCCAGCCAGCGCCGGACTTCGACCTGGCCCGGTGGTCAAGCGCAGAACGGGTGCGGCTCTCTGATTTTCACGGGCAGATCCTGGTCCTGGATTTTTTTGCTTACTGGTGCGGGCCCTGCGAAGTGGCTTCGAAGGAATTGGAGCGGGGCGTCCAGCGATTTTATGCCGAGCGCAATGGAAACCGGCACGGCCGACCGGTCCGAGTCATCTCAGTAAACATCGAAGCAGCCCAACCGGAAGCCACGCAGCAGTACGTCGAACGCACCGGCGCCAGCCTGGTTCTGCAAGACGCTAACGCCCAACTGCTCTCTGCCTTCCATCAGGCGGGCATTCCTTTCCTGGTGATTGTGGACGGTTCCTCCTCCACCACCGCGCGACCGCACTTCCAGATCATCTACCAACACGCCGGCTTTGAGGGTGTCGCCAAGCTGCGAAGAATCATCGACACGCTGGGCGGCCCGGAAGCAGGAGCAATAGGCCCCGGGCAGCCGGGCCTGGGCGCAGCCCAGTCCGCCGCGTCGGCCCCGGGGATTCCCGTCCAGCAAACGGCGGAAGCAGGAACGGAATGGGCATGGGCTTCGGACATTCTGCTCAGCGACAACCAGCTTCGCTACGAACAGATCCGGGGCGGCACAGAATGGGACGCGCTGTTGGACTATGCCACCTATGAGATGGACTATCGCCCAAACCGGGCGGTGGACTTTTTTGGGTTCGCAGAGGAATTGCACGAAGATCGCTGGACGCTGGCGGGTAATTTGCGGCAGGCCCTGGGGGATTTGCAGCGCTGGACTTTGTTGGCGTCGGCCAGCGGACGCATCGGATACCCCAATTATCGGCGGGTGTGGATCGCCAACCGCTACCGGCAAAAGTATGATCATCCCGGTTTCCCGCGGGTGCCGCCTTACACCGAGCCGTCGCCGAGCGAATGGGGGGCATCCCTGGGCGCGCGTTGGGAGTATCTGCCGGCCGTAGGATTTGCGGAGTTCAAGCCGGGCTACTCGCATGAGGTCACTGCGCCTGGCTACGAAGATGGAACCAACAGCATGGGCCAGTATCGGTTGGTCCAGAACCGCGTGAATCTCGACACGTTCACCTTCGAAACGTCCTCGGAAAACATCCTGACACGCCGGTTGCGCACGCAGAACAGCGTGATCTTGAGCCAGACGACCGGACGCGAACTGCGCACCAGCTACAAGGGAGCGGCCAACTGGGCCGCCAGCGAGCGGTGGGTGATTCGCGGCACCGGCGGATACGCCACGGAAAGACCGCAGTTCGAAGCGTGGTATGCCGGCCTGACCGCCGAGTATGAGTTACGGCCGGATTTACTGGTGAGCCTGGCCGGACGCTATTATTCGGACACGGGTGAAATCGAGAATTCGCTTTCCATCACTAGCGCGGCCCCGCCCCTGCAAAGTTGGGAAGCAGGGGTCGGTTTGCGTTACCGTCACGGCAATTTTTCGGTTCAGGCCTACGGCGGACCCTTCTGGACAGAGTACCATCGCAAACCTAATATTGGTCCCGAATTCATTTATCTTTATGCGGACCGCAACTGGGGTCTTGCCCAACTGACGTTTTCGCTGCGATTCTAAGATTATGAAACCCTGGCTGGCTGAAACCGAGCTGCCCATCTTCAAGAAGAAGAGCGGGACCCACTGTTCGTTATCCTCCGCATCACGCGGCCAAGCTGATCTCGTGCGCTGGTGGCCGCGAGTCAGGCCAGCTCTGGCCCTCGCCGTCGGACTTGGGCTGGCGTTGACCTGGGCCGGCCCGGCCTGGGCCCAGCCTTATCATGCCGGGGACGTGCTCTCGACGAACCTCGCCCTGCAGAATCGGCTGCGTTGGACCAATGACACCGGCCAGGTTTACACGCCGTCCAACACCACCATTCGCCTGCACGATTTTGCGGGCAAGATCGTTTTCTTCTGTTTCTTTGATGTCTGGTGAGGGAAATGCCAATCGGCCGTCGGTCAGACGTCCGCCGGGATTCGACATTGGTATGAGAAGCGCAACCAAGGCACGTCTAATGGCATTCCGGTGGTCTACGTAGCGGCCAACATGGAATCCGGGTCGAGTTGGCAGGCCCAGACCGACAGCTTCCTGCGCGCTACCAACATTACTCGGTGCGGCAACGATTATGTCGGCAGCGTTCAACACGGCATCCGCAACCTCTTTGCGCCGCCCAATCCGACGAATTCCGATCCGCGTCCGCTCTTTCTGGCCGTTAACGGTCTCTCCAACTCCCCGAGCCATGCCCAATGGCAGGTGTTGATCAGCGACTTCTCCAACGGCGGTGGTTCCTTCGATTTTACGCCTGCGATCAACCGCTGGCGCAGCATCCTGGATTCCGTTCAGGCGCCCCCGCCCATCCTGAGCGTGACCCTCACCAATACCAACAACCCTGACCCCGGCAACTTCAGCTTCACTTTCCCGGGCCAGCGCGGACGCACGAATGTTGTGGAAAGCAGCTCCGATCTGGTGAATTGGTCGGCCGTCACCAATTACTTCGGCACCAATGCCCCATCGACCTTTCGTGACCCGGATTTCCTGAGCAACGAACGGAAGTTCTACCGGGTGCGCCGCCTCTGACTCATTCCGGCGGCGCCTGGTTTTGGGCCGGCACCAAAGGGCCGGGTGTTTTTTTCCGCAAGGCCTGCAAGGCCGCCCAGGCCGCCTGGCTTTCCGCCTCTTTCTTGCTTTTACCCTGGCCCCGGGCCAACTCCGCGCCCTGATAGATCACCGCGCATTCAAAGAGCCGATCATGGTCCGGTCCGGTCATGGAAGTGAGTTCGTAGAGGGGAGCTTCGGCCGACAAGGCCTGCAGCAACTCCTGTAATTCACCTTTGGGATTGTCCAGACTGGGCACTTGCGCGAGCTCACCAAAAGCGTCGCGGAAACAGCGCAGGATGAAATCGCGCGCGGCCTCATAACCGCCGTCAAGGAAGAGCGCGCCCAGGACCGCTTCGAAGGCATCGGCCAAGGCCGAGGGCCGGTCGCGCCCGCCGTTGGCCTCTTCGCCCCGGCTCAGAATCAGGTGCTCGCCCAACCCAAGACGCCGCGCTTCGGCCGCCAAAGTGCGTCGGTTCACCATCTGCGCGCGAGCCTTGGTCAGCGGTCCTTCGCCCAAGTCGGGGAACTTCTCGTATAACTCGCTGGTCAGCACCAATCCCAACACCGAATCGCCCAGAAACTCGAGCCGCTGATTATGAGGCGTGTGCCCGGTCGATTCGTGGGCCAAGGAAGGATGCGTCAAGGCCAGACGAAGCAGTGGCTCGTCCTGAAACTCATACCCGATTTTTTCCTGAAGATCGCCGAGCGTGGACACAGGGACCGTCGATGAGATCAGATCAGATCAGTTCAGTTCATTGGACAACTGGTTGCGGCGCTGACGCGCCAGCGGGCGTCGCCAACAGGCCCCCGTCCTGTTCCCCTTCCAGGAGCTCTTCAGGCCCCGGGTTGATCTCGCCGGATGGCGGCGTTTCGGCCGAAACGGGCGGAGCCGCGTGCAACCCATGATCCAGCAGGGCCGCGACTTCGCGTTGCACTTGGTCGAGCTGATTGAGTTGCAGCTCAGGATCCGCGATGGTGAAGATCTCCGCCGTCCTCGCATGCTCATAGACGAAAAAGCGGCGGCCTTCCCGTTGGAACTGTTCCTTGACCTTCAGAACTCGTTGGCGCTCGAGTTTCGCCGCCAGGATATAGGCGGCGGCGATGTAGGAAGAGGACGAAGCAGCCGCCGAGGCCGGGACGGAGACGGAGGTAGACGTGGAGGTAGAGGTAGAGGCAGCGGCGGAGGAAACGACGACCTCATTTCCGCCCTTGGGCGCATCCAGGTTCAGGATCTTTCGCAGCAGCGTCTCCGCGTTTTCCTTGCGAATCGCCTCCGGGGGCGCCGGGGGCGGCACTGCAAAAGTGCCTTGCCACTGTGAGATGAATCCCTTGCGATCGCGGGCTCCTTCGCCCTGCTCCTGTTCCCAACAGGCTTGGCAAAGATCCTGGCGGTGTATCTCTTGTTTGAGATCAAACAATACGGTGTGGTAAATCTGCTGATCGCAGAAGCCCTTGCCACACGCCTGACAGGCGTGCGCGCGAGATTGGATGTTCCAATCATTCATGAATCTTTATTTCCTGTTCCAAGCACGACACGGAACTCGACCCATTATGAACAACGGTGCTCCGCGGGCAACCCCCATTTCCACGACCCACGGACGGTTCAGGGTTCAGGGTTCAGGGTTCAGGGTTCACG
>DATLUX010000343.1:0-27528 GCA_035577805.1 Verrucomicrobiia bacterium
TGAACCGTGAACCGTGAACCGTGAACCGGCAACCAGCCTCAACGTTGGCTTTCAATCGAATCGATAATTGACTGGGCGCTGCGAATCCATTGGACGGCCTGGGCGGGATTGTTTGCGCCGACTTGCGCGCGGACCTTGTTCTGGAACGCGTGCAACTGGCCGAGGGCTGACTCGATGCTTCCCCGATCAAACGAGGCGGATACGGCCTTGAGCGTGGCGATGAAGGGCCGTTTGTTTTTCCGTTCGATGTCGGCGTTGTTCACGAGCTCGATCAATTCATCGGTGGCCTCTGAGCCGGTGATGACTTCAACGGTTACGGTGGCTTGACCGGTGCCGCCGGCGGCATCCGTGACGACCAGCGTGATTTGGTGCTCACCCAACTCCAGGCAGGCAGGCGCTGTCACGCCGCTTGCAGCCGGCACGGTGGAACCGTCGATGAACCAGTCATAGGTGAGGGCGTCGCCTTCCTGATCGGAAGAGGCCGAGCCGTCGAGCGTGACACACGCGTCGGAGTTGTTAATGGAAAGCACGAGTAGATTGTCCCCGGGCGTGCCCAGGGCCAACAGCGGGGTCACGGTAATCCGAGCGACAGGATTTTCGTTGGCCGGCAAGCCCAGGGCCGCGATATTGCGCACGCGCAGCCCGGTCCAGCCGACGTCGGAATTATTGAGCTTAAACTCGAGCACATTCTGGCCGGCCACAAAACCGCTGCCGACGCTGAAAGCGGTGTAGCCTCCGAATTGCGTGGTGTTTTTCTGTCCGGTGGACGTTCCATTAATGATGATATCCTCGCCTTGATTGTCGGTGGCCCATTCACCGGTGATGCGGACGCTGGCCGGATCAAAGCCAGTCAGATCAAAGGCAATCCGATAAGTGTAATCGCCACTGGCGCCCGCGCCGCCTGCGGCAGCGGTGGTATCGAGGCGCGGCCCGATCCATTTTGAGTCGGGGGAATTGGGTACCCAAGGTCCGGCCACGATGGGAAACGCGGTGGAATCTTCGACCAGAGCATCATTGGAAGCGCCGTCTGGATTGACCACGAGTCGATAATGCGGGTCGACGGCGCCGTCGGCCAGGGCGGCTCCGGACGCATCGACGCCAGTACTGAACAGGCCGGTAATCGCCTGCAGCACGACCAGCACGGCTGGGTCGCTGGTGACGGCCCCGGCGAAGTTCGAGATGGTCACGGTATAAGTGCCCGCATCGTTGGCCGTCACGCCTGTCAGCGTCAGGGAAGCGGTGGTGGCGCCAGGGATCGGCGCCCCGTTCTTGCTCCATTGGTACGTGAACGGTTCCGCCCCATTCGCCACCACACTGAAGGTGACGTTCGCTCCGAGCGCGACCGTTTGGCTTTGCGGTTGCGTGATGATCGCCGGGGCTTCGCGCAAGGTTAAAGTGGCTGTATCACTGCGCACGGACCCAAACGCACTGCTGACTTGGACGCTGTAAGCACCGGCGCGGGCAGGCGCGTCCAGGATGAACGAAAGGGTGGGGCTGGTCTCCCCTGGGATAGCGGTGGCCCCCAAATACCATTGGTAACTTAACGGTCCGCTTCCTTGCGCGCGGACGGTGAACGTCACTGGTTCACCGAGCGGGGCGGTGACACTATGGGGTTGCTGGACGATGGACGGAGGTGTGCCAGCCGGCAGAGCGGTGCCGAGCGCTCGAAAGTGATCGAGGCGCAATCCGGTATAACCGACGGCGGAATTGTTTAATTTAAAATCGATCGTGTTGATTCCTGCCAGCCAGATTCCGCTCAGGCTGAAGGAGGTCAGCGCCGTAAACTGCACGGTGTTGTGCTGGCCGGTGGATTGCCCATTCACGAGGATATCCAAGCCCTCATTGTCGGTGCCCCAATCTCCGAGCACCACCACGGAGGCCGGATTGGCCCCGCTCAGGTCGAGCGTGACGCGATAAGTGTAATCGCCGGCTGCCCCCGATCCGCCAGCGGAACCGGATGTTTCCAGACGAGGCCCGATCCATTTCGAGCCCGCATTGTTGGCCGCCCAAGGCCCCGCCACGATCGGGAAGACGGTGGAATCTTCCACCAGCGGAGTATCGCCCGTGTTGTCGGGGTTCACGATAAGTTTGAAATGCGTATCCGGCGAACCATCCGGCAAGGCAGCGCCGCTACCGTCCACGCCGGTGTTGAACAGCCCAGGCAAAACTCCAAGCACCGTCAAGTGCGCCACCTGGCTGGTGGCGGAGCCCGACGGATTCGAAGCCACCACAAAGTAATCGCCCGTATTGGCCGCAGAGGCCGACGCCACGGAATAAGTCGGGCTGTTGGCGCTGGGGATGACGGCCAAATTAAAATACCATTGGTAACTAAGCGGGGCGCTGCCGACGGCTTCGGCCGAGAGCGTCGCGGGCTCGCCCAAGGCCACGATCAGGTCCTTTGGCTGCGTGGTGATGGTGGGAGGCGTCCCGGCCACCACGAAACCCACGTTATCGATCAGTAGAGTGGTATCGCCGCCTTGTGGGTTGCTCTTGATGAAGGACAGTTCCATCGACGTGGCCGTGGCCACAAATGCATCGGTGACTCTGCGCCGATACGGATTGGAACCACCCACCGGCGGCACGGAGTGCACCGCATCGATGGTGTTGCCGCCGATGGTCACCTCACAGGAAGGGGCGGTGCCGCTGCAACAGTTGCGGGAGTTCTCGTAATAAACGATCTGATAGGTCGCCCCCACTCCAAATCCGCCCACCGTTTGGTGCAGCGCACCGTCTTCCTGCAGGAAGGCCGCTTTGGTGCCGTCCGGGATCTGGCCGTTGTCAGTAAAGGGACCTCCGAAGGTGCCCGGATTAACTCCGTGCCCGCCTGGCGAGGCCCAGCCGGTGATCGGGCCGTTGCCGCTGACGTAGCCGGGGAAGACGGTGAAATTGTCGGCTTCGAAACTCGGGTTGATGATCTCGGGGCTGCGGCGGGCCAGCGCGAGGTTATCGAAGTGGGCCCGGAAACTGCCCTGCAGGTTGATGTAGTTATTGGCGTATCCGCCGGTTTTTGTGTAAGACCAGACTGGGGTGGTCCCGCCATTCACGTAGACGTCGATCTTGGTGTCGCCCGAGCCATCGAACGGGTTGCCGTCGGCGTCGGTAATGACCAACTCGATGTGGTTGGTGGTGCCGGGGCCGCGACTGGTGTAGATCGGCTCTGGATTGGGACTGACGACGCCGGCGCCATCAAAGGCCTGCAGGGTGCCGGCGGCCCGGAACAGGATCCCAAAGTGCGGGACGCCTTGATTCACATTGGCGAGCTGATCGGCCTGGCTCAAACCCAGGTTAATGCAGCCCCAGTTGTCCGGCGTGCTGTTGTAAGTGGTCGGCATAGAATCCAGATCGAAGCTGATAATCAAGCCGCCCGCGGAATTGAGGCCATTGAAGTTCAGGTTCAACGAACTGGTGCTATTAGGGAAGTCGGCCACGAGCAGCTGGTCGGGGGCAGCGCCATTTTGCAGCTGATGCCCGTAAAGCGTTGGCCCGCCGGCCAGCGTATAGGAGATGGGGGCGAGCGTGCCCGACTGGCGGGCGAGATCGACGTTCAGATCAGAAGTGTTGGCGGTATTGGCATCGAAGGTGTCGCGGACCAACACGGTCGGTGTGGAAGCGCCTGCGGGCATCGGCACCGTCATGGCCAGACCGAGGGCCAAGGCGCCGAGCAAAGTGAGCAGGCCAATGAATCGAGAACTGGGACAAGAGTGAACGCTCTGATTTTGCATAGATCTCCTTTGTTGATAGGATCAGTTCAAGCCATACAACATGACTGATTTCGGATTGATAGACACACGCTCCCGCCGCGAGCATCTGATCGGATTGTCTGAATAACCGTTCCGTTCCTGGGTGACCCGCGAAGTCCAGCACAGATCGAGCAGCTTGAGCAAGCGAATTTGCGTGGCCAATTCTAGTGATGTGTCCCCTAAATAGCTATACATTGGTTTCCCGCCACGCCTTTGGCGTGACTAACGCGACTTTGCGGTTGGCCACCGACTGCGTGCACTGCCATTCCCTTGCCCCCAATTCCTTTGCCAAACTCCCCGGCCATCAGAAGAAAACGTCCACTGTCGTCGGCAGAAAATTGTTCACACGACGGAGGCGTTCAGTTCGCAATGGAGCATCAACACACTGCCGCTTGTCATCAGCACGGCTGCGTTCATTCGTTGCATCAACTGTTCGCCGCGGTGGACGTCGCGCGGGATGGTTACGCGGGATTCTTTGGTTTGGGCTGCGACTGCTTCGCCTTCTAATGGGTCCATGAAAAAGATTCCGCGTTGATTATCCTGCGAGACCGGGGTTGACTTGAGGTTGATGTACCCTCCTCTTCGGATTTGGTCGGGTGCGGTGGCATTGTGTCTGGCCGCGCAAATAAGCGGTGCGCTCGAGAGTCCGCTGGCTCCGAGTCCGGGACCTGATTAGGTGGTCGAAAGGGTGGCGGCGTTGCCGCAGGCCCGAAAGTTATGTTGTTACCTTTGCCTGCCTGCGGACATTTAATAATAGATGCTCAGCTCGACTGACATAGATTTGGTGCGGGAATACGCCTCCTCGGGCTCGGAAGAGGCGTTTACCGCACTGGTGTCGCGGCACATCAACCTGGTTTACTCGGTTGCCCTGCGCGCAGTGCGCAATCCCCATCAAGCCGAAGAGATTTGCCAGGCGGTTTTCATAATCCTGGCCAGGAAGGCGGGCCGTCTTCCGCAGGGAACCGTGCTGTCCGGCTGGTTGTATGAAGCCACTCGTTTAACTGCCGCCAATTACCTGCGGGGAGAAATTCGGCGGAGCCAACGCGAACAGGAGGCCCCATTGGAATCCCTTTTAGAACAACCCGAACCGGACGCCTGGACACAGGTTGCGCCCTTACTGGACCTGGCGATGGCTGATCTGAACGAAACTGACCGCAACGCGGTGGTGCTTCGATTCTTCGAGACCAAGAGTTTTCACGAAGTAGGTGCCTCTTTGGGCACCAGTGAAGACGCGGCCAAGATGCGAGTCAACCGGGCAGTCGGGAAATTGCGGAGTTTTTTTACGCGGCGAGGAGTCACTCTCTCCGCAGCCGCCCTCTGTGGGGCTATTTCCGCACATTCGGTTCAGGCCGCACCGGTAGGACTGGTGGCCTCCATCAGTGCTGCCGCGCTCAAGGGTTCGGCCATCACGATCTCAACCTTAACCCTCATCAAAACCACACTGAAAATTATGGCATGGACAAAAGCAAAAGCCGCGATGGTCACTGGCGCTGGTCTGCTGCTCGCAGTCGGGACCGCCACGGTGGCTGTGAAACAAATCGTCGACAATCGCACTTATCCGTGGCAGGTGCGGAATATCAGCTCGGGCATCCTCAATCGCGTGCCACCGCAGGTCCGCATCGTTTCCAGCAAGTTCACGCAATCAGTTTCGGTGTCGAGTAAGGACAAAGTCTTGGGCATCAGTCATTCCATCGAAGCCATCCTGCTCATGGCCTACGGAGAGACCAGTCCTTCGCGGATGTTTTCCGCCGCCCAACTGCCGAAAGGCAAATACGACTTCATCGCGAATCTTCCCGAAAAGTCACACGAGGGGCTGCAGCAGGAGTTAAAAAGAAAGTTCGGCTTGAGCGGCAGCCGTCAAACGCGTGAAACCGATGTCCTGCGCCTGACGGTAAAGAACCCCGGGGCTAATGGTTTGCGGCCCAGTAGGTCTCAAAACGGCTCGACCACCTATAACGCCGGCCAATTCTCATGCGTCAATCAGCCGCTTTCCAGTCTGACCTCGACACTCGAAAACCAGCTTAACATTCCAGTCGTGGACGCCACCGGCCTGACGGGCCGTTTCGACATAGACCTCATGTGGGATCGAACAGATTTCCAGGAACCGATGCCAGAGACGCTCAAGCAGGCGCTGCTGGAGGAACTGGGGCTTGAATTGACGCCGGCAAAGGAACGCATCGACATACTCGTCGTCCAACAATCCAGGTAGTGCCGCTGTTAATCACCGCCCAGCGGACGCATGGTGAATCGTCAGAAAGATGGCGGGCAGAACGATGGATTTACTGACTACGCAGCGGAGCAATGCGGCGTCAATCACCTACCGGCCGCCCGTATGCCTGGCCCTATTTTTCTGCCAGCCATTTTTCTGCCCTTTATCTTTCTGCCGCTCATTTTTCTGCCGCTGCATGGCGGAACCATCTCCTTCAACGGCACGGAGGCATCGGCACGACCTTCACCGTGCGCCTTCCGGCCCAGGCCGGTTCCGATTCAAACTCGACGCCAAATGAGGGCAACAGCTAAGCTACGAGACATGGCTGGAATTCGCCTCTGTCGCCCGGCTGCCCTTGAAGGTGGGACCTTGGGTTGGGGACGTTTCGTCGAGGCCAGAGGCGGACGGCTCCAAAGCCGCCGACAGGGCTTTACCTTGATCGAATTGCTGGTGGTGATCGCCATCATCGCGATTCTCGCCGCATTGCTCCTCCCCGCACTGAGTCAAGCCAAGGAATCCGCCCGCCGCATCAAGTGCGCCAGCAACCTGCGCCAGCTTTCCGTCGCCGCCGCCATGTACGCGCAGGACAACGATAATCGTTGGTTGAATGTCTACGACGGGAGCGTCGGTGGCGGAAACAGCTCCGGCACTAACGGTTGGATTTATTTCTACAACTTCGGCGCGCCCGCCATCTTCGATCCGGCTCGCGGCGCCCTTTATCCGCATCTGGAAAACAAGGATGTTTTCCTCTGCGCCACGGACCGGACCCACTCCGGGAACAGTTACTCAATGAACGCCCAGTTGACGTCCAACACCGCCACACCCGGTTTTCACGAGGGCAAACCCGAAGCCACGGTGCGCGCGCCGGCCAGCACGTTGTTGTTTCTTGAGGAAGCCGCCCCGGAGCATCCGGAACATTCGTCCAACGACGGCTATTTCGATCCGCGCAATGATAAGATCACCCGCCGCCACCGGGACGGCGCCAACTTCGCCTTTTGCGACGCGCACGTGGATTATTCCAGAAAAACGACGTTGGCCTACCCGAACCCTGATGGAGATCCGCGGTTCGAGCCGTAAGAATGCCCGCAGATGGGGCAGATGGAGAGAGGTACCCGCAGATTGGCGCAGATGGACGCAGATGGCCAATCTTGACTTATTAGATGGTGCGTTGGTGCGGTGAAACGCGCGACCTGATTCCCCTTAATGTTTTCGGTCCTTCTCTTTTCCGCGGCCCTGCCGGCTCCAGCCTCCCAGAACATTCTGTTGATCATCGCTGAGGGAAGCAATGGGATCGGATCCGACCCCATGCCCTCTGGCGGTGCGACGCTTCCAAGCCAGTCTGGGCAAGGACGCGGAGAAAAACCCGGTTTGTGGACAAGATGAAGGTGCAGTTAGCAAAGAGCGCAGCCAAGGCCTAAATGTCAAATATAAATATATAGATACGACCCCATGCCCTCTTGGGGGCAACCAGCCGACCCCGGCTGAGAGGAGAATTGCCATGACGACGTGAAAGGACTTCTTCACGGTGGGCAAACTTTCCCGTCCTCGGTGAATCGTTTGTTGTGCTCATGGGGAACTCGTCGTAAGGTTATACCCTGCCGAAATACCGGCTCCGGTATCGAGCAAGCAACCAGACGGGAGGCCCAACCGGAGGAGAGGGACAGAGTATTAAGCATCATGCCGATCTTGATTGAGGCTCTGGCCGTGGGCCAGGACGACGTTGGGGGGCAGCCCGCGCTCGGCCAGGGCGAATTCTGGCGCCCCGGGTCCGCGCCGGAGGAGCCCGACCGCGCCGAACGGGCCGTCCCCAAAATCGCCTTGGTGGATGACGACGAGGATTTGCTCGCTTACCTAACGGAGCTGGGCGCCGCGGGACATTTCTCCGTGGCCGGCACCTTCCGGAGCGGCGCTGAAGCCTTGGACCACCTCTCGAAGAATCGGGTCGATGCCGTCATCATGGATATCCGCTTGCCCGATATGTCGGGCATTGATTGCGCCAGAAAACTCAGAACCATCCTGCCCAGCCTGCCGATTGTCATTCTGACGGGTTATCCTGACAGCCAGAGTCTGCTGCGATCCTTGCTGGAAGGCGCGAACGGTTTTCTGGTCAAGCCCGTCACCGCGCAGGAATTTCTCGACGCCATCACGGATGTGTTGAATGGCGGTTTTGCGTTGGCCAGGCAAGCGGTTCCGCTCTTGCTGCCGGTCTTGCACCGCTTGAGGGACATGACGCTGGGGAAGGGTCTGACCGCGCGCGAGGAAGAGATCCTGGCTTGCTTGTTCCGAGGCATGCCGGACAAGGAAATCGCTGGGGCCCTTGGCATCGGAACCGCCACCGTGCATACGCATATGCATCGGCTGTTCGAGAAGCTGGGCGTCCATTCCCGCCGGGAGATCATCGCCAAGTATTTGGACCTTCGTTGAGCAGGTAAACTCTCGATCAACCATCGTGGAGTTTGCCCTGCCCTCGTGCCAGGACTAGCCAGGACTGTGGACAAGACCACGCTGCTGAGCGGAGTCCTTGGCATGAAAGACGAAGAAACAAAGGCAACCCGAAAGTGGACCACGGTCACAGTGCCCACCTTGGGCCTGGCGGTCGCCTGTTTGATGGGGCCCGTGGCCTTTCTTCTGAAGGTGACCGTGCGCGATTTGGTGCGCCAGGAACTGGGTGGCTACGAGTCGATGGCCGCAGCCGAAGCCAAGTGGAAAGCCCACCACGACTTCGAAGCGGAAGTGTTCAAGCGCTGGGAAAATGACTTGGCCGTTCTGCGCGAACAACCCTCCCTGAGCTACACGAACCAAACCAAGTTGCTCCTCGAAATTGGCGCCCGCCTCACTTCGCTGGAAACGAAACTCAAATTCATCGCGCAGGATGGCCTGCACTCCGGCAAGCCAGCCGGCACCGAGGGCGGCCCCTGACCAGCCGAGGGCTCAGCCTGCTCCTTCGCGAGACGTAATCGAACGAAAGGAACACATGAAAAAGCAACGCCTTCATCTGCTGCCCTGCCTGATCCTCGCCTGCGGTTGCCACGCGCCGTCGCTCCCCAAACCAGGGGAACCGCTGGCCGATTTGACCCCGGCACAACTGGCGCAATTCCGTGCCGGAAAGGCTGTGTTCCAGCGCGAGTTCGTTCCCGAGAACGGCTTGGGTCCATTGTTCAATTCTGTCTCCTGCGCCGAATGCCACGAGAAACCCGCCCTCGGAGGCGCGGGGGATGAAATCGAAGTTCACGCCACCCGCTTTACCTCGCCGCGCTCCTGTGACTCGTTGTTCCAGCAGGGTGGGCCGGTCATCCAGCAAAAGGCCACCCCGCTCCTCCAAGCCAAGGGAGTCCAGCAAGAACAAGTCCCCGCCGCCGCGACCGGGCAGGCCCGGCGCTCGAGCCCCGCCCTCTTCGGGTTCGGACTGATCGATGCCATCCCTGACGCCACCATTCTGGCGCACGAAGACCCCACCGATGCCAATCACGATGGCATTCGAGGACACGCCAATCGCACCGTCGACGGGCGCGTCGGCCGCTTTGGTCGCAAGGCCGCGGTAGCGACGCTGTTTGAGTTCATTGTCGGAGCGTTTCCACAGGAGATGGGAGTGACCACACCACAGTCGCCCCTGGAAGAAACTGTCAACGGCACACCGGTGCCACCGGACACCGACCCGGCGCCCGATCCTGAAATCACGATGGACGATCTCGAGAAGGTCGACGCGTTCACCCGGTTTCTGGCGCTGCCACCCCCAGTCGACGGCGATTATTATGACCACGAACGGATCCGCCGCGGGAAGGAACTCTTCACTTCCTTGAAGTGCGCCGTCTGTCACGTGCCCGAAATGACCACGGGCACCAACGCCGTCAAGGCCCTGGATCGGAAGCCTGTGAAATTGTATTCGGATCTGTTGTTGCACGACATGGGGCCCGGGCTAGCCGACATTTGTATGGAGCAGGCTAAGCCCTGGGAGTTTCGCACCGAGATACTCATGGGGCTGCGCTTGCGGGATCATTTCCTCCATGATGGCAGCGCCAGGACAGTGCGCGAAGCCATTGAGCGCCATGACGGCGAGGCCCAATTCTCGAGGGACAAATTCAACGTTCTGAGCGAGGACGATCAAGCCGCGCTCCTGAAGTTCCTCGAAACCATCTAACCCCCGAGCACCTCATGAAATCCCTGATTTGGAAGTCCCTGGTTTGGTCCATCGCGTTCGCCCTGGCCGGCCTGCTGGCGCTGGCCGCAGCCGGGAGCGAAGTCGACCAATTGAAATCCGATCTGATTGGCCACAGCATGGGCGGCCGTGAAAAATGCTGGAAGTTCCAGTCGGTGGATCAGATCCGCGAACTGGCAATTCAAACGAGAAGCGAGGAATCGCACCGTCGTGTCTACACCGTGTCGCTCCGCCTTCAGGCCAACCAGGCCAGCCCCATCTACGCGGCGCAAGCCAAGGTCCAATACACCAACACAACCCACGGCTGGCAGATCCAGCAGGTCGGCCTGCTCTCGCTGGCCAAACTTGAGACACCATGAAAATTGAGGACATGAACTTGGGAACCGCCGCCCAGCCCGTGGGCGTGGCCATGCTGAACCCGGCCAACATCACCGGACTCGCGGACTGCATCGAAGACGCCCGCCTGGCGGCTCTGGACCGCGACTCAGGCCCGGCCGAACCGCTCAGCTACAATCCACTGCTTGGCCGAATCGAGGCGGTGCGGCGCAAGTTCCCTCCGCTTTATCGGCACACCATGGTCACGCCGTTTCTGGAAACCCTGCGCCAGATCGGTGCTCAGGCGTTCCACGACATTCTGGCCCGCGACCCCGAGCGGCAGGCACTCGGCGGCCTCATGATGGACATCGCGCAGGCTATTCTTCAGCAGGGGGAAGGCTTCGCGGAAACCGCGACCGACGCCTTTGAAGAAGTGGTGAGCGATTTGTATGACGGCTTCCTCAGCGCCGAAGACCGCCAAGGCGTGAAGCTGCCGGATCTCGGCGCCATTCCCCCGCTCGTGAAGTGGGGCCACGCGGACTTTGGCCCTTACACCTGGCCGGTCGATGCCACGTCGGTCTTTGGCTGCCAGGCCGCCGTCGTTAACCCTCCGCCCGCCAACTCTCGCAAAGGTCTGGTCGCCTGGTCCGCCCTTGGCCATGAAACTGCCGGACACGATATCCTGCACGCCGATACCGGCCTGGAGGGGGAATTTTCCTACGCCCTCCAGCAGAACCTGCGCCCACTCGGTCACGATCTCGATGCCTACTGGCTGACCTTCTTGAAGACCATGCACGACCAGAATCCTTCCTGGGGTCCGTTGTTCGTTGCCCATCCCGGCAATATCACGCGCCACCTCACCTACTGCCGCGCGCTCGATACGCCGGAAACAATCCCGGCGCGAATCGCGTCGCGTTCGATCCGGCCAAGCAAGAGATCGGTTTCACCGCCCAAACGCTCTAGGACTCGTGCAGGGCGCAGGCACGCTCGTTAGGACTCAGACCTAAACGTGGCTTGCGCTCCAGTCCCCTGGATTGGCTTACGAGTCGAATCACGCCCAGGGGGAGTGTCCCGACACTATCGCCTTGACCACGAGCTCCACGTTTTTTCTGAGGATCCTTTGCAAGATTCAGCTCGGTTCCCAGTATACCCCTGTGGACGGGCAAGGTCAGGTCGAGGCGCGACCCGACCAACCGAACCCGTGAGCGACCCCACGAGCCGAATGTCGGTTTCCGGGTCAGAAAGGATGTTATTACTTATGATCAATCCGGTAAGAATCTTTACTCTATTCATTGTTACATTGGCTTGCGTGGTTCCATTGAGGGGCCAGGCTTCGGCGGGGTTGGCCCTGCAAACCTATGGCGGGCTCAGTATCACAGGGACGGTCGGCGCCGTTTACACAGTTCAATCCACCACCAGTCTGTCTGAACCCAGGGATTGGCGCGCGGTGGTGAGCGTGCAGTTGCCGAGCAGTCCATACCTTTGGGTGGATACGTCCGGGCCAGCAACCGGGCAGCGCTTTTATCGTGCGGTCACGGGCCCGACGAATCTGGCCTGGATCCCGCCCTGCACCTTCACCCTGGGCAGCCCGCCCGGAGAGCTGCAGCGCTATGTGGAGGAAGGGCCCGAAACGGTTGTGACGCTGTCGCATGGGTATTTCATCGGCCGCTACGAAGTGACCCAAGACGAATACCAAAGTGTGATGGGTAATAATCCGAGCTATTTCCAGAATGGGCAGCGCGCCATCGGGAGCGGAGGAGAAGTGACGCACGCAGAGCGGCACCCGGTCGACAACGTTTCGTGGATTGACGCGACCAACTATTGCGCCCGTTTGACTGCCCGTGAGCGGTTAGCGGGTCGGGTGCCCGAAGGTTGGGCCTACCGCCTGCCCACCGAAGCGGAATGGGAACTCGCATGCCGAGCAGGCACGACCGGTCCATTCCACTATGGCCCTGCTCTCCGCTCAGGCATGGAGAATTTCGTTGGCGACTCTGAGTATGATGCAGCGGTTGGCGTCGTCGACAACCCATCGGGAATCTTTTTGGGACGGACCACCGAGGTGGGCAGTTACACCGCGAATGGGTTTGGGCTTTATGACATGCACGGGAATGTCCACGAACTGTGCGCCGATAATTGGGCGGATGCTTTGCCGGGCGGGCAGGTGGTCGATCCGCAAGGACCTCCGCCAGCTTTGGACGTCATGATCGTCACGCGGGGAGGCTCTTGGGCCAGCGAAGCACGCGGATGTCGCTCGGCTGTTCGCGGTTCGCGCCAAATCATCTCGCCTAGCATCTATAATGGGTTCCGGGTGGTGTTGAGCCCCGTGCCGAAGCTGGATCCCCGTACCGTGGTGCCCACCAACATGGCTTGGATCAGCTCCGGAACCTTGATGATGGGCAGCCCGGCGAGCGAGCCAGAACGATTTGACTCGGAAGGCCCTCAGACGCACGTGACGCTGACGCATGGTTTTTACATGGGCAAGTATGAGGTGACTCAGGGGGAGTTTCTTTCTGTGATGGGACACAACAACAGCTACTTCAAGAACGGCGTCACTCCACCGCATGGAGGTTCCGGAGGAGCAGTCATCAACGCGGCCCAGCATCCAGTAGAAAGCGTCTCTTGGTTCGAGGCGACCGAATACTGCGAAAAGTTGACGGCGCGTGAACGGCTGGCGGGGCGGCTTCCTGCCGGCTGGACGTATCGTCTGCCCACCGAAGCGGAATGGGAATATGCATGCCGCGCTTATACCTTGAGCGCCTTTCATTACGGGGCCGCTTTGCGATCCGGAATGGCCAACTTCAGCGGCCTGAAGGAGTATGACTCGGCGACCGGCACCATCAACAATCCCTCTGGGATCAACCTTGGCCGCACGAGCGAGGTGGGCAAATACGCACCCAATAGTTTTGGACTTTATGACATGCACGGGAATGTCTGGGAATGGTGCCAGGATTGGTTCGGTCCTTATCCGGGCGGCGATGTCCTCAATCCCAAGGGACCGGCGCAGGGAGGCAGCCGCGTGGCTCGCGGGGGCAGTTGGGGGATTGAGGCCGCCACCTGTCGATCAGCCAGCCGCTACGGACCCGACCCGGGCTCCGCCTATGAATGGATTGGGTTCCGCGTAGTCCTGGCTCTCACCCAACCTTAGTCTGGTCTAGATGCGCTTCCTGGTTAGTTGGCTCACCTCTCACCCTCTCCCCGTTGTGGCCGTTGTGGGGAGATCGGCGCCTGCGGGCGAATGCCAGCTGAGTCTCTTCGCCGCAGCATAGGTTCTGCAGGCGGACGACGAACGGCTAGCCCGAGTATTAAGGTAGTTGCCCACGGCAGCAGCCGGGCCAGCATTAAACTGGATGGCTTCCAAAAGATTATTGGTAATAGCGTTGCGTCGCACGAACCAATTACCCCCGCCCTGGAACCAAACCAGACCGTCACAAGCGTCCACGTAGCCGAAGGCTCCATTCACGTTGATCAGAGTGGGGTTGCCGGTGAACGTATTATCCATCACCACAAGGTTGTAATTAAACTGGACGCCGCGCCTGGTCCAACCTGATCGCGAACGAGACCAACCGGGAGTGACCACCATCGATCTCGTGGTTGGAGGTTCACGGCACCTCGATCACCCGATAGAATCGCTGCGTGCCGGTCGGCCGATCTTCCTTGCTCGCAGTGTTAGCGGCGGCGATGACATCCCCCGTCACCGCAGTCCATGCGGCCAGACCGAGGTCGTCCTTGTATTGGAGTTGGTAGCGGGTGCCGGGCAGAGCGCTCCAGGTCAGGCGGACCGTGCCGCCGCCCACGAATTCGAGCGAAGTAATCCGGGGGCCGGTCGTTGGCACGACATTCGGCCCACGCGGCGTGGGTGTGGGCATGAAGTAGAAGGGCGCGCTCGCGCCATCTGGCCAGCGCCCTTGGCTGATGTCGTTGGTCTGCGTCAGGAAGGAGATGGAATCGACCAGTTGCCCAGTCGGGCTATAGAGGCCGATGAATTCCCCGCCCTGGCTCAATTTGAAGTTCACATGCAAATCGCCGTCGACGCATGTTTGTGAACTTTCTTCATCGGCCCAGACCAGGAGGAAGCCGCGGGCGGGCACGGTGATACGGGCCGGGACGGTGAATTTTTCGGAGTTCATGGGATCATCGGTCAGATGGTACCCCGTGAGATCAACGGCCGTGTTGTTCGGGTTATAGATTTCGAACCAATCGTCGGGGTCTTGATCGGCCGGGTCGAGAACGGAACCGGTGTTGGCCGCCATCCATTCGTTGATGAACAACGTCACGGGCGGCGCCGAAGGATTGTTGGCGCCTCGCGGCGTGGGGAAATTGAAGGTTTGGCGATAGGATAATTGGCCATCTGGATAAGAACCGAACGAGCGATCGGGCCCGACGTTGGCGTAGTTGATGTAATCGAGGATCTGGGGTGTGCCGGCGAGGAGCCGTGACAGAACCACGCTGCCGCTGGTCGGGTTGAGCCGGAAGTTGGCGTGGAGCTGGGCGCCGGCCGATTCCTGAGGTTCACCGTCGGCCCAGATCAACAGGAACTGTCCGGGGTTAATGACGTTGCCGGCGGGGAAGGCCCATTGGTCCAGTTGGCTGTAGGTGTTGGCGAGGGAGAATCCGTCGAGCGCCAGGGGCGTGTTTCCGCTGTTGTAGAGTTCGATCCAGGGATCGTTGTCACCGAAGTTATCGGCCAGCGTGGTGAGATTCTGCGGCTGGATTTCGCTCAACCACAACGGCGGGAACGGCAGCAGGGAGCGGATGCCTCCATTAGGCGCGCCGGGCGTGAACAACGCGGCGGTCGGATTGAGGGCAACGCGGAAGCTTGGATTCATCCGGACATTCAAGTTGGTGGCTTTGTTGCCCGACAAATACCAAAAGCTAAGCGTGTAAATGGCGTTGCTTTGGACTTCGGGAAAATCCTGGTAGAAGGTGGTGAGACTTTGCACGCCCGCATTCACCACCAAATGCAAGCATGCTTTGCCGGCATGAAATACGTTGGTGACGATGGCGGAATTGGTGCCCAGAGGCCCGACCGCCCACGGTTGCAGACTGGCGTCGGCCGCTTCAAAGTCGCCGTTGCCCAGGACGTTCGGGCCGACCCCCGGAACATTCCCGGGCACCAACGAGATGTCATCGAGGTACACATCGCCGCCGCTGGACTCGAGGAACAAGGAAAGACGGGTGAGCCCGGACGCGCCGACCGTGTCGGTATAGCTCAAGAACTTCCAACCACTGCCATCGGCCCAATTGCTGACCCGATTGTTGTCCTGTTCGGCATCGACCAGTTGCAGCGCGGCGCCGTGTCCATCGGCGTTGGCCGGCCAGGGCGGGTCATCATCATATGTGACGCGGTCGACTAAAATTTCGGTGCCGGGAGTGGGACTCGGTCGGAAGAGGGAGAGGGTTTCCCCGCCATCATCGAGTTGTCCGTCGAAAGGTCCGAGGACAGCCAGGCCATAGCCGTAGGCCTGGCCGAAGGCGGCGCGATTCTTACAAACGACGAGGAACCCGCGCGGGCTGATGATGGTGCCTTGAGGAAAGGTGAAGTCGACGCCATGGAGACGCCATCCGGTCACGTTAAAAGCGTAGTTGGTCGAGCGATTGAAGATTTCGACGTAGCTGGCCTCCGGCAGAACCGGATTATACATGATCTCGTTGATGACGACGTTGTCGGCGGCGTCTTCGTCGGAGCCGGTGTAAGTGACATTGATGGTTTTGTTGCTGATGGTGTTGCCGAACCGGTCGAGGCCAACAATGTCGAGCACGTTCAAGCCCGCGGAAATCGGGAGTTGCAGGTTCCAAATGGTCACGGTGCTCCAATTGGGGCGATACTCGATGCCATTGATCCGGAAGGTGTAAACCGCGACGGGAGCGGTGCCGGACAAAATCAACAGGTTGCGGTTGGTGCTAAAGTTGTTGGGGGTCGTCACATTGAAGCTGGCGGCCACTGTATTGAGTTGGGAGAGCAGGAAGGTGCGTCGTTGCGTGATCCAATCGGGAATGGAACGCGCCGGGGCGCCGCCGCCGCCGCCGCTAGGCACGAAGGGCGAAGTCAAGGCGAGGCCGCTGGCTTGGAAGGCATTGTATTTGGAGGTGATCAACGCGTTGACGGCACTGGGTTGGAAGTAGGTGTTAACCGCCTCCTGGATGGCGCGCCAGTAATGACGCAACCAAACGGCCTGCTGATAGACCACATCCATCCGGTCGTCGTTTAGATCGTTGAACAGCGGCGCGGTCGGCGACTCGGCGCCGAGGCTGACGGTCGACTGCCCCAAGCCCACGTCCATGTCCCAGCACATCAATTTCCAGGTGCCGCGCTCGGGCTTGTAAAGAAAGGTGTTCTTGGCATTTGGATTGCCGAAGGCGTCCCAATAGGAAGGCAGATCGTTGGCGGCAAAGGTGCGCATCCAATGTTCCATGTCAGCGAGGTTTTCCATGCTGACGACCAAGCGGTTGGCCGGCGCATTGGCCGCATCGATCAGGTTGAACAGGTCGGTGTAATCGTTGGCCGTGCCGTGGATGGCACGCGGTCTCCAGACCCAGCGGTAGCGCACGTTTTTCCGCGCTCCGCCGGAGGTATAGAGTTCGAGGGAATTCAGATCCTTGCAACTGGGCTCTTCCCGATCGCCCGCATCGGTGAATTCATCCCAGCAATCCGTCTTGAACAAGCTGCCTTCGTTATCGTCGGGAAACCATTCGTCGACCGTTTCGCCGTTGGGCTGTTGGATATCGTCGTAAATGACTCCGCGCCGGTTGCCGTTCACGTACATGATGACGTAACGGCGGTACATGTTGGGCAGGCCGGCCTGGTCAAGCAGCCAGAACATGAGTTGTTCGCGTTGATCGGTCTCGTCGCGGATGGGCCAATCCATCAGTGTATGGGCGGAACCGAGGAAGAGATCGTCCTGGGGCATCGAGATGTCGTAGCCGCAGAGGGCGCCGACCGGTGAATTATAGATCGGCACGGTGTAGGGGCTGCCGCTGTAATGAGCGCCGGCATTGTAAATGGCTCGGGTGTTCCCGTACACGAAGGTGGCGTCCAGATCTTCGTTGCTGAGTTTCTCGCGCGTGCTCCAGGTATTGACCGTGGCGGCCGTCAGCCATAGGCGATAAACGGCAAAGGCGCCGGGGGGTTGCACATCGCCGACCCGAACGAGGCATTCCCGGGTGGGAGCGTCTGCGGGAAACTGGTTGGTGGCCGGCGGACTAAATCCATCGACGGCTTCCACCCGGAAGGCGACGAGCTTGCCGTTGGCTTGGCCTGGGATCACCCCCGTGTAAATGCCGTCGCCGGCCAGGGCATCGGCATCATTCCCATCATCGAGCATAGGTGCGGAGAACAAACCGGTCTGGCCATCGATGCGGTAGCGGGCCACCACGCTGGTCACATTGTCCGGATCCGCCACGCGCGCGGTGATGCGGATGGATTGACCGGCTTGGGGCAGGACGGGTCGATGGGCCACTTCCGTGATGGACGGTCCGGCGTTGGCGCGGGCGACGCTATTGGGCGCTCCCGGTGTGCCGAGGTTGGGCGGCACGGTCAATCGGCCGACTGTTTCCAGGTAGTTACCCTTCAGCCGCAGTAAAATTTCAGGATGCCCACGCAACCAACGCACTTTGGCGCGGAGTGTGGCGGTGGCACCGACCGCGACGGCGGAGGTAAGCGGGACGGAGAGGCGGTTGACGGTGTTGTCCCCGCGCGTGCTGGCGCGCAGATGCAAGGATCGCGAGCTGTTATAGCCGGAGTTCTCCAGGCTGGTCTTGCTGTGAGTGCCGCCAAAGATCCAGCCGGTTGTCCCGCCTTCGAAACTTGAATTGGAGACCCGATTGGCGCCGCCTACCAACACCTCCACGTCGTCGACCAGCGCTTCTCCAGCGCCCAGGAGCATGATCTGAAGGTGATCAGCCGGGCCAGGTTGGCTCAGCGGCGCGGGCGCTCCGACATCCACCACCCCGGTGGCTTCCACCACCGTCCAGGGAGCCTTGGACGTCTCGTCGCTGTCGCCCCAGTTGGAAGCGGCGCGGTTATCGCTGTGGGGATCGATGAGTTCAAGACTGCTGCCGCCGCCGTCGGCCCAGCGTCCCCAGCGGCCGCCATCCACATAGGTCACCTCATCGGCGGCGATGTAAAAGACGTTGGTGATGATCGCGGTTCCGTTGGTGATGAAGTTGCGCTCGGGTTGGCCCAAGGCCAGATGTTCGCTGCCATTGGCAAGGTTGCCACCGAAGTTTCCGTAAACGATGGAGGCGTTTAAGCCCGGGTAATTGGTGAGCAGCCGCGCCGAGTTCTTCGTGACGACAACATAACCGCCCGGGGCGATCGAGGTGTGGTCAGGGAAGGTAAAATTAATTCCCGAGGTGAAACGCCAACCGGCCAGGTCTGCAGCCGTATTGCCGCGATTGTATAATTCCACGAACTCATCTTCATCATTTCCCGACAACGGATTGTAATAGATCTCGTTGATGACCACATCGCGCAGGCGGGCCGGAGCGTTCGTCGTTCCGGGCGTGCGGGCGCGCAGTTCCTGAAAGCCAGGGGCGCCATCCGGATAACGGCCGGAGGCGATGCCGTTAGCTTGTCCGCCGAAACGCACGGCGTCCAACACCCGGGAGCCATTCGAACTGACCAGGTAAATCGTTTCGCCTTCCGAACGCAGCGAGAATCCCAGCGCCGTTTCATCGAAGACCACAAAGCCGCGTGGATCGAGCCGCGTGCCGGCGGGCAGTTGGAACTTGTTGGTGGCGGGATCATCGCTCAACCACGTTCCGGACAGATCCAACGGAACGGAACTGTTGTTAAATAACTCCACGTAATCGTTCAGGCCTGGATCGGTATTAGCCAGGAACTCGTTGATCACCACATTTTCCAGCGGTCCGGCGGGCACGGGATCCGGCGCGCCGGGCGAACCGCCCTTGAACGCGCTGTGCGCCCAGGCCCGGGGATCGTTCTCGCCGTAACTCGGCCGAACCAGGACCAGCGAATGGCCCGTGCCGTCGGCCGCCACCGGCCAGGGCGGTTGATCGGAATACTGCACCTCCAGCACGACGGCTCCGGACCGTTTCCGCAATCGGATGGTGCCACCGTCATTGGGCAGTTGATTGGTGGATCCTCCCAGCACGCCCGTGATGTGATAAACCGCCTCCACATCGGCCGGCACCGGCGCGACGACCAGATAACTATTGCCCTGCAGAACCGTGTTGCTTGGGAACGTGTAATCAAAATCACCGGTTAGTCGCCAACCGCCGATGTCCTCGATAAACGGGTTCGAATTGTAGATCTCGATGAACTCGGTGTGGCGACCGGCGGCATCCGGGGCCGGGTGATACATGATCTCCGAGAAGGTCAGACCGGTTCGGCGGCTGGATGCACCAGGGGGTTCGTAGGACAACTGCGCCGGGCTAAGCAACGTGATGGTCAGAATGGCCACCGCGCTCGTGACGGAACCGGCGCTATTGCTCACCACCACGTCGTAACGTCCCGCCTCCGGGCCGCGCGCACTGGCGATGGTGTAGCTGGATCCGTTGGCGCCGGCGATCGGCGATCCTTCGCGACGCCACTGGTAATTGAACGGGCGACTGCCCGACGCCACGACACTGAAGGTGGCCGGATCCAGGGATCCAATGGAAACTGAAACCGGCTGTGAAACGATCGTCGGCGGAGTGCCGGGCGGCGGTTGGGCATCGGCTGTGCCGGTCAGTTCGCACCGGAACCCGGTGGGATTCACGTTCGGGGGCGCATTGTTCACCACGAATTCCAACGTGTTTACGCCGTCGATGAAGCCGTTCGTGATCGTGAAGGCATTGCCGAGCGCGGGAAAGTTGCCATCACCGCTCAAGCCGGTGTTCACGCCGTTGAGCAACACCGCCGAACCGCCATTGTCGGAGGTCCATTGGCCGGAAATCACGGCCGTCCCCGGTTCGAGTCCGGTCAGATCGAAGCTGATCCGATAATGATAGTCGCCAGGCTGATTGCCAGTGGATTGATCGGCCTGCGGCGCAATCCATTTCGAAGCGGGTCCATTGGCCAGCCAGGGCGGGATGGGGAACCCCGTGTCGTTCAGGACACGCGCGGCAGGCCCCGGAAAGGCCAGGTCCGCACTTTGAATGATCTGCCAATGCGGATCGATGGAACCCGACGCGAGCAATTGGCCGTTCGTGCCAACGCCGGTGTTAAACAACGCGCTAATGGTTGCGGCGCGGGTGCAACAGGCAGCCAGGAGCAACAGGAATACGAATAGAATGGAGCGAGGCCAGGACGTTACGGAGCTCATGGATGGCAGATCCTTCGAAGGCAGGCACAACAGAACATCATGGGTGCGTCTATGGGTCCCAGCACCATACACGAGGACAGCCCCTTTGACAGCATTTTTCTAGTCAGCTGTTTCTTTCGAGATTACCTCTTGGGATATTCCCACACCCAATCGCCTTGTTTCTCATCGAACAACGTTTGGCCAGGGAACCCGCCATCGTCGGTTTCATTCCATCCGACTGAGTAAAGGACGAACTGGCCGTCGGCATTGCGCTGGTAGCGGTAGGATTGGCCATTGCAAGGGTCGGTCGGCAGCGTGTTGATAAAACGGGGTTGGAGCGCTTCCAACTTTTCCGGGAACTGGCCGGTGGCGAGGCGGCATCGTTCCAAGGCGCAAGCGAGCGCGGCTTGGTCGATCGCAACCTGGGCCATGGCGGCTTTGAGGGGGACTTTGCCCAGAGCCGGCAGGAGCAATTGCGCGAGAACACGGTGCTGCAAAACATCCTGATGCGCCTTGTGGCGATCGGTCAAAGTCGCTTCGACCGCGCTTGTATTGGCTTGGATTTGGCGAGGAAAGATCCTGCGGGCGCGGAGGTCGGACATTCCGCTCAACCCTTGATCGTAAAGCTGGCAGTAAACCAGTTGTTCCCGGAAGTACCAGCCGCTGGGGACGAATGTGCCCACGAAATTGGCCAGAGCCCGGTCCGAGACGGGTGCGCCGCTGGAGAGAGCGACCAGGAGTCCAAGGCCTTTCTTTCTGATCAAGTCGGCAGTCAAAATGGCGGCGGCGCGTTCGGTATCCAATGGTCTCTTGAGGTCGGCCAGGAAATCCAACTGTTGCAAGTAGCGTTGGAGCTCCTGGAGTTGGGAGTCGGACCAGCGATGGTCGGCCAGGCCTTCCCAGATCGGCTGAATCGCCAATGGTTGGCCAGCCAACCGCACCAGGAACGCGATCAGGAATGGTTCATCCGCCACTGAATCCAGTAGATAGAACGTCAACTTCACATCGGCCAGGGCCTGCCCGGAGCGACCGGCGGCGAGTTGGGCGCAGGCGCGAAGCTCCAGCCGACGGCAGATGGCGTTGATCGCCGGCAGATGCGGGAGGAGGATTCCCCAAGGATTGTCGAGGTCATAAGTCACCGGATACCTGCACGCTGGCCGCCGGCTGGCTTGGCGCAGTTCTTCGAGCGCTGGTTCAATCGCACTCAACCCGGTCAGAACCGCCGGGGCCGCCTTGCCGCGGGAAGCGGAATCCGTGTGACCGGAGTCAAATCTTTGGCCGGGGCCGACCGAACCGGTGCGTAAGGCGTTAAATCCCATTTCCCAGCCTTCCAAGTCGATGAATTGACGGTTGTCTCGAGACCGGTTCCTTCCCGACGCGCCAACCTTCTGCTGCAGTCGCTCATAGTCGTCGATGCCGTTCAGGGCATGGACAAGCTCGCCCGCCGAACCGCGCACGAACCAGGACCGCACGAGCGGCGTGCTGGCAAAGTTCTGTTCTTCGGCGACCGGTTTGGGAATGAAAGCATGCAAATCCAGTTGTTCCCCCTGACTCTCCAGTTGCTGACGGTATAACGTCCAGGCACGGCGGCCGCGCCAGTTCTCGATCCCATAGAGCAACGCCACCAGAGTGATGGTCCACAACAGCACGATCACCAGCCGTCGGAGGATGCGCCAGCTGAAGAGCCAGCGCGAAAATCGGCACAAGCTGCTGCGCTGCCAAATGGTGGGGGGAGCGGACGCAGTCTGGATATTCATACGACCGGATTTAAGCGACGACCGCCGATCGGGAGCGGCGCGGCGGGACCATCGACTGCGGAACGCCGGAAGGCTCAGTCGCGGATGGTTGGGTCCATTCCCGCAATTGTCGTTGGTGTTCCCGCAAGGCGAGCCAGAGGGTGCGCGAGGACAGACTTTGGCTGGCCTGGTGTTGGGTTGGGGCAGGTGCTGGGGCATTGAGCAAATTGAGCAGCGCGATCAGCACCCAAGCCAGCCCCAGGCCGACGAGATGCCGGCGGAAAGGAAGCAGCCATTCGGCGAACCGCGTGGCGGGCAAGCGTTGGGCCCGCGTTTCCGGGCTTGTCGCTGCTGCCGTGGCGGCGGTTCGGGAAACCTGTTCCAAGGCGGCTTGACGGATGCCATCGAGCTGGGCTTGCGCGCCGCGATGGTGTTCCAGCAGGATTTCTCTGGGTTCCTTCATATGGTTTGCTCCATGAGTTTGCGCAAGGCGCGTTTGGCATAGTGCAGGCGGGACTTGACCGTGCCGGGCGGGGTGTCCGTGATGGAGGCGATCTCGTCGATGGAAAAGTCTTCCACGAAATGCAGCAACAAGACGGACCGATGGGGCGCGGGCAGGTTGCTCAGATGTTTCATGAACGCGGCCTCCTGTTCTTGTTGGATGAGGAGTTCGTCAGGGCCGTCGTCCGGATCGGGAGGAATGGTCCTGGCCAATTCGTCGAGCAACCGTTCCTGGCGGCTGTGGCTGCGCCAATGTTGAATGACTTTCTGGTGCGCAATGCCAAAGAGCCAGCTGCCGAATCGTTCATCGTCGCGCAGTGACCCCAGGTGGCGGGCTGCGTTAATGAATGTCTCCTGAACCAGGTCCAGGCTGGTTTGTGGATGATGCACCAGTTCGCAAACATAGACATAGAGCGGCAGTTGATAGCGGCGGAAGAGAATGTCCCAGGCCTCCGTTGACCCTGCCCGGGCTTGCGAGACCGGCAATTGTTCGCATCCACCCACCATCAGCATTTATTCGAGTAGAATGCGCCTGACCCGAAAAGGTTCAACCTCGTCCGCAGGACGAGCTCTTATTGAAGGGCCAGCGTTTGGTGCGCCAGGTCCATCCGAAGAAACTGGCCAGCCCCAAAGCCAGCACGACCGCCGAATAGAGCTTATGGACGGGTTTGGCCGTCGCGTACAAATAAAGCCATCCAGCCAAGGCCACCAGGGCCGGCAACGGATAAAGCCACATCCGGAATGGCCGCGTTAGCTCGGGTTGACTACGCCGAAGCAGCAGTACCGCCCACACCTGGCCGATAAACTGGACCAGGATACGCGTGGTCAGCAGGCCGTCGATGACGTCCGACAGGTTCAAGAAGCTGAAGGCGATGGACAAGCCGCCCATCAACAGCAGCGAGATGTGCGGAAAACTCTTGGTCGGATGCAATCGGCCGAAGATCCCGAAGAAATTTCCATCGCGCGCGGCCGCATACGGGATGCGCGAGTAACCCAGCAACAAGGCAAAGCAACTGCCAAAGGCGGTCCAGAGAACGAGGGCGGTGAATATCCCGGCCACCTTCGAACCATAGACGCGTTCCATGAACATCGACACCACCGGGGGCGGCGGATCGGGAAGATCCTGTCCTGGCGCCGCCACGAACTCGCGCCACGGCACCACCCCGATGATCGAGAGATTCATCGTGATATAGATCAGCGCCACGGCCGCCAGACTGATCAGGATGGACCGCGGGATGACCCGGCCAGGTTCCCGCACTTCATCGCCCAGAAAACAAACATCGTAATAACCCAGGTAGTCGTAGATCCCAATGCGCGAGGCGGCGCCCAACCCCATCACGTAGCCTAGCGAAAAGTCAAAGGCGCCCTTGGGAAAATCAAACGCCACCGAAGCTTTGAAATGGCCGGCGCCGGTCACGATCACCACCCCTACCGTCAGCAAGGTGCCCGCCCACAGGCTCAAGGTGATCAGGCCGATGGAGGTGATCTGCCGGTAAAGCAGAACCACCGCCAGAATCCCGACCGCCACGATGACGGCCGCTTCCGCGCCCGGTGTGAGCCCCGGCCACAGATACTTCACGTATTGTTTGAACCCGATGTACCCGGAGGCGACCTCCAGCGGACCGCTCAAAATGAACTGCCAGATAAACAGGAAAGTCATGAGTTTGCCCACCGTGTGGCGCCCGAACCCTTCCCGCAGATAAACGTAGGACCCACCTGAACCGGGCAACGCCGCGCCCAGTTCGCTCCAGACCAAACCGTCCGCCAGGGCGATGACCAACGCCACCAGCCAGCCGAGCATCGCTTGTGGCCCGTGCAGGGCGGACATCAACGCCGGGATCGTGATGAACGGCCCCACCCCGATCATGTTGGTCATGTTGAGCGCCGTTGCCTGCAGTAGCCCGAAGCGGCGTTGTAATTGGGGTGAAGCTGAATGATCGCTGGTCACTGGGGGGGGGTGCTGGGTTCTTGGTTACTAGTTGCTGGTTGCTAGTTCCTGGTTCCTGGTTTCATGGAGAGCTTCCATCTGCTTTTACATGCGCATTGGGGCCATGAACCTACTCCCTCTCCCCTCAATGGGGAGAGGGCCAGGGTGAGGGGTGAGAAGGCCAAGAGTTTCGAGTTCCCGAAGGTCAGTTCATGGAGAGCGTCGACCTGCACATGACGTGCACGAGAATTGGGGCCATGAACCTACACGCAAAAGAACCCTCACCCCCAGCCCCTCTCCCACTCGCCTCGGCGAAGCCTCCGGCGTAGCCAGGGTCGGATGGGAGAGGGTGGCCGCAAGGCCGGGTGAGGGTCAGGTTCATGGGTAGCACGAGCACGAGCACGGCGCCTGCCCGCCGTAGCCCGCAGGCGAAGGCCGGAGCTTAGCGGCCATGGTCTCGGATGAACTTGACCACGGCTTGGCCGGTGGGATCCGTGTCGTGCGTCATCGCGAGGACCTCGGAGATATGACTTTCGTGAGCAGTGAAAAACAGATCGGCGGGGACGCCGGCATGGCGGAGGGCCGCATAAAAAATTTTCGCCTGAGCCGGCAAGGTTGGATAATCCCACTCGCAGTAGGTGACAAGAAACGGTGGAGCCGGCTTGATGATCTGGAAGAGAGGCGACGCATCCCGGCGAACAGTGCGATCGGTTCCGAACACGGCGGTTTGGACATCGCCCAGGTCCAGGTTGTAGACCCCGCTGAGGGCAATCACGCCCCGAAGAAGCGAGGCGGATAATTGATGGACCTGAAGATAACGCGGATTGAGCGCCAGCAGCGAAGAAATATGGCCACCGGCGGAATGGCCGCCGATGAAGAGACGATTGGTGTCGCCGCCGAACTCGGCGATGTGACGAACCGTCCAGGCCAGTGCGGCGGCGGCGTCTTCTGCTTGAGCCGGCCACGGATTCTTCGGGGCGAGGCGATAACTGGGGATGACGGTGAGGATCCCTTCCTTGGCGAAGCGATAGCCGAGGGGCGGGTACAGTCCGCGATCGCCGAAACGCCAGGCGCCGCCATGAATGAAAAGGAAGACCGGCGCATGCTTGGTTTCCTTCGGGATATACAGGTCGAGCTTATGTTTGGGCTCGTCGTCCGGCTTGCCATCCGCGTAAACGAGATCTTTCTTCACCTCGACATTGGGCGCCTCGGCGGCATTGGGCCACGGCGTATCGAGCAGCGACTGTTCCTTCAGATAAACAGGGTTGGAATAGATCCACGGACGCTCCTCCCCGGCCACATTCAACCACGCTTCCAGACGGTAGGCGCCGGCTTTTTTGGCGCGGAAGGTAAGGTTCGTGCCGTTGGTTTGTGCGATCACCTGGCCGAGATGAAACAATTTCAATCGGGCCGGCAACGGCGTGAGCCCCACGATGCGCGTGGCGCCCTGCATGGGTGCGCTGTCGCCCAGCGAGAATACGCCCAGGTTATTGACGGCTCCGAAGGCAAATCCGGTGGGATCACAAAGCCAATCATGGGAAACGTAGACGTGTCCTTCGCGCAAAGCCGCCCGGATGGCCGGCTCGGTCAGGTTGGTGGCCAGCACGTGAGTGCATAGATTGCGGAAGCTGACGGCGTAAGGGTCAAAGGTCACTCCATTGATCTGCACGTTTTGATGGGCGTCATTCGCGGCGATCCCCGTGAATGGTTGCCGCTCCGTTTCCCGGTCCCACTTCGCCATGATTTCCGCCCGATAGTCGCAGCCGGCCGCGAACATCTCGTCCGGATAGGCTTTGAACAGCTCCGCCACCTTCTGCCACTGGTCCGGTTGGCGGGCCGCTGCGGCCAGATATTCCTGGGCGCTTTGGTCGAGGATGGCGTCACTATGCCGGTTGACGATCTCCATGCCGGCGAATCCCTTGGGATCCGCGTCATAACGTTCTTCCACATGCGTGATGAAGCGCAGTTCGCCATCCGGCAACGGCTCCCGATTGGATCCGAAGTTGGGGAAACGCAGCTTGCCGTCGCCATCCTCCGAGCCAGCCAGAAAGAGGACGCCGTCGCGGAGTTCGTGCCAGGTGTTGGTCTGGGGGCCGCGGTGATCAGTAAACAGGACGGCGCGCACGCCGGTGGCTTTGGCAGCGGCCAACACCTCGGCGCGTGTGCCTTTGGTATGATTGGAATCCTCGGCGTGGACGTGAATGACGGCGCGGAAATCTTCGCGCGCTCCCAGGTCCGGCAAGGCCACCCGTTCGCGCGCGAAACGTTGCACCGCCTCGTGGGTGGCCTTCAGCACGTCCGGCTCCATCCGCTGGACCGGAGTCCGCCGCAATTCGTTGGTATCGGCGGCGAGCAGGCCTGCCATCATCAGAGGGGCGACGGCAGGCAGGGCCAGGCCAATGGCGAGTATGGATCTCACGCGCTGAGTTTAAGGTTTTGCCAAGGCGAGGAAAGGAAAACTCCCGTGATTGAAGGCCAGGATCATGCCTGCGGCGGCCATCACGATGCCCAGGGTTAGGTCGATCCTCGAATGCCGTTTGTATTTTGGGACCATTCCCGCGGGCGTTTAAGATCGACTATTTGTTGTCCTTGGCCGATTGCGGTTGGGGGAGCGGTTTAATGCGGGTGACGCCGCGCACTTCATCCCAGGAAAACGGCCGGCGTTCCACCAGTCCGTCGCCGACGCGATACACTTCGAGG
>DATLUX010000344.1:0-2204 GCA_035577805.1 Verrucomicrobiia bacterium
CTTGGTGAGGGAGGCCAGCCAGAAGATACTTTCGTCGGTTACGGGCCTCTTGCTTTCTAGATCAGCGAAACCGAGGCGCAGCTGATGAACAATGGTTCCATCCTGCACTATGGCCAAAGAAAGGCCGGGCAGCCTGAGTAGTTGAGCCCATTCGGTTACCTCCCGATCGAATCCCTGTGTGTTCGTCGAGACACTCTCGACCTTGGCCTCTCCGGCCCAAAGAGTTGTCGAGAAGAGGGCGATTATGGAGATAGCGACTGCCTGTTGCATTTTGTTTTCTGTGATCGGCTTCGACTCGGGATGCACCTTATTGTTTAACGTCCATAAGGTTCAAATGGTTCGACGCAAAATTTGCGTGCCGCGATTCGAGTATTCGAATTCCAGCCGATAGAGCCTCAGGATGTCTGAGGCGGGCGCGTCGATTGAATTGAGATCCAGCCTTCCCGACCTTCGATCTCTCCAGTAGTGACGGATGCGGTCGGTAGCCGAACCGGGTCCGACGGAAGCAATTCGCCGAGCGGCGAGAACGAAATGCCCTGGTTCCGCGCTTGGACAAGAAACTGGTCAAACGAGTCACGACAGCGAATGCCTTCGGACTCGGCGTGGACGGTCAGTACATTCAGTTGGTCCGGCTTAATCTGTCGAAGCAGCCATCCGTTGAAGTCGGCGCGGTTGACTCCGCGGCGGCCGATGACCTCGTCATAGGTCGGCAGGGTGGTGGGGATCTGAGGTTGCGGCAATTCCCGCCTCGCGACGATGGGGCGGAAGATGCCATTACCGCGGCAATCCGAATTGTATTCGAAGGGGAAGGCGAGCTTTTCGAGGAGGACCTGGTCTGTGCACCGCCAGGCTGGAGCGGCGGAGCAGGTCGGCGGGCGACCCAGGATCTCCGTCATGAGGTTCATGCCATGATCGAGGACAGCCCGGACCTCGGCGCCCGACATTTTGGCGACCCGGCATTGCCAAGCGTGATGGTCCCAGGCGTGGAGTCCGATTTCGTGGCCCGCCCTGGCGCAGGCGCGGATGACTTCCGCCAATTTTTGGCCGATGATCGGTCCGGGACCCAGCGTGCCGCGAAAAACGATATCCCAGCCATACAAGCTCGGGGCACTCGTGCGAAGCATCTTCCGCAGGAAAGCCGGCCGCAACAGGCGCAAGAGATGCCGGCCCATATTGTCAGGGCCGACGGAAAAAAAGAACGTGGCGCGAAGGTCATGTCGAGCCAAGGATTCGCAGAGAGCAGGCACGCCCAGGCGGGTGCCCCGGTAGGTATCGACATCGATCCGCAGTCCGGCCGGGGTCATGGCGTGAACTCGCCTGACTGAACCGCTTGAGTGAGGAAAAAGTCCAAGGTGTGCTCGACCGAAGACTCCAGACTGATTTTGGGATGCCAGTCCAAGAGGCGCTGGGCATTGCGGATGCTGGGGCGCCGGTGTTGGACGTCCTGATAGCCGGCGCCATAGTAGGAGGCGCTTTCCACCTGCTGGTAGCCGGCGAAAGGCGGGAACCGGCTGCGCAAGGGGTGTTTCTCAAATCGGGCCACGAGCATCTCGGCCAGTTCGCGGATGCTGGCTTCGTTGTCTGGATTGCCAATGTTGATGATCTTCCCGTCACAAACCCCTTCGGGATTCTCAATGATGCGGTAGAGGCATTCGATCCCTTCAGCGACGTCGGTGAAGCAGCGTTTCTGGTTGCCGCCATCAATCAAGAGGATGGGGTTCCCCTGAACCAGGTTGAGGATGAGCTGGGTAATGGCCCGGGAACTGCCGATGCGGGCGGAGTTCAAGCTGTCCAGTTTGGGTCCCACCCAATTGAACGGGCGGAAGAGCGTGAAGGGCAGATGCTCCTTCTCGCCGTAAGCCCAGATGACCCGGTCGAGCAGTTGTTTGATGCAGGAATAAATCCAGCGTTGCATCCGGATGGGGCCCAGCACCAGCTTGGAGTGGTCTTCATCGAACTCCGCTTCGTCGCACATGCCGTACACCTCAGAGGTCGATGGGAATATGATGCGTTTGCCGAATTTCACGCAGTAGCGGATGACCCGGAGATTCTCCTCGAAATCCAACTCGAAGACGCCGAGCGGATTGCGGGTGTATTCGACGGGGGTGGCAATGGCGACCAGCGGGATGACCACATCGCACTTGCGCACGTGATACTCGATCCATTCGCGATGAATGGAAATGTCGCCCTCGTCAAAATGGAAG
>DATLUX010000345.1:0-11299 GCA_035577805.1 Verrucomicrobiia bacterium
CTACCCATGAACCTGACCTTCGGGAACTCGAAACTCTTGGCCTTCTCACCCCTCACCCCGACCCTCTCCCCGTTGAGGGGAGAGGGAGCAGTTCAAGGCCCCAATGTGCGTCCGAAATTTCGGAGGTCGAAGCTACCCATGCGCGCAGCGTTTGTGGTGCTAAACACGTCCGTTAGCCCTGGGCTCGCGCGATGACCTTGGGCAAAACATCTTCCACTCGCTGCACCTCTTCCAGAGTCGACTCGCGGCCCAAAGAAAATCGGACCAGGGCGTTTGCCTCCTCACGCGGGACGCCTAGGGCCAGCATGACGTGCGAAGGCTCCACAGAACCCGCCGAACAGGCCGATCCACTCGAGGCGCAGATGCCCTCCAGATCCAAGCCGGCCAACAACGAGATGCTATCGCTGCCCCGGACGGTGAAAGCCACCGTGTTGCTTAGTCGTCCCGTGCGTGGACTCCGTAGGACTACACCTTCGGATGAAAGCCGATCGATGACAGCGACAAGTCGTCCGGTGAGGGCTTGAAGGTGAGCTGCAGGGAAGACGGGCTTGGTTAGGAAACGGCCAGTCGCGGCGGCCAAGCCGATGATGCCCGGCAAATTCTCCGTGCCGGCTCGGCGTTCGTTTTCGTGGCCGCCACCAAACAGAATCGGGTCTGGATGAAGCGGTGAGCGAATGAACAACGCGCCGGCGCCTTTCGGTCCGTGGAACTTATGCGCACAGATCGAAACGAGATCGGCATTAAACTGGTGGATATCTCGGAACGGTTCTTTGCCGAACCATTGCACCGCATCGGTGTGGAACAGCACCCCTCGTTCCCGGCAGACGGCGCCCAGCTCTGCGACCGGCTGAATGGACCCGGTCTCGTTATTCGCGGCCATGATGCTGACGAGAATGGTGTCTGGGCGAAGCGCCTGGGTGAGATCATCGACACGAACTCGGCCAGCCGAGTCCGGCGGCAGATAGGTGATTTGATAACCTTCGTTGCGAGCCAGGTACTCGCAAGCGTGTAGGACAGCGTGATGTTCCACGGCGCTGGTGATGATATGACGGCCCCGGTGGCGGCCCTGGCGCGCAGACCCGAAGATGGCGAGGTTGACACTTTCAGTCCCGCCGCTGGTAAAGATCACTTCACTAGGGCGGCAGGACCAGACTGCAGCTACTCGATCGCGCGCATCATCGAGCAACGCGCGGGCCCGGCGGCCGACGTGATGCACGCTCGATGGGTTGCCGTAGATCTCCCCGAGGTACGGCAGCATGGCTTCACGCACCGCGGGATCAAGCGGAGTAGTTGCGTTGAAATCGAAGTAAACCGTGGCCGGCATAGGCTCAAGTGCCTGAAAAGCGGTCTTCAGTCCACGGATCCGCCGTGTTTGAGTAACCGCGGACTTCCCAGAATCCGAGCAGGTCGTCCTTAAGGAAAATGATTTCGCGAAGAAACTTTGCTCCCTTCCACGCATACCGCTTGGGCAGGATAAAACGGGCTGGCCCGCCATGGGCTTTAGTCAGCGGCTGGCCGTTCCACCGGTGGGCGATCAACACATCGTCATCCATACACACGGCCAAAGGGTTGTTGGTCGAATACCCGTCGTAGCCTTTGAAAAAGACATGATTCGCGTCGGCTTTGGGTTTGACCAAGTCGTAGATCGTGAAGAAGGCCACGCCCTCCCAAGTCATGTCGAACTGGCTCCAGGTCGTCACGCAATGAAAGTCGCTCGCGTCCTTGAACTGCGGCAGGGCCAGGAATTGGTCCCACGTCAGGGTCATGGGATGATCAACCAGACCATCAATCTTCAGTTCCCATTTCTCCAAAGGGATGTCGGGCTGAAGCCCAAGGTCAAGGACCGGAAAGTTATGAACTTGCCGCTGACCAGGCGGCAAACGATCGCTCGAACGAACGGATGCCTTGGCGTGGCCGGCCATTTTGCGCGCCCACCGTTCCTTGGCGGCGATATAAGCATCTTTCATGAAGCACAAACTCTAATATGCCGAAGCTGGATTGTCGCCGCTTTCTTCGAAGGGGGAGCTTCTGGGGCGTATTCACGCACTGCCCCCCGTCAGCGCGATTTCGGTATGGACTCAACACGCCAACCGCGAGAATCCCTCTCCCCTCAACGGGGAGAGGGCCAGGGTGGGGTGAGAACGGCAGAAAGTGTTCGCGTCGGGGGCAGTGTGCAACTGCACTCGTCTTCGATCAGCCGCGCACCAACCAGGGGATGAACCAGGCGGCTGTGGGCACAATTACCAGGAAGCCGATCAAATCCAGCAGTAATCCATATTTCATCATCTTTATGAGCGGCACGCAGCCTGACCCGTAAACGATGGCGTTGGGAGGCGTGGAGACCGGCAGCATGAAGCCCATGGACGCGCCGAGACACGCGCCCAAGGCCGGCCCGAGCGGGTTTGCGCCCGCGGCACGCGAGACGGCGATGGCCACCGGAACAATCATGGTCGCGGAGGCGGTGTTGGATGTGGCTTCCGAGAGGCAAATGGCGGTCCCCGTGAATAGCGCCACCAAGCCCAACGTGGAGTGCACATGCAGGATGCCGACGAGTTTCTCACCCAACCATCGTGCCAGGCCGGTGGAGAACATCAGATCGCCCAAGGCCAACCCGCCGCCGAACAACAGAATCGTTCCCCAATCAATGCGCTTGGCTTCGTTCCATCCCAAGGTGAATTGGTGCTTGGCCAGATCCGTAGGCAGAATAAAGAGCAGCAGCCCGCCGAGGAGAGCCGCGATGGCTTCCGGGAAATGCTGATTCAGCCATTTAACCGTGGGATCTTCGCTGCCCAACGCCAGTGCGCATGCACCTGGAATCAACCAGAGAAGGACGGTCAGGCCGAACGCCGCCAGGACGTTGAGCTCTCCGCGGCGCACGGGCCCAAGGCCGGCTTGTTCCCCGCGCAGCCAAGCGGCGCTGCCCGTGAACGCGGCTTTGTCGGCAGGGCACACGTGGTTCAGATAAGCGACCAGCAGTGTCACTAACACAATCGCCAACGGGACGCCAAAACAGGTCCATTGAAAGAAGGTCAGCCGCAGGCTCAGATGCTGCTCGATCAACCCCAAGCCGATCAGATTCGGCGGAGTCCCCACCGGCGTGCCCAGCCCGCCGATCGACGCGGCGAACGCCGTCGCCAGCATGAGTCCTGTGCCATAACGCGCGGAGGCCCCCGACTCGTGTCGCTCCTGCTGCTCGCGCCTGAGTTCTGTCAACAAGGACATGGCGATGGGATACATCATCGCGGTGGTGGCCGTGTTGGAGATCCACATGGAGATGAAGCCGGTCAGGGCGGCAAACGCCGCCAGCAAACGGCCCGGCGTGCTGCTCACCAGGCGCCAGCCGAGGATTTGGTAGGCAATTCTCCGATTCAACCCGTGGTGCAACATGGCTTCGGCGAGCAAAAAACTGCCGAGAAACAGGAAGATGATCGGATCGGCGAAACTGTGAAACACATCCCGGGCGGAGGCAATTCCGGTGAGCACGCATAGCGCCGGCCCGAGGAGAGCCGTCACGGGGAGCGGCAACGCCTCCGTCATCCAAAGGACCACCGCCAGGCCGAGGACTCCCAGCAACCGATGCGCGCTGGCGGTCAGTTCGCCGATCGGCAGAAGCCAAAGCACCAGAGCCGCCGCCGGCGCCAGGAACAATCCGGCGCGTTGCCGGATGCGTTCGAACCGTTCCTCGGCGGCAGAGAGCTGGCCCGTCATTTCCGTTTCTTGCGTTGGGCGAATCTTGGAGTGAGTCGGGACGACAGGCAACAGCGCTCTTCGCGCTATACAACTGCGCGTCAATTTGGTAGGCTAAGTCCTATGCCAGTGGACGATATTCTACTTGAGGCGGAAGAGAAGATGATCAAGACCGAAGAGGTGGTGGTCCATGAGTTTTCCGGGGTTCGGACCGGCAAAGCCTCTCCAGCGTTGGTGGAGAACATTCTGGTGGAGGTTTACGGTTCGCACATGCGGATTCGCGAGTTGGCTGGCATTACCACTCCGGAGCCGCGCATGTTGGTGATCCAACCCTGGGACGCGGGCACCGCGCATCCGATCGAGAAGGCGATTCAGAAGGCAAATCTCGGATTTAATCCCTCGGTGCAAGGCAAGGTGATCCGGATTGTTTTGCCGGACCTTAGCCAGGAACGCCGCCAGGAATTCGTGAAGGTGATTCACAAAATGTCCGAAAACGGACGCGTCGCTATTCGGCACGTGCGTCGTGATGCCATCGAGCACATGAAAAAGGAGTCCAAGGAAGGCACCATCACCGAAGATGACCTGTTGCACGGCGAAAAGGAGGCGCAGAAGCTCACCGACCAGTATATCGCCAAGATCGACGCGCACCTCGCCCACAAGGAAAAGGAGATCCTGACCGTCTAGTGATGGCGGAACCTCAGACTTCGCCAAACCGGATCGCCTATCTTCGCGGCGTTGCCGGAGGCTCGAAGCGCACCACCATTTCGTTGGTCTTACCCCAGCCCAATTTTTCCCGGGCCAACCGTTCTACGGTCTTCGGATCGTTTTGGAGGGCTTCGATGGCGGTGCGCAATTGGCGGCCCTTCTTCTCTTCCTCAGCGTGTTTGGCTTCCAGAGTGAGAAGCTGTTTGCGATAACGCTGGTTCTGTTGGATCAACGGCAGATACCAGAAAAAGACCGCGAGCAATCCCGCTACGAAAAGCAAAAACACCATCAGCTTCGAGAGCTTGTCCCAGATGCCTAGGTTAACGTTCATCGCGGCTGCGTTCGCTGTGCGTGCGGGCAGAATTAACCAAGAGGCACGTTGGAAGGGAAGCCCAGAATAAGGGAGCGAGGCTTGCGTGCCGGTTGATTCTGTTCGACCCCACCAGCGCTTCAACACGTCAGGGCCTCAGGGCCAGCCGGAACACGCATCAAAAGGCGGCGGCGACGGGAAAGAAAAGCGCCCCGGATGGGGCGCTACGATTCCGGGAAATGAGTAAAATGAGTCGCTAACGTCTTTATTAGAGGGCTGGCCGCGGTAAAAGAAAGTGGACACTGTTATCATCCACGCCTTTGGCGAGCATTTCGTTCAAGTCCTTCTTGGGGGCTTTCTGGACGCTGCCGTCGCAGAGGGCGACGTTCCCGATGCTGCCATGACCGTACTTGGGTTTGATGATCCAGGCGCTTGAACCGATGGGCGGCTGATAGACCGGCGAGAGACCGGAGGAGCAACCACCGCTGGCCGGGCCGCAGTTGATGTTGCGATCAGTCATAAGAACGTGCTCTTGGGCTAACTCGAACGGGAGAACCGAGCCGACAACTGCGTTGGGTGATCCGCCCACAAAGCCGCTCGAAACAGATCCTGCATCCAAGCCCAAATTATAACTGCAGGCCTCGTTGCGGAAATTGGGGTGCAGGAATCCGCCCTGAGCATTGCCGGTAAAGTCTTCGGCCGGCTTCGCTTCCCTGTCAGCAGGGCATGCCAGAACCTTAGGGTTAAGCAACTCGTTTGAGATCCAGGCATACTGGAACCAGGCGTTGTTCTGGAGGCCGCTCGGGTGGTTCCTGGTCCCCCCGTCGGTGATGTCAGTGCGCCAGGGCAATCCGGACTTTTCGCTGTCGTTGACCCAAACGATGTAGGCCAAAGCGATTTGCTTGAGGTTGTTTGCCGAGCCGGCGAGAGCGGCTTTCGCTTTAGCCTTGGCCAAGGCGGGAAGTAAGAGGCCGGCTAGAATAGCGATGATGGCGATTACGACGAGTAGTTCAATTAGGGTAAAACCCTTGCGAGGATAGGTATATGCGACTTTCATGGTGCATGGTTGTTGGCTTTGTTGTTGTTACGCACCCGCTTCCAACAGGATGAGGACCTCGCATTCCTCAGCCCTAAGAACGGGAGCCGATCGGCTATTCACAGTAAAGTGCCGACTATTTGTGTCAATCCTTGTTTGACCCAACAGCGGGAGTTGCTGATGCGAGTTGCTGGTTGCTTCGTGTTCGGGGATACTGCCCCCACCAAATGAGATTGGAACCGGAAGCCGGGTTCAACCACAAACCATCTGAGGGGAACTGCGTCAGCCGATGAAACGCGCTGGCCAAACCCTGGTCACCGGCGGCGCCGGCTTTATTGGGTCTCATCTCGTCGAACGACTGCTGGCGGAGGGCAAATCAGTGGGCGTGATCGACGATCTGTCCACGGGCTCAGCCAAAAACCTTGCCAACGTTCGCAGTCACCCCCGCCTGCGTTGGGTTCAGGCAAGCGTATCGCGGTGTGTGGAATTGGCTGAATGGGTTGGTGAAGCAGAAACAGTTTATCATTTGGCGGCAACGGTCGGAGTCGATCGGGTGCTGGAATCTCCACTGCGGGCCATCCAAACGAATCTCGACGAAACGGAAGCGGTGCTGCAGGCCGCCAGCCAGCACGGAGCCAAAGTAGTGCTGACTTCGAGTTCGGAAGTTTATGGAAAGTCGGAGCGTGAGCTTTTGAGAGAGGATGCGGATCTGAACATCGGGCCGCCCACCGTGGCGCGTTGGAGCTATGCATGCTCCAAATTGATGGCCGAATTTCTGGCGCTTTCTTATGCGAGAGAGCGAAACCTGCCCGTGATCATCGCGCGGTTGTTCAATACGGTTGGCCCGCGCCAGAGCGGCCGTTACGGCATGGTCCTGCCGCGCTTCCTGGCCGCGGCTCGGTCGGGCCAACCCCTGCGCGTCTTTGGCGACGGCAAGCAAACGCGCTGCTTCTGCGATGTGGCTGATACGGTGGAGGCCTTGCTGCGCCTGGAACGTTGTCCGGAGGCGCCTGGTCAAATCGTGAACGTTGGCGGGGTTGTTGAAATCAGCATGCTCGAGCTGGCTCAGCTCATCACGCGCACACTCCGTTCGACGTCCACGATCGAGTTCGTCCCTTATGAGGAAGCGTATACAGCGGGTTTTGAAGATTTCCCACGCCGGCGTCCGGACCTGACCAAGTTGAAGCGGCTAACGGGGTTTTTGCCGGCCGCGGAATTGGGAGAGTTGATCGAGCGGCTGGGGGCCTCGTTTTCGTCCCATTGCAGCAGCCAGTAGAGGTAAGTCGCGCTTCGAAAGCGAACTTGCTAGGGCCTGTCCCGGGCCTGTCCCAGGAACGCTCTCGGGACAAACTTTGTCGGAATCTTTGTCGCAAACTTTGTCGAAATCCCAACATTGTCACAAAGTCCTCGACAAAGTTTCCGACGAAGTTTCCGACAAAGGCCGAAATCGCCCTTTTCGGGACAAGCTCTAGCTAGCGTCAAGCGTTGCAGACCCGTGGAGGAGGTGAATTAAAAAAGAAGCGCCCCACTCTCGGGGGGCGCTTGCGTAACTAAACTAAACTAAGCCTGGAAACAGCGGAAAGACCTGGCGGCTTACAGAGTCGGGCGTGGCAAGAGGAAATGAACGCTTCCGTTGTCGTCTGCCTTGGCGATGATTTCATTGAGCTCTTTGCGCGCGGCTTTCGTGACGCTGCCATCACACAAGCCGACGTTGCCGATGTTACCGTGACCATAGTTCGGTTTGACAAGCCATTGGGCGGCATTGGCACTAGCTGTGAGCCCATAGACGGGATTGATGCCTGAAGAACACCCACCGCTGGCGGGTCCGGTATTCACGTTGCGATCCGTCAGCAGGACGTGCTCTTGGGACAGCTCGAACGGAAGGATCTCACCGGCCTTCCCAGTGGTGCCGTCGGCTCCGATGGACCCGGCATCCAGCCCGAGATTATAGCTGCAAGCCTCGTTGCGATAGTTCGGATGCAAAAATCCACCCTGGGCATTGCCGGTAAAATCGTCCGCCGGTTTGGCTTCTTTGTCAGCGGGGCAGGCCAATACCTTCGGGTTCAGCAGTTCATTCGAGATCCAGGAGTACTGGAACCAAGCGTTGTTATTAAGACCAGATGGATGCATCCTCGTGCCGCCGTCGGTGTAATCAATGCGCCACGGCAAGGCGGCTTTTTCGCTGTCATTCACCCACACAATAAAGGCCAAGCTGACCTGTTTCATGTTGTTGGCCGAACCCGCGAGGGCAGCCTTCGCCTTGGCTTTGGCCAGCGCCGGAAGGAGTAAACCGGCCAGAATGGCGATAATAGCAATTACGACTAGTAACTCGATTAGGGTAAAACCCTTGCCACGATGTTTGAGAGAGAGAGAGTTTCATATCTGTTTGTGGTTGAGAATTAGGCCATTGGAATGTCCTTTTCGTTGTTCGTTCAGTACGGCGATTTTTGTTGTTCGAGTCCGATGGTGGCGTCATCGGGCCACTCTACGCATATGTGATGTCGCTAAGGCCATTCTTCATCCCAAAAATGAGGTGAAAAAGTAGGCCGCGAGCCAGCACGGGGCCAAGGTGGGGCTGACCTCCAGCTCTGAAGTTCATGGAAAGCCCGGACCTCCGAATTTCGGACGCACATTGGGGCCTTGAACCCAACCCAAATCTCACGTAGCAGCCGAGGTAACGAGGTACACCCTGAGCCTGTCGAAGGGCTCCGATCTTTTTCCCGGAGAACGCGTTGGGGTAGAGTGAGCCTCCTGACGTCGGCTGCTACCTGAGGGTCGGTTCATGGGTAGCAAACACCTGCACATGACGTGCACGCGCATTGGGGCCATGAACTTCAACTGAAAAAGAGCCCTCACCCCCAGCCCCTCTCCCATCGGATGGGAGAGGGTGGCCGCAAGGCCGGGTGAGGGTCGGTTCATGGGTAGCCTCCATCTGCTTTTGCACACGCATTGGGACCATGAACCCACCAATCTGACGTAGCAGCCGAGGTAACGAGGCTCTGATCTTTTTCCCGACGAACGCGTTGGGGCAGAGTGAGCCTCCTGACGTCGGCTGCTACCTGAAGGTCGGTTCATGGGTAGCGTCCATCTGCTTTTGTACGCGCATTGGGCCCTTGAACCCTTCGTTCCGAAAACGCCCCCGTGTTTCCGCTTTCCGCTTTCCGCTTTCCGTTTTTCCCCCCGAGGTTCATGGAGAGCTTCCACGTGCACCTCATGTGCACGAACATTGGGGCCATGAACCTACATGCAAAAGAGCCCTCACCCCCAGCTCCTCTCCCACTCGCCTCGGCGAAGCCTCCGGCGTAGCCAGGGTCGGATGGGAGAGGATGGCCGCAGGCCGGGTGAGGGTCTGTTCATGGGATGGGTTGCAACGTTCCTGCGAACACACTCCAGCGCTTGAGATCCAGTCCGAGATCACGCGGCCAATTCTCTTCCGTGCAGGTCATGAAGACCTGCCCTTGCGCGCGATGGGCCCGTTCCAGCAACGGTAACAAGCCGGTGCGCCGTTTCAGGTCCAATTCGCCCATGACATCGTCGATCAGAAGAACGGGAGGTGACCCGTGCAACTCGCTCAAGTATCCGGCTTGAGCCATCTTAAGCGCGATGGCCAGGGATCGTTTTTGGCCTTCACTGCCGAATTGCGCGGCGGATTTCTCGTTCAAGAGTAGCTGGAGCTCATCACGGTGCGGTCCAATCACGGTCGAGCGACCAGCCAGTTCGCGGCTGCGGGATTGAGCCAGCTCGACGGCAAAATCCTGTTGAACGCAGGAGTCATACTCGATGCGCAGTTCCTCGGCGTCGTGGGTCAGCTGGCCATAAGCCTGTCGGGCGAGCTGAGACAGCTGCGGCGCCAGAGCGCGCCGGTGTTGGATGATGGCAGAGCCCAGCTTGACGAGTTCGCGCGAAAACCCTTCCAAGGTCGGCTCGTCGAGCACACGTTGTTTGAGCAGGACGTTCCGGGAACGCAACGCGCGGGCGTAGTTTTGCAGCAAGGGCAGGTAAGCGGGATGCGTCTGCGAGAGCAGCAAGTCGAGAAAACGGCGCCGGATCCGCCCGGTGCCTTTGACTAACTGCAGGTCTTCCGTGCAGAAGACGACGGCGCGCAGGACTCCCAAATAATCGGTCAGTCGCCGCACCGGCTGGCCATCGAGCGTGAGCTGGCGCTCGCGAGCGGACCAGTAGATGCGGACCAAGCGCGGGCCGGGGCCGACGACGCGGCCGCCGACGAAATAACCCGTCTGTCCATGCCGGATCATTTGGGCACCGCCCACACCGCGGAAGGATCGCAAGGTGGCCAGAAGATAGACGGCTTCGAGAAGATTGGTTTTGCCTTGGGCGTTGTCGCCCAGCAAGACGTGGAACCCAGGCGCGAATTCGGCATCCAACCGCGCTAAATTGCGGAAGTCGCGAAGCCGCAGGTGAGCCAGGTGCACGGGCCGACAGGATGAGGGGCGGGGTGAGACGCGGCGAGTTTTTTTGAGGTGGTCTCAGCGAGCGGCAATCATCGCATTCCTCCAAGCTTCGAGCCGTAATCCTAATCCTGATGACGACCGGATGCGCGACGGTGACCAAGATTGGCGATTAGGATTTAGGATTACGGAATGCCACGGCAAGATTTCTGGGACGCCAGAGCGGACGTTTGGCCTGGGCAGATCAAGATAAAAATGCCCTGGACCGCCACGCAAACCGCAGGCCAACCGTGGCGGATTTATTTTTGGCGGAGCAGGTTTTCCTGTTGGCCGGAGCGGGATTTGCCGATATAGCATTCAGACGGTTCCACTCCCGGCCGTGCGCGGAAAGTGGACTGTCGGGATCATGTTGCGAGAACCGAAGCCAGAATCGACCGAGCTGCTGGGGGATTGGCATCCTCTGGTGCAGCAGCTGGGCACGGCGGAAGGGTTGGTTTCGCTGAGCACCGCTTCGCATTCCTTGCATCTGCGGAATGTGGATAGCGTGGCGTCCCTGCTGCAGTTCCTCGAGTCGTATCAAGCGCAGATTTTGATTCCGCACGAGTTGCCCGCGATTCAACGGGCTTTCCGGCACGCCAGCAGGAATGAAACGCGCGAATTGGTGGCGTTTGATTTGTCGATCGAGCTGGAGCCGCTCCTACGGCCGTTCGCCGGCGCCAGTCGCCGGGTCGGCCAGGCCCAGCTGAAACGGCTTCGGCCGCTTCGGGACCAGCGGCTGGTGCAACGCTATTTGAATGCGGTGGAAGAGGGACGCGCGCACGGATGGCATACGCTGGTCTATGGTCTGACTCTGAGCCTGTATTCGCTTCCGGTCTTGCAGGGATTAGCCAGTTACGAAAAGCAAACGCTCCTCGGGTTTATGCATGCCGTTTCCAGGTCCCTGCGCCTGTCGGAGGCGGATTGCCGGAAGCTCCTCGAGCAACTCACTCCTTCTCTCCCGCGTTGGACCGAATCGCTCCTTGGCGAAGACGAGGAATCGCTGCGCTCCAAGCTGAGCTATTAATTGAGCGGGCAAATTCGGGCCCGCACTTCCTGCTTGTCTGCACTGCGCTTCACAAGAAGTCGCCTGGAACCGACGTAGGTGCCGTGACG
>DATLUX010000346.1:0-7108 GCA_035577805.1 Verrucomicrobiia bacterium
CGATACGGCGGTGACCCTCGGGGCCGGCAACGAAGGGGCCATGCCGTTTTTCGAAATCTGCAAGGCATTATCGGAATATCGTTTGGGGCATTTTAACGACGCCGCCGAGTGGGCCGGCCGATCAGTCGATAGCCGTCGCAAAGCAGCACAAGGGCCTGCCTATGGCGTGTTGGCCATGGCCTATTGGCAGCTTGGCAAGCAGGATGAGGCGCGAGCAATGATCGCCAAAGGAAATGCCTTGGCGCCGCCCGACATGCCAGCTCGTGTGGCCGAGGATACGGGAGATGCCTGGCTAGCATGGCTCTTTGCACGGATTCAGTTGGAGGAAGCCACCGCACTCATGAAGGCGGGCTCGCCGGCCGAAACCAACTCCAACGCGCCATGAAAGTAACAGGCGTATCGGGAAGGGACGCTTCCATTCCCGGACGGCACCATCATTGCCCGGCTGGCCTACACCCGCGATAATCTTCGAATTCATATTGGCCATTCCGCGAGGAATTCTCGCTGTTGTCTGTGTGCGCAGAATTGTGATCGCGACAAATTAAACCGAAGGAAATGCAACTATGAATACAACGCAAAGGTCCGAAGGAAGCACCACGACTCATCCCGTAAAAGTTCTTTACACCGCCAAAGCCCACACGACCGGTGGCCGCGAGGGAGGCGCGTCCCGGACGTCCGATGGCCGGCTGGACGTAAAGCTTTCTGTTCCGGGCGCTCCGGGTACTGGCACCAACCCGGAGCAGTTGTTTGCGGTGGGTTGGTCGAGTTGTTTCCTCAGTGCGATAAAGGTTGTTGCCGCCCAAATGAAGGTGAGGCTCCCGGCTGATCCAACCGTCGACGCCGAAGTGGATCTCTGCACGGGTGACGACGGTTACTCTCTCCGCGCTCGTCTCAATGCCAGCCTGCCGGGTTTGGAACGTCAGGTCGCGCAATCGATTTTAGACGGCGCGGACCAAACGTGTCCTTACTCCAAAGCGACACGCGGGAACATCGATGTCGCGATTAACCTAGTCTAAACAGAAAGGAACTCGTCTATGACTGCTACATTAACTCAAGAGCCACGCAGCAGATTAAAACAACCGGTTTCTGTTTCCGCCACGCAGCCGAAGGCATGGGTGGCCAAGGCGGCGAAACAGCCGATGGTGCTTGAAACCGTTGATCTCGGACCGCTCGACGCCGAGGACGTTGAAGTCGCCGTCGAACATTGCGGCTTGTGTCACTCCGATCTTTCCATCCTGAACAACGAGTGGGGCATTTCGCAGTACCCCGCGATTCTCGGCCACGAAGTCATCGGTCGAGTCACCGCCGTGGGTCCGAATGCCAAGGGACTCAAGGTTGGACAGCGCGTCGGGGTCGGCTGGAACTCGGGAAGTTGCATGCATTGTCACCAATGCATGTCGGGAAGCCATCACCTTTGCCCGCAAGTGCAACCGACCATCGTCGGCCATCGTGGCGGGTTCGCGTCCCACATCCGCGCGCATTGGGCCTGGGCCATCCCGCTGCCGGACCCGCTCAACTTCGCCGAAGCCGGACCGCTTCTGTGCGGAGGCATCACGGTCTTCGCTCCGCTCGCCATGTACGCCAGGCCCACCAATCGAGTGGGTATCATCGGCATCGGTGGGTTGGGACATATGGCCGTGAAGTTCGCCGCTGCGTATGGCTGTGATGTGACCGCATTCACCTCCAGCGAGAACAAGTTCGACGAAGCGAAGGGGTTCGGAGCCAACCACGTCGTCTCCAGCAAAGATTCCGCGGCGATTAAGAAGCTCGCCGGCAGTTTCCATCTCGTAATCAGCACCGTCAACGTGAAGCTCGATTGGGACGCGATGATCGGCACGCTCGCCCCGAACGGCCGGCTGCATGTCGTCGGGGCCGTCCTGGAACCGATCCCAGTCGCGGCCTTCTCGCTCATCATGGGTCAGCGTAGTGTCTCAGGCTCGCCTACTGGTTCGCCGGTGGCGATCGAGACGATGCTGGAGTTTGCTGCACACCACAACGTGGCGCCCCAGACTGAACACTTCCCGATGAGCAGGATCCACGAGGCCTTCGCCCGACTCGAATCCGGGAAAGCGCGCTATCGCATCGTGCTTGATGCGGATTTCTGACCTGGAGCGGCGGTCTGCGACCGCGTACATCCCTCTCCCCTCAACGGCCTCAACGGGGAGAGGGCCGGGGCCGGAGTGGGGCCGGGGTGAGGGGTGAGAAGGCCAAGAGTTTCGAGTTTCCCGAAGGTCAGGTTCATGGAGACCAAAGTGGAGAAAGCCATGAATGCGACAAGCAAAGAACATCAAACGGCCATCGTGACGGGCGCATCGAGGGCATCGGCTTGGGCATGACCCAGGCGCTTCTGTGCGGTCTGTGGACCTAAAGTCCCAGTGAGTTTCGTTTGCTTTCGCCCATCTCTCATCGTATGGGGACGAAGCGACGTTGTTCTGTTTGCTGAGCGGGTCGGGGATCCGGACTGCCCGAACAGCGTCGTTCAAACGAACAACCAGACACGAAAGAGGAAATTGAAATGACCTCAACCAAAGACGTTATCGACCACCATTTAAGCGCTTTTGCCGAGCGCGACCTCCCAGGCGTTCTCTCTGACTACGCTCCGGGTGCCATCTTCTTCACGCAAAAAGGGCTCCTCAAGGGAATCGACGCGATCAGGCCGTTGTTCGAGGCGCTGATTGCAGAGTTCAGGAAACCTGGCGCAACCTTCAGCATGAAGGAGCAGTTGGTCGAGGGCGACCATGCTTACATTCTATGGACGGCGGAGACGGCCGACAACGTCTACGCGCTGGGCACGGACACGTTCGTCGTGCGGGCCGGCAAGATTGTGGCCCAGTCATTCACCGGCCAGATTACGCCCAAGGCCTGAAACCGCGGCACGCGCACTTCCTCTATCTCGCTCTCTGCCAGCGCACTTGGGTCGCAGATCATCCCTTCCGGCGCGTGGGCCGCGGAGCAGAGCGCGCTCGTGCAAGAATTTTCGAGAGCCAACGAATCAATCAACAAAACGTCACGATGAATACCATCAATCAAAACCAAGCACTCTGGGAAAAAGGCGACTTTACGCGCATTGCCGCGACCATGCGAGAAAGCGCAGAGGCGCTCGTCCAGCGACTCGGAATCACAAAAGGGCTGAAGGTCCTGGATCTCGGATGCGGCGATGGCACGACCGCGTTGCCGGCGGCGAAACTCGGGGCGGACGTCCTGGGTGTCGATATCGCGCGGAACCTCGTGGAGGCAGGGAACAAGCGAGCAGCGAAGCATGGCCTCACTACCTGCAGGTTTCAGGAAGGCGATGCGTGCAATCTCCACCAGTGGTCGGCACAGACATTTGATCTCGTCGTGACAATCTTTGGGGCGATGTTCGCGCCCAAGCCGTTTGACGTCGCCAAGGAAATGGTGCGCGTAACCCGGCCGGGAGGTCGCATCGTGATGGGCAACTGGATCCCCAATGATCCGACTTTGGTGGCGCAGGTTTTGAAGATCAGCTCAAGTTACACGCCGCCACCGCCGGAAGGGTTCGTCAGTCCGATGACCTGGGGGATCGAGAGCAGTGTCATCGAGCGATTTGGCGCGGCCGGAATTTTGCCAGAGAAGATATCCTTCGCGCGAGAAGCGTTTTCCTTCAACTTCCGAGGATCGCCCTCAGCGCTCTTGGATGAATTCAGGAAATATTACGGACCAACCATGAATGCTTTCGAAGCGGCAGAAAAGAACGGCCGAGCCGCCGATCTGCAGAAAGAGCTGGAAGATCTGTTCACGAAGGAAAACAAAAGCCCACGCAAGGACCTCACGTCCATTCCCGCAACCTTCTTGCGCGTCACAGTCGAGCGATAACAAGTTCGATAAAGCCAGAAGTTCGGGGCAGACCGCATCATCTTCACAAGAAAAATTCCGGGCGACGCTTGCAGCGTTCGCCCGGCGATCTGGATCGTGACGGTTCCCTGCTCGTGCTAGTGCGCGGCATGCGGGTTGACCACCGCACAAATGAAGTAGAAGTGAGTGTCTATCATGATGGCGACGGGCGAACCGTCGGGAAGTGTCGCGGACGCCAAATCTTCCACTGCCTCCTCGGATTTTGCCGGGATGTAGGCCGCATACGTGGCGGTAACGAGAGCGTCATGCGCGGCATCTCCTGTGTAGGCCGGCAGCACGACGAAGACGTGCCAGAGGGGCGAATATTCGCCATGCCCGGGCGCGGAAGGGATGGAGTCAAGGATATGGTCATGATAGTCAGTAAAATCGATGCCATTGCCCTCATGATCACACGGGCTGCATTGGGGCGCGCCGATCCCAATCGACTCCCAGCCAATCGGATACACGACCTCATACAAATCCGCCTGGGCCTGCAACGGCGCATGTTGAGGAACCTCAATCGCGTTGATGGTAACGGTGACGCCATCACAGTAGGCGGGTTCGTAGCCAGGACTGCCTGCAGCCACCGTGCTGACGAGGCTCAGGCTTAAGCTCCCGAGCATAAGCGTGGCGACCAGGGGACTAAGGCTTCGGCGCTTCTTCACCTCCGACAACTCGGTGAGTCGATTCGGCTCCGGCGTTCGTTGGTCTTTCATATATGTTTTCTCTGTTTGTTTCGAATGTTATTCGTTTACGTGTTGATTTGTTTCGAGTGACGTTTTCGTCGTCACCTGAGCTAAGAAGGAGAAACCCGATTTCCTTTCGCGGGATTTATCGAGATTTTTCAGCCAGAGCGGCCGCGAGTTCACAGGCATCGGCGATGCAGATCCTGCGTTTCCTCGATGGAAGAAGCCTTCAGGAAGTCGGACAAACCCTCCGGGTCATAGCCTGCGCAAACGAAAGAAACCTGCTCACGGCGGGTTGGCCACGATTAGGTTCTGATCGCCGACGACCGTGAGCGGGTTAGTGAGGACGCTCCATGGATGACCTGCGCCTAGTCGCCCTCGTTAGCGACAGGTCACGTTTTTCGAGGAAATTGCGAACCAGCGGGTCCGCTCTCCATCAACTTAACGTTGTTGCGCCAGCTGCCGTCGTTCATCCGCTCCATGGTCACGGCTAATCCCGGGAAAGGGCTCCCAGACGGGTTCATCACCCTCACCAGCCGCGTCGCCGCCTCCTCCACACGAGCGCTCGGCTTGGTCGTCGCCTCACCGAGGTTATCCGGATGGCTGATCAGACAAGCCAGCCGCCCATCGCCACGTCGCGACATCTGGACCTCGCAACGAACCCGCTGGCAGTCTGACGGCACGGAACTAATCAAAGCCGCGGTTAACACCTGCATGTGCCGCATCACCTCCGCTTGGTCGTCAGGCATTGGACCCTTCACCACGATGTCTGCATCCGCCGTCAGCGGCCGCGTTCCCGACTTTGGATTACCCTTCGCGTCCAGGTTCAGGCGCAAAGCGCCCTCGTAGGCGGTCCGGAACAGGGCGAAGCGCATCTTCTCCCAGAAAGTGAAACCGGCCGCGAGCTCCTTGCGGTAATCGGAAATGCGCTGGCCCGAGTCGGCCCATTCCACGTCATCCAGGGGAACCGCCTCACGGCAGGCAGCGCAGACCGTGTGTGTGACGGGCCGGAACGGACACTCCAACATCACGTAGTCATCGCCGCTGACCTTCGTGGCCCGTTTGCAGGTCCTGTGAATGTAAGCCCGCGAAAGACTTTTCGTATATTCGGACATAGGACGTGTGTTTCAAAAAAGAATCAGCCTTTCTCGCGCCGCGGCCTCACGCATGTACCTGGTTAGCGCGCTTCAGAGATCTCGCATTTGGCTGTAGCGGGGCTCTACGAGCGCCGACTTTTTATCCACATTTTTCATGTCATTCGGCGTTCATGTACGTGTTTAGCGTCCCCTGAGCACGGGCTTCAGCCGGCTTCAGCCCGCTTCAAGTTGGGAATCGGAGCAAGCGCTTGCAACTCCCACCGCGGCCGACCCGCCGGACATTGAAGCGGCGTAAACGCCGCGCTCCCGCGCGCGCGCGCGCTAACGGAGCAAATCGCATGCCGGTGACAACGAGGGCTGGCAGATTTGAACGATCCGCCCGAACAGAGATTTTTTGCGATCCGAATGGTAACGCAACCTCTCCCTTGGCGTGATTATATCCACCGTTTTTCATTGAGATGGCGGCTGGAGAGCACTAAGAACGCAATATGAACTTACCGAGCATGAAGGCACAACAACTGCAAAAAATAAGGACGGAGCCCGGCTTCATTGCCGCACTCGACCAAAGTGGTGGCAGCACGCCCAAGGCGCTGCGCGATTACGGAATCAAGCCAGATGCCTGGTCCAACGAAGAGGAGATGTTTGCGCTGGTGCATCAGATGCGCACGCGCATCATTACCAGCCCCAGCTTCACCGGCGCGCGTATCCTGGGCGCGATCCTGTTCGAGGGCACCATGGACAGGGACATCCAGGGCCAGCCGACGGCGGACTATCTTTGGAATGTGAAACGCATTGTCCCATTTCTGAAGGTGGACAAAGGCTTGGCGGATGAAAAGGACGGGGTCCAGTTGATGAAACCCATGGCCCAGCTCCCTGCCCTTCTCAGCAAGGCCAACGCAAAACACATCTTCGGAACCAAGATGCGCTCTGTCATCAAGCAGGCCAACGTCGGCGGCATTCAGGCCGTCGTGAACCAGCAGTTTGAAGTGGCCGGGCAAATTATCGCCGCCGGCCTCGTCCCAATCGTCGAGCCGGAAGTGGATATTCACTGCCCGGAGAAGGCCAAAGCCGAAGCGTTGCTCAAATCAGCCATCCTCGAAAGTCTTAAGAAACTGCCGGCCGATCAGTTGGTCATGCTCAAGCTCACGCTGCCGGAGCAAGACGACTTCTACGCTGACTTTGTCGGCCATCCCAAGGTTCTGAAGGTGGTTGCGCTGTCGGGAGGGTATTCGCGGGAAGAAGGCAACCATCGGCTCCGTCGGAACCACGGGGTGGTGGCCAGCTTCTCGCGAGCGCTGCTGGAAGGGCTGTCGGCCCAACAATCCGATGAGGATTATAACACCGTGCTGGATGCAGCCATTGAGAGCATCTTCGAGGCCTCCAACACTTGAGTACTTGAGTTGCCCTGCTCAGAAGTCGGTGCAACTCCAATGGCAACGTTTGGCTCGAGTTGCTCGAGTTCATATCGCGATC
>DATLUX010000347.1:0-8586 GCA_035577805.1 Verrucomicrobiia bacterium
GCCGTTGCCCAACAATAATTCGGTCTGGGCGAACGAGGATTCAATCACCACTTTACCGCTGCCGTCGGGATTCAGCGTGATGTCCTGCTTGGTATCGAAACAGCCGGCGAGCAGGATACCGACCAGTGCCGGCACCGCAACCTTCAGGAACGGACCACGAGTCCGCATGCCAACTCATCGGCCTGCGGTGCGGGATATCAAGCGCGCAAACGCTCCAAGGCTCAACGGCCACCTTCAACTCACGATGCGTTCCGCTGAACCCCGAACCCCGAACCCTGAACCCTGAACCGGGAACCCTGAACCGGGAACCGGGAACCACCTACCCTTTCTCGATGCTGGCGTAGGCGTTGTGGTTATGGATGCTCTCCTGGTTTTCGGCCTCAACGCGGTACCAGGTCACGTCCGGATGGGCATTGAGTTTAAGGGCCACGTTGCGCACCAAATCTTCGACGAAGACCGGGTTTTCGTAGGCGCGTTCGGTGACGGCCTTTTCATCCTGGCGTTTGAGCAGCGCGTAGAGTTCGGAGCTGGCGGAGCTTTCCATGATGGCGATCACGTCCTCGATCCAGATCGCTTTGGTGGAACGCAGTTGGACGGTGACTTCGCCGCGTTGATTATGCGCGCCGTAAGAGCTGATCGCCTTGGAGCAAGGGCAAAGCGTGGTGACATTGGCTTTTACGGTCAGGACAAAGTCGATTTCCTTGCCGTTGGCCGTGGCATCGAACCGGGCCGTGTAATCCATTACGCTGGTCAGCCCGGAGATCGGCGCTTTCTTTTCCAGAAAGAATGGGAACTCCATCTCCAGGTGGGAGGTCGACGAATGCAGTTTCTTCTGCATCGCATAAAGAATGTCGGTGATGTTCTCGACGTGCACCACGCTGCCGTGGGCATTGAGCACTTCCAAGAAACGGCTCATGTGCGTGCCTTTGAATTCCTTGGGCAGATCGACAAACATGCCGACCGTCGCCACCGTGTTCTGCAAGCTCTTGGCTTTGTCCCGGATCTGAATGGGAAAACGCAGCCCGCGCACCCCCACTTTGTCGATGCGCAACTCCCGGTGATCCGGTTCACTCTGCTTGTCATGCAAAGGGCCAGCCACAGCCGGCGGAGCCGGACACCGGCTCATCGCGAATTTATCGAACGTTTTGAGCATGCCACATTGTTAGCAGCACAAGCCCGGAATGCAACTGTCGGGCAGTGTCCTAATTTGAATCGCGAACTGCCGCATACCACATGATATCCGTGACAGCCGGACCGGTTTGTGGGAAGCTACCGACCGTCGCCGTCCGTCATGCCTCGTGCCGTTCCAATTCGCTGGGTGCTTTGTGGGCTGCTCCTTGGATGGCCTTTCTGCGCTCAGAGCGAGGCCGGCTTGTTTCCCAGCGCCAGCGGTCCGGCCAACCCGCGGCAACTGTGGCCATCGGCGCGCACGACCAGCCTGGTCATTTCCGAGATCATGTACCATCCGCCGGCGAGCGCGGGCACCAACGCGGAATTTATCGAGTTGTATAATACCGACCCGGTCGCCCAAAACCTGGCCGGCTTTCGTCTGGCCGGTCAGATCCAATACCAGTTTCCCAGCAACACCACGATCGCGGCGCGCGGTTACCTGGTGGTGTCGGCCGACCCGGCCCGGCTCCGAAGCCTCTACGACCTCACCGGCGTCCTGGGGCCGTGGTCCAACCGGCTTGATCATGCCGGCGGAGTGGTGCGATTGATCAGCCCCCGCGGAGCCGTGCTGTTGGAAGCCGTTTACGACGATGCGGAGCCGTGGCCGGCCGCCGCGGACGGTTTGGGTTGTTCACTGGTGTTGTCCAACCCGGATTACGGGGAAGCCGACCCGCGGGCCTGGCAAGCCAGCGCCACCATCGGGGGGAACCCTGGAAGCCATGACCCACAGTTGAATCAGCCCTTGCGCCAGGTCTCTCTCAATGAGATCCAGACCAGCGCCCCGGCGCCGCTGGTTAATTTCGTGGAACTGTGCAACCGCTCGACCAATGCCGCCGATCTCTCGGGTTGCTGGCTGACGGACGGCGATATCCATGCCTTCCGGATCCCGGATGGGACGATGGTGCCTCCGCGGGGTTTCTTGCTCCTGGATCAAAACACGCTGGAAATGCCGCTGCTCAACCAGGATGGGCGTTTGGCTTTGGTGAACTCCAACCAAACCACCGTGCTCGATGCCACCAAGATGCTCCCGGCCGAACCGGGATTAAGCCGAGGTCGCTGGCCGGATGGGTCCGGTCCGTGGCGCACGCTCGAGCGCCCTTCGCGCGCCGCGCCCAACCCGGCACCTTGGCGGCCCCAAGTCATCATCAATGAAATCTTTTATCATCCCCCGGCCGGACTGGAGGACGATGAGTTCGTGGAACTGCACAACCGGGGCAGCACCGCTGCGGTCGTGGGCGGTTGGAAATTTACAGATGGAATCTCCTTCACGCTGCCGGCCGGCACCTCGATCCCGCCGGGGGGCTATTTGGTCGTGGCGCGCGATCGTTCCAGCCTGCTTAAGCATCACCCGGACCTGAGTCCGGCGAATGTCGTTGGGGATTACAAAGGAACTCTGGCGCGCGGCGGCGAGACGCTGACTCTCCGCCGTCCGCTCGATCCCCTGGCACCTGAAACGGCTTTTGCGGTCGTCAACCAGGTTCGTTATGGAGATGGCCCCGATTGGGGAGAATGGACTGATGGCGGCGGGAGCAGTCTCGAACTGATCGATCCGCACAGCGACAATACGCTGGCGATGAATTGGGCCGGGTCCGACGAATCCCACAAAGCGCCCTGGACGCAACTGGAGGTGACCGGACCGCTGGCGGACGGATTACTCACGATCGTAGGACGGCTCTTCGTTTGGATGATCGATCATGGAGAAGCACTGATCGACGACATTGAAGTGCGGGTGAACAACGGACCGAACCTGGTGCAGAATCCGGACTTCGACGCGGGAGAAAGCGGTTGGGCCCAATGGGGTAATCATGTGGCCAGCAGCCGCGAACCGGGCGCCGGAGTCAATGGCACGGCGGGTTACCATCTGCGTGCCCAAGCTGGCGGAAAAATCATGGGCGATAAGTTAATCGCCATTCTGACCGGCAATGTCACGAGCGGACCCACCGTCACGATGCGCGCCAAAACCCGCTGGCTGGCCGGCGACCCGCATCTGGTCTTCATGCTGAAGGGAGCCGGCCTCGAACTGGCCGGTCCGTCGATTATTCCGACAAACTTGGGCACTCCCGGCCAACGCAATTCACGTTTTCGTGCCAACGCGCCGCCGGCCTTGAGCGAGCTCCAGCATGATCCCATCTTGCCCGCCACCAATGAGCCTGTTTTGGTCACGGTAAATGCCCAGGACCCGGACGGCGTGGGCGAGGTGCGTTTGTTTTGGCGCGTGGATGGCGAGACGACGAATCATCTGGTCATCATGCGCGATGACGGGCTCGGGGCGGACTCGCTGGCTGGCGATGGATCGTTTGCGGGTCTGATTCCAGGGCAACCCGGCGGAACGCTGGTCGCGTTCTCCGTGGAAGCCACCGACGATGGGGAGGGCACTAGCCGTTTGCCTCTGGCCGACGCCTATTATCACCAGGAAGCCCTGGTGCGCTTCGGAGATCCGATCCAGGGCGGCGACTTGGGAGTTTACCGGGTGTGGATGCGCACCAACGACGTGGCGGGTTGGGATGTGGAACCCAACATCTGCAACCAACAATGGCCCGCCACTTTCGTTTGGCACGACTGGCGGGCCATCCATGGCGCCGGGATTCGATTTCGAGGCAGCCCGTTTTCACGACCGGGTTTTGGCAACCCGGTCAGTGGGGGGACGGCCGGTTACGTGCTCAAGATGCCCGATCACGATCTGTTCCTGGGCGGCCGCACGGTCAACCTCGACCGGTTGGAAGGAGACGCTGGGCCAAGCGAAACCTTCCAACGCACGCGGTTGACCATGACGTTGGGCCAAGCCATGGAAGTGCCCATCCTCTACAACCGCTACGTGCACTTGTTCATGAATGGATTCCGTCGAGGCCACCTTTACGCCGATGCGCAATTGCCGGACTCCGCTTATATCCGGGAGAATTTCCCCGACGAATCAGACGGCTACTTGCACGAATCGGTCAAACACACCGAATTCGCCGACGACCTGTTGGTGGCAGGGCCTGAGCGGCTGGGCCCGTTCTCGTTCTTCGTCAAGACGGAAGGCGTGATGCGCCGTGGCATTTACCGGCCACTTTGGGAACGCAAGAATCATGGGCCGCCCGACGATTCCTACAACTCGCTGTTTAACCTCTACGAAATGATGAACGCGCCGGTCGACGAACGGCAGGTGGCCGGTTTTCTGGCCACGGTGGACCTCGACCAATTCACCCGGACCTTGGGCATGCGGCATCTGAGCACCGACCAGGACGGGTTCGGCTACGACGACATGGCCAATGGATTGATCTACAAACCGGTGGCCGGGAAATGGAAGAACATCCCGTGGGACTTCGACACCGGCTGGGGTTCGCGCGGATTCAACGAGCCGCTTCCGCCGCAAGGCAACATGGCCGGAACCGACCCCAAGCTGTACTCCTTCTTCAGCCGGCCAGTCGTGCTCCGCGCCTATTGGCGCGGCGTGCGAGACGGAATTGATTGGCTCAGTTCCAACGCGGTCCCGTATCTCGATGCCTGGAATGCCGTCCTGACCGCTCCGACCAACGGCAATCCGGGTCCCAACGGCATCGCGACGCTCAAGAGTTATGTGTCCGGACGCGCCAGCTTTGCCCGCACAGTATTCACGAACGCCAACCTCATGCCTGCCTTGGCCATTACCAACAACGGCGGCTCCCCCTTCTCCACCACCAACTATTTACTGACCCTGGCCGGCACGGCCCCCATCTCCGTGGCCGCGTTGCACCTGAACGGGTCCAGCGGCAAAAACAGGGTCCAATGGATCGATGTGCGCACCTGGCAACTCCAAATCGGCCTGCAGCCAGGCCTCAACACCATAACGATCAGCGGCCGCGACCGCGCCGGCAGCCCCATCGCCCAATCTTCGATCGAGGTGACTTACGACGGCCCGCCCCACTCGCCCGTTGGCCAAGTTGTCATCAACGAACTCATGACGACGCCGACCAACCCTCTGGCTGAGTTCATCGAATTATATAATCGAAGCACCACGCATGCCTTCGACCTCACCGGATGGCGGCTCAATGGGCTGAGCCAAACCCTCCGCCCAGGCACCATCATCCCTCCAAACGGTTTCGTGGTGCTCGCACGCAACGAAGCTACGTGGGCTGAAACCTACGGCCTCACCAACATTCTCGCCTTGGCCGGAGATTACGACGGACAACTCGAGGGCAATGGCGAAACGATCACCCTGCTGATGCCCGATGGGAATACGGTGATCGATCGAGTCCGCTACGAAGGGGCTCTACCTTGGCCGGCCGCCAGTTGGAATGGGAGCGGGTGGTCCTTGCAACTGCTGGATCCGGCCCGAGACCACAACCAAAGCTGGAACTGGACCGCCGCTCCACCCACTCCGGGTTTCTCCAATTGGCAACCAGCCCGCCCGTTGCCAGCCGTGCCGCGACTGCTCCTCACCGAAGTGCAGCCCAACAACGTCAGCACCCTGGCTGATAATACCGGCTCCTTCGTTCCCTGGGTGGAATTGGTTAACGCGGGCGAAGCGGTGTCGCTCACCAATTGTTTTCTCAGCGATGATTTCGAGGCGCCGATGAAGTGGCCATTTCCGCAAAACAGCAGCCTGGCGGCCAGCCGGCGATTGGTGGTTTGGTGCGATGCTGAACCCGGCAAAAGCCAACTCCCCGACCATCCGCATACCAACTTCCGCCTTAACTCCGCCGGAGGCGTGGTGTGCTTGGTTCAGGTAACTGACGGCTTCACCAATGTGGTGAGTTATTTGTCGTACCACGCGATTCCTGCCGATCAATCATTCGGACTCTATCCTGAAGTCGTTGCCGGTTATCACGTCACCTTCGACGCGGCCACGCCCGGAGCCGCCAATACAGCCTCCTTCGCCTCCTCCCTGCGGATCAATGAATGGATGGCCCTCAACCGATCGGTCATCCGAGACCCGACCGACCAAAACTTTGAGGACTGGATCGAACTGCACAACCAGGCCAGCTCCTGGATCGATCTCACCGGATACACGCTCACTGACCATCTCACCAACGCCGGTCAATGGCGTTTCCCCGCCGGCACAGGCATTCCCGCCGGCGGATACCTCCTGATCTGGGCCGACGCAGACTCGGCCAATGACGGACTTCACGCCAACTTCAAACTCGACGGCGACGGAGAGGAAATCGCCCTGTTCTCCTCTCAAGGCCAACTCATCGATCACGTTGTCTTCGGGCCCCAAACGGCCGATGTGAGCGAAGGCCGGCTTCCAGACGGCAGCAGTAACGTGGGCAAACTGCCCAAGCCAACCCCGGGTTTCTCCAACGGCGCCTCCGGCCCGTTGGTTGACATCAACGACATTACCGTCCCGGAAGGCGACCTCGGACAGTCCACGGCCCGCTTTCTGGTCACGCTCGAGGCCCCCGCCGATCACGTCGTGAGCGTCGACTTCAGCACCCTGGACGGCACGGCCACGGCCGGACTGGATTATGTCGCCACGCGGGGCACCCTCGTTTTTCCTGCAGGCGTCGTCGAGCAAGGCATCGAGGTCGGGATTATCGGAGACAAGCTCTTCGAGCCAGGCGGAGAAAACTTCAAGGTCCAGCTGCTGCCGACCGCCACGGCCACGCCCCGTCGGGCGCTCGGCATTGGGTGGATTGCTGACGATGACACCGCCCTTCCGGCAGTTGATAATTTTGTCGGGGCCTCCTCCATCGGGACAACGAACGCAACGCTGCGCGGGCGGCTGGTTTCATCCGGTGGGACTTCCGCGAGCGTGTGGGTTTACTGGGGCATGAACGACGGAGGAACCGTACCCATGGACTGGGAAAGAGTCGCGCCGCTGGGAGTAGAGGTGACGGTGGGAGGAGGCGTGGCGGAAGGGCCGTTGAGCTTCGCGCTCGCAGGACTGGTTGGTGACACCACTTATTTCTATCGCTTGTTGGCATCCAACACCGTCGGCACGGCCTGGGCGCCGGCCACCGCCACGTTCAATACTCTGGCCCAGTCCGGAACCGTCGAGTTGGCGATCGCCAGCAGTTCCGATGATGCCGAGGAACCGCAGGGAGGACGGATGGAGGCGGGCAACAGCCTGATCTCAACCGATCTCGAATTGGTGTACGATCACGAAGGTATCCGCAGCAATCAGATCGTTGGATTGCGATTCACTCAGTTGCCCATGCCTCCACGCGCTACGATCCGCGAGGCGTGGATCCAGTTCACGGTCGATGAAACGACCAACCAACCCGGCACGCTGTTGATTCGGGGAGAAGCAAGGGATAATCCGGCCACGTTCGTTAACGTCCCCACCAACATCTCCAGCCGCCTCAAGACCACTAATGCGGTAGCGTGGAACCCGCCGCTGTGGACTGTCCTTGGGGAATCCGGGCAGGGCCAGCGCACGCCTGGTTTGGCTGCCATGGTTCAGGAACAGGTTGATCGGCCGGGGTGGTCGGCCGGCAACGCCCTGGTCTTCATCATCACAGGCTCCGGGCGGCGTGTGGCGGACGCGTTCGATAAGGTCGGCGGATCACCCGCCCGGCTGCATGTCAGCTGGGGAGCCTTGCGCGCGCCAGACTCCTGGTTAACCCGTCACTTCGGGCTTATCCCGGGAGAGGAAAGCGCTCCCAACGCCGATCCAGACGCGGATGGGTTGAATAATCTCGAGGAGTACATCGCCGGCACGGATCCCATGGACCAAGCCAGCGTGCCCCGTTTGCGTGCCGAGCTGAGACCGGATGGCACGGTAACCTTGAGTTACACAACCGAGGCGGCTGGCGACAGCGATCATCCAGACCGTATTCGGTTCTACGACTTGCAACATTGCGTCCAGCCGGGCTTCGGTAATTGGGAAGGCGTGCGCCGCGAAACGGGCGTGCTGGGCACGGGCGCAGTGCATTCTTATACCAACACGGTGGCCGAAAGCCCGAGGTTTTATCGGCTTCGAGTGCGATTGCAGTAAGCCTTCGTGATGTGGAGAATCCGGCTTTGACTTTCCAGGAGGCCTTTGCTGTAATCCGACCCGCTCACTCGCAGGCGCCTAGATGCTAGGTGTTTTGTGTTGGCTTGAGAGACGTATGATCAGACCAATGCACCCATCCGGTTGCAGCCTGACCGCCGCTCCGTTCCTTGCGACCTTTCTTCGGGCATCGCTCTGCCGAACCAAGGGTTGAACCTGTCGGTCCTGATTGCCATCGGCGCTCCCTCCGGCCTGCGAGCTCGTACGGCCCAAATGTCCATATCGCAATCGATCACGAAGATGAAAACTAAGTTCTCACACCGGACCGTATGGCTTGCCCATTCCACGCGCCGGACCTCCAGGTCAGTCGTTTTGGCTCTAGTAGTTGCGTTGAAGCTGTGCGTTTGGTCCGGACACGCTGCAGCCCCAGCCAACGACGTCTGCGGTGGTGCGCCGATCATCCCTCCGGCCGGCCCGTTTCCGTACGCCACCACGCCGGTGGACATTACCGACGCGACCAT
>DATLUX010000348.1:0-2398 GCA_035577805.1 Verrucomicrobiia bacterium
TCTTGTGGTTAAAATCCGAACCGATAAACCTGAAAACGGCACTTGAACCACTTGAACCACCAATGCACACGAATAAACACGAATTCAAGGGACTGCCCCAGAAATCTCCACTCACCCGGAGGGAGATCCCGGGCATAGCGCTTCAATTCGTGTTCATTGGTGTTCATTCGTGGTTTCTCACACTTAATCGCCGGATTTAGGTCTCATCCGTGTTATCCGTGCCATCCGGAAAGCGCCAAGCAAGCTTGGTGGTTCTAGTTAACTGAGAAGAGTTAGTCATGATAATTGGTCGGAAGTCATGTAGCCAAACCCGAAGCGAGTGGGGGCGACCCTGCTCGCTGAGGCTGGGTGAGGCAAATGCGCGAGCCGTAGCGTCCCGCGAACTCGGTTCGGCCTCGTTACACATATTGGGAGTGGCCAGCCTGCCGAATAAGGTGAAGCCCGCACTGGAATGGGAAGCAACGACCGTTGGCACCATCCAGACTCCCCGGGGTGAAAGGAGACAGCGCGCGCAGAAAGAACCAGCAGGAACTTGGGAGACCCGGTTCGGTGTCTTGAGTGGACAACCTCTGACGGGAAGCCATAACCGTTGGCGGGGCCGAATCGCGGTGTCGGATGGGCTCATAGTAGCTGTGAAGTCTCGATTAAGTCGGGAGGGAGCGAAGGAGCCCTGGCCAGGGTCATGCCGAGTCAGAAGTAACCGGAACTGATTGAAGTGCAAACTTCTACGACAGAAGAAGCGGTGGAAGAGATTTCCTTTCGGGAAGCGATTCTGCTGCCGAGCGTCCGGGAACTGAGACAGAAGCTGGGACAGAAAGCCAAACAACAGAAGCGATTTCGCTTCTACAGTCTCTACGGACTGGTGTGTCGGCGGGATGTGCTGGAGGCCGCTTGGGCGGCAGTTCGGCGCAACCATGGCGCACCGGGCGTAGATGGAGTGAGCATCGAACAGATTGCGGCCAAGCCGGAAAGCGAGGCGGCGTTTCTGGACGAAATCCAAGGGAGCTTGCGGGAACGGACTTATCGCGCCTGCGCGGTGCGGCGGGTTTACCTCCTCAAGCCCAATGGAAAACTGCGGCCGTTGGGCATCCCGACGGTGCGGGACCGGGTGGTACAGGCAGCGGTGCTGCTGATTCTGGAGCCAATCTTTGAAGCCGACTTTGAGGATTGCTCGCACGGGTTTCGGCCCGGCAGGTCGGCGCACGACGCGCTGCGAATCATCCGGGCCCATCTGGCGCAAGGCCAGACGGCGGTGTATGACGCGGATCTGGCTGGCTACTTCGACAGCATCCCGCACGACAAGTTGATCGCTTGTGTGCGAATGCGAGTGGTGGACGGCTCGGTCCTGAGGCTGATTAGGCAATGGCTGAAAGCACCGGTGGTGGAACCGTCGCAGGACGGCAACCCTCCGACGGTGCGGCGCAATGACCGGGGCACCCCGCAAGGAGGCGTCCTCAGTCCATTGCTGGCCAATATCTACCTGCACTGGTTCGACCACTTGTTTGAAGGCAAGGACGGACCGGCGCAGTGGGCCAAGGCGAAGCTGGTTCGCTACGCGGACGACTTTGTCATCCTGGCCCGAACGATCAGCTCGAAACTGAGTGGCTGGATTGAAGGCAAACTGGAAAAGTGGCTGGGGTTGCAAATCAACCGTGAGAAGACACGCGTCCTGAACCTGCGACACCCTGGCCAGAGCCTGGACTTCCTGGGCTTTACGTTCCGGTACGACCTCGACCAGCATGGGCGAAGAGCGTGGCGCTACCTGAACCTGCAACCCTCGCGTAAAGCGATGGAGCGGGAACGGGAGGCGCTGCGGCAACTCATTAACCCGCACCAAAGCCATACCCCTCTGCCGGAGTTGATTGGGCGCGTGAATCGAAATCTGCGCGGGTGGTCCAACTATTTCAAGTTGGGTTATCCGCGAAAGGCGTTCCGCCACCTCAACCACTTCGTGCGGCAACGATTGGGGCAGCACTTGCGACGGCGCAGCCAGCGTGGCTGGCGAGCGCGGCAGGGTGTTAGTCTCTATGCTCATTTGCAACACATGGGCCTGGTGGCGTTGTGAATGCTTTCTGGAAAAGACTGACCTTGGCGAGAGCCGGATGGGGGAAATCTCCATGTCCGGTTCGACGAGGGAGAGGGAAGCGGCGGTCATTGGCCTTCGGGCCTCTCATTCCGTGCTTTCCTCTCTACTCTACTGGCGCAGCCGGGGGAAGCCAGCCGCGAGTTCGTCCGCAAGGTTCACCAGTTGACGCGGCGTTTTGATGACGATCCTTATACCGATTGTTTCTGGGGAATACTGACGGGCTACGATGCCGCCAACGCGCTGAGCATCGCGGAATACACGAAGCCGCTGACGATCCACAAAACCGCCGCCGGCACGGACATCGCGCTGAAT
>DATLUX010000349.1:0-4561 GCA_035577805.1 Verrucomicrobiia bacterium
CGAACGACCGATAAAGCCTGGTCGCGCCAATGATTGCCGCGGAACCGGGACGGGCTTGGAGTGAGTTTCACGCCGCCGGCGTGAGACTCGCTCGTAGCCGGCGGCGTTCACACTGGGGCCTTCGGCAAACGCTGCGTGGTACCGCCCATGCTTATATCCGATTGTCAACCGCGGGCACGTCACTGTCGGATCACTCATCTTGAGCAGCATGGACAATTGCTATCATTGGCACCTGGCGTTGACACCATTGCCGCAGCCCGAGGCGCCGCTTACATCTTCGGCCTTGCCCCAACGCTCCGTATCATTCCCGCCGCGCCGGGGTTCGCCACGCTTTCGTGGTCGCCCGCCAGGTCGTCCGGTTTCACGCTGCAATATGCGGACGCGCTTGCGCCCACCAATTGGTTCAATGCGCTGAGCGGGGAGACGAATCCGGTGACACTTTTCCTCACCAACGGCGCGCGCTTCTTTCGCCTGCGCGGGCCGTAGTGGCCTGCGCGCCGTAGCAGCCGACGTGAGTCGGCGCGCTTTTTCGGAATGCTTCGTGCGTGTCGAGAGCGGACTCACCCCATTGCTTCCGGCCCGATATTTAGAGACTATTCGTGCAGCACGTGCAGCTTAAGGGAGTCGAACCAGGCTTCACCATCAGTCGTCCGCAGCTCACAGACACATTGAACATCCTCTTGGCCCTCGCGGACTGTGAACGGCTCGTCCAGATTAATCCACTCCTCGGTGCCCATCGTGGACGCCACTCGTCGACGAGGTGTGGCACCGGAAATCCGAAGGGCGGCTCCGAAAGCCCCCGTGGAGATTGGCGACAGACGGGCTACGCGGACTCGACCCGTCAATCGATAAACTCCCGGGTCCAGGCGCACGACTTTACGCCAAGACGAAACACTGGCAGCGCCATTCCCCGGCACTGCTCTTAGGTGCAGGATGAGGGTTCCGTCATTGGTTAGCTCATCCAAAACTGCGGTTCCGCTCTCAACTTGTGGTTCCCATTTCAGCAACGCAGCCGCATGATCAGGTCCGAAGGTCACTCGCGCCCAATCGGGATTGTCAAACAGATGCCTGACGATGTCGTGACGTTGCTGGACACGGCGCAGAAACGCAGCAGTTCGAGCGGCGATGCCGGCCCGTTCCGATTCATCAATGGCAGCCGCCTGCAACCGCTCCGCTGCACGGCCAATGCGATTGGTCATGACATCGACCCTAAACACATTCGTAAACAAATCAGTCAATCGCTGGCGGTAGAGGTCGCGCGTTTCTGGCGATTGCAAGACCGCCCGAGTGAGCAGATACTTCGACGGAGGTGTCAATGGCATGGTGTTGCGCGAGAAGCTGCCGTCGATGCCGTGGGCGATCATTACAAAGCGCTGCGTATCGGGGTCTTGGTAGAGCCGATAATTATTGCGATTGAGCGGATAGCTGTCGTGCTGGGCGATTAGCATGCTGATTGCCAGAAAGGAAAGAAACCGATCCACGTCCAGCACTTGGCGCAAACGGGGCAGGCATTCCGACGCAGGGAGGCGGGCGGCTGCCACCAATGCCTGCAAATCAGATTGGTCCCCGGGCTTCCCGCTGTCCTGCTCCAATTTCTGATCCACATCTCGCGCATAGCCTTCGTAAAGATTTCCGTCCGCATTGCGAAAATGCTGGCGCAGAAATGTTTTGTTCATCGCTTCAATCAGGACATAAAAGCCAAGGTCACGTCCGTTCAGTTCAACGCGCGCATGGGTTACTCGGGCCGCGGGCACACCGGCATCGCGAAAAAGGCTGGTGGCGAGATATTCCGACAGACAGGTCGTGTCCTGGCTCGAATTGTTTAAGAAGATCTTTGGAAGCCCAAAGAACTTCTGTCTCGGCACAAACTCGTCGAACTTCAGCGCCAGACTCGGGCGGTCTTGCACTGGCCGAAAGCTGCCCTGGCCTTTTAACCTCACACCGACATCCTGGAAGACGCGACCGTCGACTGTGATGGCGGCCTGCACGTAAGGGCCGTGAGCCTTTCGTAGCTTATCTACTTCCGAAGGGGAAATGGTGATTGCGAATCGAGGAACCGTTGCGCTCGCAAAAATGTCATGTCCCGTTTGGGAGTTCGCATCAGCTCCCTCTGCCGCCCGAGCGAGTGCGGTCAACAAAAGCAGGATGGGGGCGAAGCGAACTGCCATGCCCGATGCGCCGATACGATCCAAATCAGTCCACGATTTCATCCGCGCCAAGGCAGCAAAGCGAACCAACGACTTGGCATTCTGGGAACGGCGGTTCATTGCACGACGTTACGAAAGCCCGCGTTGAATCGCCAGCACACTCTGCAAGCCTCGGCGAGACATGCCGGCGGTCACATAATGATTGCGAACCAGCGTGCGAAGAGATTATTTCTGTTTGAGAATGGCGCCTGGCCCCAAGTCTTTGCGATCCCGGCGCAGGCTGGCGGCGCGCGCCCGGCAGAACCGAATGAACGATTCCTCGGCCAGGCTGAGGCGGCGTCCCGCGCGGGCGGCCACCACCCAATGCCGGCGTAATGGTGGCGCGCCCAGCGGACGCATCTTGAGCCGGCCCCGGGCCAGTTCCTGGCTGGCGGTCCAGGGAGCCAGCACGGACACGCCTAACTCGAGTCGAACCAATTCTTTGATGGCCTCGACGCTTGCCACTTCCATGATGCGGCACGGCACCAGATTCAGCTTCCGAAAATAATCGTCGATCAATTGCGAGGTCAGGCTGCTGCGGGAATAGAGAATAAGGGGTTGTGTGCGAATCTCCTCCCGGGAGAGAGGCCGGTTGTTTGCCCAGGGATGGGCCGGCGCGAACACGAACAACAGTTCATCGTGAAAGATCGAGCGCAACTCGATCCCCGGGCTGGATTCCGGGGCCACGCCCAGCGCGAGATCCAGTTTGTTTTCCTCGATCAAGTTCATCAGCCCGGACATGTCTCCGGATTCGACTTGAAGTTCGATCTTCGGGTGCGCCTTCCTGAGTTCGCGGATCACTCCCGGAAGCAGATGCTGGCACGCCGCGGCTGACGCGCCCAGGCGAAGACGGGACTGTCCCCACTTCCCTAATTGTTTGATCCCCTCAGCCGCAGCTTCCAAGGCGTTCAGGGGCGGTTTCACCTGGGCCAACAACTGTTCGCCGGCCTGGTTGAGCAGAACCCGTTTACCCGCCCGCTCAAACAGACGACAGCCCAGTTGCCCTTCCAGCGCCCGCAGCGCGTGGCTGACCGCCGATGGGGTCAAATGCAGCCGTGAACCCGCCCCCACCAGGCTGCCGCACTCCGCTACCGCAATGAACATTTTGAGCAATCGCGTTTCCATGAAAATCTTCGCCGACGTGGCCGGATTCAGCCCGGGCAAGATCCTGGCCGTGTCGCGGGCGAACAGTGGGCCGCAAAACCAACTCCAGGTGAAGTGAATTTTTTTTCAGCTCAGTAGCAGCCGACGTAAGGAGGCTCACTCTGTCCCAACGCGTTCGTCGTAACAAAGATCAGAGCCTCGTTACCTCGGCTCCTACGTTAGATTGGGTGGGTTCCGCGGTCCGAAGCCAACGCGACTCGCACGGCGCAATGTTTGTAGCTCGGTTGTCGCGAATACGGGTCGTAACTCGGACAGGTGAGTTGATTGACCCCCTCGTAATGCATCGGCACAAAGATCTGGCCCCGCTGGACGGCTCGCGTCAACAGGGCCGCCGCCTCCAGCGTGCCGCGCCTTGAAGTGATTTGGACCGTCGCCCCCGCTCCAATCCGCAGACGCCGCGCGTCGTCCGGGTGGATTTCCACATAACAATTCGCCGGGTGCAGCTTGCGCAGGATGGCGCTCTTGGCGGTCCGCGTGTTGGTATGCCATTGAGCCGAGGAGCCACGTCCCGTCAGCAGCACGAAGGGAAATTCCGGGCAGACCGGCTCGGCCACAGGCTGTGGTTTCTCGAAAACAAACCGAGCCCGTCCATCCTTCGTGAAGAATCGGCCGTCTTCAAAAAGACGCCGCCCGCTCTGAATCGGGGAGTGCGGAATGCAGAGTGCGGAGGAGCACGCCGAGGAGGGTTCATTCCGCGCTCCGCATTCCCCACTCCGCATTGGAAATGGCCATTGAATGCCGCCGGCTTCGTCGAGATGCTGAAAGTCCCGAATGCCGCTAATATCGCAGGGTTGACCGGCGCTCAGGCGTTTGAGGATCTGAAATACGGCGTGAGGAGAATCCCACTGACGGAATGCATCGGCACAACCCCAGGCTGCGGCAATCAGCTTGAAGATGTGAAAATCCGCGAGCGCTTCCCCGGGAGCGCGCCGGACCTTTTTGACCAGGCCGAGGCGGCGTTCGGAATTGATCAACGTACCGTCTTTCTCGCCCCAACCGGCCGCGGGCAGCAACAAATGCGCGCGCCGCGCCGTATCGGTGGTGAAATAAAGATCCTGCACCACCAGGAAATCCAATTTATCGAGGAGCGCCTGGAGCCGGCGCTGGCCGATCCAGGAATGCGCCGAGTTGGTCGCGATCACCCATAATCCGCGGATGGCGCCCGATTCGATCCCATCGATGATCTGATCGTAGGCCCAGGATTGTTCCAT
>DATLUX010000350.1:0-22141 GCA_035577805.1 Verrucomicrobiia bacterium
TGGTTGATTGGGCGGATTACGATCCACACTCGGCCACGCATCCGGGCATTTTCTACCGGCGCAAGCATAACCCGTGGGCGAATTGGGTGGCGAAGGTTCTGACGTGCCGGCCAACCAGATGACCAGTTCGGTCAACCGCGCGTTCACTGTTGCTACGATCCTGGCTTTGGGCTACAAGCTTCTTGGCAACGTTAGCCCGCGCTCCGCAGGTGGTCGTTGCGTATGCGAAAGGTACTTTTCATTTTGGGCGGCCTGAGCGATCTGGATGTCGACTGGATGATCGCAAATGGACGCAGAGAACAAGTGCCCCGCGGCTCGGTTCTGATCGAGGAAGGCCAACCACTGTCTGCGCTTTACATTGTGTTGGACGGCCTGTTCCGAGTTAGCCTGCGGCGCAGCGGCAACCGGGGTCTGGCGCGTTTGGGTGCCGGCGAAATCGCGGGCGAAATCTCCTTCATCGATGGCCGGGTGCCTTCCGCCACGGTAACGGTCATGGAACCTGGCGTCGTTCTTTCCCTTCCTACTCTCATCCTCAAACGCAAACTGGCGGAAGACGGCGGGTTCGCCGCCCGTTTTTATTGCGCGATGGCCACGTTCCTTGCCGATCGGCTGCGTCAGACTGATTTGCGTTTTGGAAACGATGAGCAAACCACTCTGCTGGGACGGGAGGAAGCGGCCGACGAACTGGACATGAAAACACTCGACAATGTCGCCTTGGCCGGCGCACGTTTTGATCGCATGCTTAAAAGACTGATGGGAGGCTGAAGCCTTGTATGCTTTGGGCCAATTCCCGTTCTCGCTGCCTGGGATTATTGTCCCGCTCGCTTTGACGGTTTGTGCCTCCCCGGCTGCGGCATTCGAGGACCCCCGCGCGCGCCCGGCCCTCGGTTTATTGGAGGCAGTTCGCATCACGCTGACCAACGATCCCAACATCCAGTTGCAGGAAGCCGCGGTCCATTTCAGTCGTGGCTCCCTCCAGGAAGCCAAGGGCCGATTCGACAGCCGTTTGGCGGGTTCGATCAGTCAAGGACTGGAACAGACGGCCGTCCAGACCAGCGACACCAACGCGCTCAACCCTGGAGGATTCCAACGGCTGACCGTCGATCGCACCACGGCCCGAGCCAGCGTGGATAAGCAGTTCCGCTCGGGCCTCGAAGTCAGTCCTGGAGTCCAGTACACGCAGTTCGATGATAACAATAAAGTTGGCCTCGAACCGGAAAGTCGGGCCGAAGTAAACTTCACTGTCCGCGTGCCGTTGGGGCGTGGCCTCGGACGCAAAGACGTGGCCGCGGAAGAAACCGCGGCCCGCATCAATCTCGAGGCGAGCAAGATGGCCCTCCGCAATGTCATCGCCGCCAGTGTGCTCAACACCGCGGCGAGTTATTGGAATTACCGGGCCGCCACTCTGCGATTGCAGATCCTCCAACAATCGGAAAATCGCGCCCGGGAATTAATCAACAACACCCTCCAATTGGTCAAAGCCAACGAAGTTCCGCCCGCTGAAACCAACCAGCTGGCGGCCAATGTGGCGGACAAAGTGGCCAGCCGCATCGCCGCCGAACAGGAGTTGATCGAAGCCCGGCACACCCTCGGCCTGAGTATGGGCGTCTCCCCCGATACGCTGGCTCAATTCTCGCCTCCCACTGATGAATTTCCCGAGGCGAGCGATCAGGTTCAGGAATTGGCTGCCCATACCTTCATCCAGCTGGCCCTCGCTCAGCGAACCGATTTGCAGTCGGCTCGCCTCCGGGAGGGTTCCGCCAGAACGATGGTGGACGCCGCCCACGCCCGATTGAAACCCCAGGCCGACTTGCTGCTGCAGGCCGGTTACGGGGGCGTCGCGGTTGGAGGCGAGTCGCGTCGGTTTGTTGGGGCTTTCTCTGATAATATCGAAGGAGTCAGCGGCTTCCTCGCGCTGAATTTCAGTTGGCCGCCGGCCAACAACGCGGCCCGCGGCATCCTGGTGCAACAGGAGGCGCTTTATGAGCAGGCGCTGCTTCGCGCCGACGATTTGGCGCGCCATATTGCTTCCGGAGTGGAAGTGTCCTTGGAACGGCTGCGTCGAGAAGGGCAGGCTTTGAAGGAGACGGCATCGGCCATCGCCGAGTACCAAATCGCCGTAAAAAACGAACAGATCAAGCGGCAGCTCGGGCTCTCTGACTTTCTGAACGTGGTCGCATTGGAAGATCGTTCGATCAATGCGTCCCTCGCCCACTTAACCGCCCAGCTTCAGCATGCGGTGGCGTTGGCCAGATTCCGCTACGAGACCGGCTTGCTCATGGCCGGAGATGCCCAGCGGATATCGATTACCCTGGAACAATTTGTAAGCTTGCCTTCGGCGAAGAGCGCCATCCGGCAACCCTGAGCCTGGCATGAATCAGCCATTCGCTACCTCAACCAGCCGCGCCCTCGCTGCCCCGCCCAGGCACCAACTGGAGTCAGCGGGCCTGGCTGCTGCGCTCGTTGGGCCGGATCTTCTACCCGGGTGGAGGGCCTAAGCCATGCCTGAGGAAAGCCATATCTTTCGCAAAATCGCCCTGGAACGTCTTTCCTCGCCGGAGCAACTGGATCATTTGATGCAGGTTACCCTGCCGCGAGGCTGGCTCGCCCTGTTCGCCGCCGCGACGGTGATCCTGGCCGCGTTGGTCTGGGGCATCTTTGGCACCATTCCCACTTCCATCAATGGCTCAGGCATTCTGATCCGAGGCGGCTCCGTCTATGATGTCGTTTCCAGCGGCGCCGGCGTCGTGACCCAAGTATGCGTCCGTGCCAATGACGTCATCGCTGAACAAGACGTGGTGGCAAGGCTCAGCCAGCCCGAACTGGACTTGCGCATTCGCCATACCGAACTGGAACGGCAGGATTTGTTGGACCAGAACGAGAAACTGATGCGTTCGGAAACGGAAACGCTGCGGATTGACTCGATCTCGATGGGACTGGAGCGAACGAATCTGGCGAGTTCCATCCGGGATTACGGGGAGCAACTCAATGCTTTGGAGAAGAAACTCGCCAAACAGCAGGAGGCCCTCAAAGCCGGGCTGATCGTCGAGTCCGCGCTGCTCACGACCCAGATCGACATTTTCTCCGCCCAACAAAGCCGCGCCCAAGCCGGGTTAAAGCTCAACCAGATCGCCGCTTTGGAAGTGGACCGGCCCATGCAATTGCAGCAACAACAGAACGCGCGGCGCCAGCGGATCGAGGATGTGACCCGCACCCTCATCCTGCTCAGGAAACAAATGGAATTGGCCTCGATCGTCCGCAGCCCCTATGCCGGCCGTGTCCTGGAATTAACGGTGGATGTCGGCAACCTGATTACCACCGGCGGCCGCATTCTCAGCCTGGAAAAGCTGGACCACGAACTGGAAGCCGTGGTCTTTGTCCCCGCCGCGGAGGGCAAACGGATCCAGAAGGACATGCCCGTGCGCCTTTCTCCCTCCACGGTGAAAAAGGAGGAATCCGGTTTCATCCTGGGGACGGTCAACAACGTGCTGCCCTTTCCCTCGACGCCCGAAGGAATGATGCGGGTGTTGCGGAACAACGAGTTGGTCCGCCAATGGGCCGCGATTGGCGCGCCGATCGAGGTTCATGTGTCATTGCAGAAAGATGGCCGAGGTTACCGATGGTCTTCGGTCAAAAAGTCGCCCCCAACGATCAACAGCGGCACTCTCTGCACCAGTGCCATCATTGTGGAGAGCAATAGCCCGATCAGCCTCGTCTTCCCCATCTTGAAGAAATCGCGTGTCCCTTAGTGACCTCCATCCGCCGCCCACGGCAGATCGCCCTCTGGCCCGGGCCAGGCGGGTTAAGACCCCCACGGTTCTGCAGATGGAAGCGGTCGAATGCGGCGCCGCCGCCCTGGCGATCGTGCTGGCTTATTATGGCCGGATCGTCCCGCTGGAGACCCTTCGCATCCGTTGTGGCGTGTCTCGCGACGGCAGTAAAGCCAGCAACATGGTCCGGGTCGCGCGGGAGGACGGGATGATCGCCCGGGGCCTGCGCAAGGAACCGGAGGAACTTCGCACGCAAACCTTGCCCTTCATTGTTTTCTGGAATTTTAATCACTTCCTGGTCGTGGAAGGATTTGGCAAAGGACGGGTTTACTTGAACGATCCGGCCACCGGCCCGCGTTCCGTCACCGAAGAGGAGTTCGATCATTCGTTTACCGGGGTCGTCCTGGCCTTGGAACCGGGACCGGCTTTCAAACCGGGTGGCCAGAAACCAAGCCTGCTCAACTCGCTCCGCCTGCGCCTGCGCGGTTCAGAAAGCGCCGTGCTCTATGTCGCGTTGGTCGGCCTGCTCCTGGTCGTGCCCGGTTTGGTCGTCCCCACCTTCACCCAGGTTTTTGTCGATGACTACTTGGTGCGAGGCTTGACCGACTGGGTCCGGCCACTGCTGTTTGGACTGGCTTTAACCGGGTTGCTTTGGGCCCTGCTGGTCTGGCTCCAGCAATATTTTCTGCAGCGGCTGCAACGCAAGCTGGCCATCAGCACCTCGGGCAATTTTTTTTGGCACGTCCTGCGGCTGCCGGTGGAGTTTTTCACTCACCGTTACGGGGGCGAAATCGGCTCGCGCGTGCAGATCAATAATCATGTGGCGCATCTGCTTTCCGGCGAGCTGGCGACGACGCTCATCGCGCTGGTCATGGTCGTCTTCTACGTCGTGCTGATGTTGCAGTATGACATTCTGCTGACGGTGACGGGCATTGGCATCGCGTTCCTCAATGTGGCTGCGTTAAGAATCGTCTCGCGCAAACGCGTCGATGCCAATCGCCGGCTCTTGCAAGAGGAGGGCAAACTCACCGGCACATCCCTGGGCGGGCTGCAAATGATCGAGACGCTCAAGGCGGGTGGCCGCGAATCCGACTTTTTCGCGCGCTGGTCGAGTTATCAGACCAAGGTGATGAACATGCAACAGGAGATGGCGTTCTATGGGCGCGTGCTTGGCGCCGTGCCGCCGCTGCTGTTTGCCGTGAACACGGCGACGATTCTGGGCTGGGGCGGCCTGCGGGTCATGCAGGGCCATATGACCATGGGCATGCTGGTTGCCTTCCAGACCTTGATGGCCAGCTTCATGGCGCCCTTCAGCACCCTGGCCAATCTGGGCGCTGCGCTGCAGGAGGCCGAAGGCAGCATGAACCGGCTCGATGACGTGTTGCGGTATCAGCAAGACCGCCTGCTCCGTGCTACGGGCGGACCGGTCCCCGCGCCGGAGCCGGGACGGAGCCAGCCCATCACCGAAACCAAACTGGCGGGGAAGCTCGAGCTGAAAAACGTCACCTTCGGCTACGCGCGACACCAAGCACCGTTGATTGAGAACTTCAACATTACTCTGCCGCCCGGCGCGCGGGTGGCCCTGGTGGGTGGTTCCGGCAGCGGCAAGTCGACCATCGCCAAACTGGTCTGCGGTCTTTATGAACCCTGGTCTGGTGAACTCCTTTATGACGGTCAGCCGCGGGCCACCCTGCCCAGGCATCTGCTCACCAATTCCATCGCTTTGGTCGATCAAGAAATCTTCCTGTTTGAAGGCACCGTGCTGGACAACCTGACCTTGTGGGACGATACGGTTCCGGAGAGGGCCGTCGTGCAAGCCGCCAAGGACGCCTCGATCCACGATGACATTACCGCCCGCGCCGCAGGCTACGAAAGCCGCGTCGAAGAGGCCGGGGCCAACTTCAGCGGCGGTCAGCGCCAACGGCTGGAAATCGCCCGCGCGCTCGTCGGGGAACCGACCTTGCTGGTGCTGGACGAAGCCACCAGCGCCTTGGATCCCATTACCGAAACCATCATCGACGACAACCTTCGCCGGCGGGGCTGCAGCTGCCTGATCGTCGCGCACCGCCTCAGCACCATTCGCGACTGCGACGAGATCATCGTGCTCGAACACGGCCAGGTGGTCGAACGCGGCCGGCACGAGGAGATGAAAAACGCCGGTGGACCTTACGCGCGTTTGATCGCGATGGAATAGGCGCTTATGTCTGACCCAGCCAATACCTTGTTTGGCACCGGGCGACTCGTGGCCGAAGGAGGCAATCGGCCGTTCCGGCTGGACCACAACCCCTGCGTTTGGCTGGTCGACGCTGGATCCGTTGACGTTTTTGCGGTGCCGCTGGTCGAGGGCAAGCCGATGGGCGCGCGCACGCACATCTTTCGCGTGGCCATCGATGAAGTCCTCTTCGGATTTGAATCCAATCTGGCCCATCCCATCGGCCTGCTGGCCGTGGGAAACGCCGGCACCAAACTGCGGCACTTCACCTGGGCCGAGTTCCAAGCCCTGGGGCTGGAACCGACCAACGCTCGCGCTCTCGCCGGCATGATCGACCGGTGGATCCACTCGATCTACCGCGGCTTGTCCAGAGCCATGTTGCCCAAGGAATTCGTCGCGCTCGAACCAGAAGGCCAAACCCGCCTGAGTGCCTCGGCCGCCGCCCGGCCTTTGGAGGGTGTGACCTGGATCAAGCTGCTGCAAGGCTCGGCCGGGTTTGGGACCCTCGACCATTGGCCCTGGCCTCAGCATGGAGACTGCATCCCGATCACTCCGGCCACCTGGATTCAGGCCAAAGAAGAATCGCTGGTGGTGGGCGCAGACACTCTCGCCCTGGTGAAGGAAAACACCGTCTGGTCACATTTGCAGAAGCTTCATCCGCTCCTGATCCACTGGGCTGCACAGAATCTGTCCGAGATGCGCCAGCGCGAGGAAATCCGACTGGAGGCCAAAGCGGAAGCGGGCAGGCACGCCATCGCCAACGCCGTGGCCGACTTGTCTTCCTCCCTGCAACCGGACCGTGCGGATGACTTGATCCTGAAAGAGGAACGGGACCCCCTTTTGGCAGCCTGTCAGGTGTTGGGAAAAACGCTCGGCTTCGCTTTCCGCGCCCCCGCCGGGTACAAGACCGGGCGGTCGGACAAAGATCCGCTGGCCCGGATTGCTTCGGCTTCCCGACTGCGTCTGCGGCGAGTGGTTCTGGCTCAGGATTGGTGGCGACGCGACTGCGGACCGTTATTGGCGTATCGGAAGGGAAACGATCGGCCGGTGGCCCTGCTGCCGGCCTCCGCGGGCACCTATGCGCTGGCCGACCCCAGCCAGCGGGCTCGCGAACCCATCGATGAAAAATCGGCCAACTTGCTCAAGCCGATGGCCTACACGTTCTATCGGTCCTTCCCCAACCGGGCGTTGAACGTGTGGGATGTATTGCGCTTTGGTCTGCAAGGCAGTTCCAAGGATCTGCTGACCATCCTGTTCATTGGCCTGACCGGCGGCCTGCTGGCCATGCTGACCCCGATCGTCACAGGCGTGCTTTTCGATGTGACCATTCCCGGCGCCGAAAGGCCGCAGTTGCTCCAAGTAACGCTGGGTCTGCTGGTCGTGGCCTTTGCCTCGGTGGTCTTTGAAATCACTCGAAGCATTGCGATTCTACGGGTGGAGACCCGGAGTGACTCCTTGATTCAGAGCGCAGTTTGGGATCGGCTGCTGAGTTTGCCCCTGCCGTTCTTCCGCAATTACATGGCCGGTGATCTGGCCATGCGCGCCAATGGCATCGGCACCATCCGCCAGATTCTTTCCGGCGCGGTGCTGACCACCGTGCTGGCCGGGGTATTCTCTGTGTTCAATTTTGCCTTGCTCTTCTACTACAGCGTGAAGCTGGCCCTGCTGGCGACGGTGTTGGTCGCTGGCAGCCTGGGAGCCATTATGACGGTGAGCCTGTTGCGGCTGAAATATCAGCGGCCGATCATGAAGATTCAGGGGAAAATCGCCGGGATGGTGCTGCAGTTCATCACCGGCATCACCAAGCTGCGGGTCGCCGGCGCGGAAGGGCTGGCCTTTGCCGTCTGGGCCCGGGCGTTCAGTGAGGAAACCAGGCTCGATCGCAAGACCGGGGCGGTCTGGATCGGGTTGAACGTGTTCAATACCGCTTACTGGATCCTGACCACGATCGTTCTGTTCGGAGCGATGGCGTTCTGGGTCGAATCCCGGATGTCCACCGGCGCGTTTCTCGCCTTCAACGCCGCTTTCGGCGGATCCATCGGGGCGGTGCTGGCCATGGGCAATGCGCTGCTCTCCTTGCTGGATGCAGTGCCCATCTACGAACGGGCCAAGCCCATTCTCCAAGCCACACCTGAGGTGGACGAAGAACGCGCTGATCCCGGCGAACTCCACGGCAAAATCGAACTCAGTCACATTCTTTTCCGGTATCATCCCGATACGCCGCCGGTCCTTAATGACCTGTCCTTTCAAGTCAACCCCGGCGAAATGGTCGCACTCGTGGGACCTTCCGGCGCCGGCAAATCCTCCTTGTTCCGGCTGCTGCTGGGCTTTGAAACTCCCGAGGCGGGCAGCATCTATTACGATGGCATCGAGCTGGCGGGGCTTGATGTCACGGCCGTGCGACGTCAGTTTGGCGTGGTCCTGCAGAATGCCAAGCTCACGCCCGGAAGCATTTTTGAGAATATCGTCGGCTCATCCCTGCTGACGTTGGAGGATGCCTGTGAAGCCGCCCGCCAGGCCGGCCTGGAGGAAGACATCAGCCAAATGCCCATGGGCATGCATACGATCTTGAGCGAAGGCGCCGGCACCCTCTCCGGTGGACAACGTCAGCGGCTCATGATCGCGCGCGCCATCGTGGCCCGGCCGCGCATCCTGCTCTTCGATGAGGCCACTAGCGCTTTGGATAATCACACCCAAGGTATCGTCAGCCGAAGCCTCGAACAACTGCAGGCCACTCGAATCATCATTGCTCATCGGCTCAGCACGATCATGAATGCGCACAGAATCCTGGTCATTCAAGGCGGCCGGCTGGTCCAAAGCGGCCACTACCAGGAGTTGATCCAGCAACCCGGCGTGTTCGCGGACATGGCCAAACGGCAACTCGCGTGAAGCGGTGAAGGAACCAGGCGCTCTCTCTGGCAATCGGTGCCCGCCCGCACGCCTCTCCTGACATTTCCCAAGAAATAAGTCCTTCTTTCTCTCGGGAGCACGCATTTAAAGGTAGAGCGTGGAATAACTCCGAAGCATCCGGGCCATGAACGAAGATATCCTCAGTCAGCGAAAGGGAGCCGTTCTCTTTGAGTTGCAACCCTCAATCGTACTAAAACAAGCATGAGAGGGGAAAAACCCCTGAAATAATTCGAGGTGAACCTCGTATTACCCTTTTGGGGTCTCTGAGTGGACCTCACGACCAGGACAAACAAACAACCAAAAGTAACGTATGAGCGACAACAAAAACGAAACCAAGGGGCAGATTAGCGATGCCGATTTGGAACGAGTAGCGGGCGGTGTGGGTTCCAGTTCGAGTTCGATGGGCGGAAGCAGCCGAACCAGTTCCAGTCCTACTTCCAGCGGTTATCACGCATATTCCTCGAGCAGCTACAGCGCGTCGAGCAGCCGGAGCTGACCAACGCGGTCTGTCTCAGCCTGGTTCATCAACCAGCCGCCTTGAAGTTGTTCCGATCATGCAGCGAGCCGGTCTCCAGTGCTACTGTAGCTAGCTCGCTGCGCTTTCTGAATCATCTTCGTGGATTGGACCTCAGGGTGGTTTGACCCTGGAAACATTCTGACCTGGACAAGCACCTCAGACTCCAATCCACGACGTTGGATTACAGCGACCCATGGATACCTCACATCTGCGAAAACTTTTTGTCTTTGGCTGGCCTGGTTACATCGGCGGCGCAGATACCAAGCTGGCCCATCTTTTGCCGCTGCTGCATCGTGACCTGAACATCACGGTCGTGCCCAATGACAGTTATCGCCTGGAAGAAAAGGCGTGGACCCGCTTTTTGGATCAACTGGGGATCAGCTATTGCACCATCGATCAACTGCCGCCGAAACTGGACGGTTACGCCCTGGCCCTGTCGAATCACCGTTTCTTCACCGAACGCGTTGCCCATCGCGCGAAGGAAATGGGCCTGAAAGTGGTCTGGTCCAGCGAGATGATGTGGCATCACGAGGGCGAACTGGATGCGGTCAGGGCCGGTTTGGTGGACAAAGTCCTCTACGTTTCCGAGCTGCAAAAGAAGTATCTGATCGAAGGGTACGGCCAACTGCCCTGGGCGATGACCGGCAACTACGTTGACCCGGCCAGCTTCCCGTTCCATGAACGAAACCATGCCGTGTTCACCATTGGCCGGTTGTCCCGGCCGGCGCCGGAAAAGTATCCGGAAGATTTTCCCGTGTTCTACGAATGCCTCGAACTGCCCGAAGTGCGCTTTCGGGTCATGGCCTGGAGTGAGGAACTGGCCGCGAAATATCGCTGGCACAAATTTGACCAGCGTTGGGAGTTGCTCCTTCCCGAACAAGAGCCACAATTGGAATTCCTGCACAGGCTGGATCTGTTCGTCTATCCCCTGGGGCACTTCTTTAAGGAGTCCTGGGGACGGTCTACGGTCGAAGCGATGCTGACCGGTTGCATCCCGCTGGTTCCCCCCGGCCACCATTTGGATCAACTCCTCGTCAGCGGCCAAACCGGCTTTATTTGCGGGGACTTTTTGGAATACAAGGAGCACGCTCAACGATTGTTCTTCGACTATCCCTACCGCCGACAGATGGCTCGCCAATGTCGGGAGCACGCCCAGCAACAGCTCTGTGATCGGAAGCGACATCAACAGCTATGGCTGGAGGTATTCCAATGACGCCCAACTACGCGTTCTGGTCGGTGGTTGACAGCTCCCAAGTCGACCGGTTGCAGGGCTCCATCCGTTCCGCCCGGCAACGGGGTGTTTTCAAGGACTTCCACGTCTGGTCAGACCAGCCCATCGAGCAGGCCATTTGCCATCCCGTGCCCAAGCTCGACCAGTCCACCCCCGGCTTCAAGTTTACCCTCCTCCGAGATTTCGTGAAGCAACTGAACTACGACTACTTCGTCTGGCTGGGGGTAGACAGCTATTTTGTCCGGAACCCGGGCCAGGTCTTGCGCGCGCTGCATGGTTCGCCGGTTCACGCCACCTTGGAAGGCGACGCCTGTGCGTCGAACAATCGCGCTGCCGCCTGGTGGAACTGCAGCCTGAGCCGTTATGCCAGGCTCATGCAAGCCAGAGGGGTCAAGAACCGATCAATCTTCAGCGTCGACTCCGGCTTTTGGATTGTTCATCACGACGTGATTGATCGGTTCTGCGACTTGGCTCTGGATTTCTGGGAGCTCTGGAAACGTGACGGTCACGATCCCAACGCCATGGAACCCGCCCTGGCCAACGCCGTGCAGTTGCTCTGTGGCAATCCCTACCAACATACCCTCGCCAACAACTCGGAACTCTGGGCCGCCGATCGGCTCGGCTGTTATCGGACCGGACTGCCCGATGGCCGCCCCTGGATGTATGAGGATGAATTCAGCGGCGATCGCTGCCTGGTCAACCCGGCCATCGTGCACGCCATCGCCTGCAAGGATCTCCTGGCTGCTCCCGGACGCCGCGCGGCCAATCGCTCTGACCACATCAGTCAAGTGCCCGATCAACCCGGGGATTTGCGCCCAACCTCATGACCCCTCGCTTCTGTTACTGGTCCGTCGTGGACGGCGACTACAGCCTCATGATGGCTGCCGTCATCCACTCCGCCCGACGCGCCGGCGTCGACACCGACTTCCACGTCTGGTCTGACGTGCCCGTTCCCGGGTCCATCCATCATCCCGCGGGGACCTTCGAAAAGTGGGGTTGCCTCTTCAAACTCGAGTTTCTGCGGGGTGCCGTGAAACAGCTCGGTTACGATTACTTTGTCTGGCTGGACACGGACATGTGGTTCGTGCGGGATCCCGGGAATGTGCCGCGGTTGTTGCGAGGCGCGCCGCTGCACATCGCCCTCGAGACGGATTTAACTCGCGTGGATATGCGACGACAGGAATGGTGGGATTGCCCCAATCAGCGCGTCGTCGAACTCATGCGTCAGTGCGGAGTCCTCCACCCCCAAGTGTTCAATGTCAATGGCGGGCTGTTCATCGTCCATCGGAATGCCATCGACACCGTCTACCGGCTGGCCTTCGAGTTCTCGGACTTTTGCAAGCAGCAGGGCTTCACCTTCAACGATGAGCCGCTGTTGGCCTATGCGATGCAAAGACTTTGCCACGATCCCAACCTGCATACGCTCAAGGCCACGCTGGATTTCTGGTGCTCGGATTGGACCGGCCAATTCCAGGATCGCCTGCCGGACGGCCAGCCGTGGTTGTTCCTCGATTATTTCACGGAAGAACCGGTGTTGGTTAACCCGGCGATCGTTCATGCCATGCGCAGCAAGAACGCTCTGGTGTCCCTCGGCCAAGAGCTCATGACCACCGTTCCCCAGGTATGAACCCCCCATCCGTTTTGGCCAACGCCACGGCGCCACTGGATTGGGTGCCCGTCGGTCTCCCCACCATCGCTTACTCCGGCTTTCTGGGCGGGCCCAAGAGCATGGGCCGCGTCGGCGAATATCTGGTCAGACATCTCCTGGCCCAAGGCCGCTATCAAGTCCGCTTCCTGCCCTGGCCGGGCGACTTCATGGCGGCTTATTGGGGCGATGAAATCAGCAACCTCATCGTCGATGGCAAAGATGCGGCCATGCTTGGCATCGATCAAAGCATCAGCTTTTGCTCCGTCCGGGACGCGCGCCAGGAAAAATTCGCTCGCCGCACCACCGTCTGGTTGTATTACGAATTAAGTTCCGTCCCCGAGGAGGTGGCTGCCGAGATTAACTCCAACGACCACGTCTACGTCACAAGCTCGTTCGTCCACAAAACCTTCTCCGAACATGGCGTGACGGTGCCCATGTCCGTCTTGGGCCACGGCTACGATCCGAGCCTTTATCAATACGTCCCCCGGGCCAAGGGCAAGGAATTCGTGTTCCTCTGTGTGGCGGAACATACGCCCCGCAAGAACCTGCCGTTCTTGGTGCGGTGTTTTGAGAAAGCCTTCCAACATGCCAACGACGTGCGCCTGATCCTCAAGCTGGGTTTTCACGGAGAGGGCGATCTCCGCCGCCATGTCTCCCAGCCGGAAAAAGTCACGCTCTTAACCAGATTGTTTGCTGATGAAGCCAAGCTGGCTGCTCTTTATCGCGAGGTGCATTGTTTTGTTCTCCCCACGCGCGGCGAAGGGTTTGGCATGCCCATCTTGGAGGCCATGGCCACGGGGTTGCCGGTGATCACGACCGATTACGGCGGTCAACTCGACTTTTGCTCGGCGCAAAACTCGTTTCTGATCCAGAACAGAGGATTGGTCGACAGCGATCCCAATTGCTTCCCCAACATCCAGAGCCAATGGGCCGATCCGGATCCGGACCATTTAATCGCTCTGATGAGAAAGGTCTACGCTGACTACGAACACGCCCTCGCTGTGGGCAAGCGCGGCTATCACACCGTCCGCGACCAGTGGACCTGGGCAAGACAACTCAACGCTCTCACCGTCTTGGACTAGTGGTGGAAAGAAGCTAGTTTCTTCATCTTTATTGTCCAAAGTCGATCCCACCATCAGGAGCGAGTGCTGCAGGATTGACGCTGGCGAAGGCCATTGGCTTCCATAAACCGAATGAAACGGGCAATCCACGCCACCGGCCTCGGTATTTTCGCGGGATTAGTTCTGGCCATCTCGTTGACTACTCCTGCCACGGGCGAGGAAGAATTCGCAGGGCCCTTCCCAAGTTGGCGCGACGCGCGACGCGATTACGGCGCTCGCGGCGATGGCCAGGGGGATGACACCCCGGCCCTGCAGCGCGCGTTGGATGAACTCACCACGCACTCGAACTCCTGTGTGCTTTTCCTCCCGGCCGGCACGTACCGTCTGGCCGCCACGCTCAAGACTGTCCGCAAGCGGCACACCGATTGCCAGGGTGTCGCCATCATCGGCGAAGACCCCGAACGCACCATTCTCCGCTGGGATGGCACCAACGGCGCCACCATGTTCCAGTGGGACGCGTGGTATTCCAAAATTTCCCGGCTCACATTTGATGGGGCCGGCCGCGCCGGCACCGCGTTGCTTTATGGGCCGGCCTTCTCGACCTACAACGAAACCAGCGATCTCATCTTCCGCGATGCCACCAACGGCCTCGTCTTCGGCGGGCCGCCAACGGCCGGCCAGGCCGAAAACATGGTGCTGCGCTGCCAGTTCCTTCGCTGCGGCATTGGCATCCAGACGGTGAACTGGAACTCGATGGACATCTGGGTCTGGTATGGCCGCTTCGTGGATTGCGGGCGCGGCGTCCATAATGTCATGGGGAATTGGCACGTCTGGGAATCACTTTTCCTGCGCTCGCGCCTCGCCGATCTCAGCACCATCAACCTGATGGCCTTCTCGGTCGTGAACAATACCAGCGTCGGGTCGCGTCGTTTTTTCGACTTTTCCAGCGGCCACACCTGGGGCTCACCCGTGAGCCTGACCGGCAATCGGGTGCTTGACCCGACTGGCGATTGGGCGGCCATCCTCGACAACGCCGGGCCGTATCTGGTCGTGGACAACCAATTCCGCCTGACGGGTCCGGCCCGCGGCGTGCGCATGACCTGGGCCGACCAAACCCTGGTGGGCAACGTCTATTCGAAGACCAATGCCGTTGAAGAACGCGGCCGGTTCCGTCGCCTCGCCGAGCAGGTAGTTTCGGCCAACGAGATTCCGGATAACCTCCCAACCCTGCCGCCCACGCCGCCGCGGCGCCAACGGAAAGTCTTTGAAGTGTCTGCTGGTGCGGATACCAGCGCCATCCAGGAGGCTCTCGATGATGCCAGCAAACTGGCGGGCCAACGCCCCATCGTTCACCTGCCCATGGGCACCTACAAGATTGCGAAATCACTCCTGGTCCGAGCGGGCTGTGATTTGCAATTGGTGGGCGACAGCGCGGGCGAAACCGGAACGCGTCTGGAGTGGGCAGGTCCGGGCGATGATGTCGTGTTGCGCGTGGCTGGTCCCAGCCACGCCACGCTGCGCGATTTCTATATTCACGCCAGCAACGCCCGCGCCTTGCTGGCCGAAGATTGCGATCAACCGCGCGGTCGCATCTTCGCGGATCAACTCAACGCCAACGGACCAAACGCCAAAGCCACCAACGCCGCCGCCCTCCGCATCCGCGGACTGGACCACACGGACGTGCTGTTGCGCGCGCTGCAGGGCAGCGGCAATGGCGGGCGTTGGGTGGAAGTGCTGGGCGGTTCCCACGCCGCCGGCGCCACCAACCAGGTGAGCATCTTCACCGGCGCGACCGGCTCGGCGGCGGGTCAGTATGACGTGCGACAAGGCGGACGTCTCGTCGTGCGCGGCGTTTATCATGAGCGCAGCAGCGATTCGCTCAATGGCCTGCATGTCACCGACCAGGGGACGTTAAGCATCGATGCCACGCGCTTTTCTTACGCCACCTCGCCCACTGCGCCCACCGTCGCCGCCGAGAATTTTCGCGGTGTGTTTACGCTCGCCACCTGCATGTTGATGCCCGTCGAGACCAAAACGAGCTGCCGGTTCGAACTGCGCGGTGACGGCAGCGGCGCGAGCGTGCTGGCCCTGAACAATCAGTTTTGGATCGAGCAGAAGACCACTTCCAATGATGTGTGGCGCAACCTGGCCCAGCCGCCTGCCCGCGGCGGTCTCATTGGCTGCAATATCAATACATCGAAAAAGGAGGCCGCCCCGAAAGGCTTCGATTTCCTGGCCAACATCGGTGACCACCCGGACCCGGCCAAGTCCGCCTCCGGCGCCGACCCATTGGAAAACCGCGGCACCGTGGATGATGCCACGCTGCTGCGGCACCTGGCGCCCATGCGCGCGGCGCGCGTGTGGACTCCGGACGTTCCCGTCCCCGGCCACGCCTCGGACCTCTGCATCCATCGCGTGATGGCCGGAGGCGGCCGCGGCGCGGTTGTCGAATTCGCAGCCAAACCTTAAAGTGAATGCGAATATCGAGAACGCGACCCTCCCTTGAAAACATTTGCAAGGCCACCTGCCTCGCGGGGTCCCTTAGAGTCGAAAAAGAATCCTGAAAATCGCTCCTAAGACTCCAAGATGGGTTCTGATTAGTTGCGATTCCTTCCGGTGGAACGACTTGCTTGGGCGACACCACGATCCCAGGAATTGTCACGCCTGGATCGCCCCGCTACTCTGCGCGCGTGGACGACGCGACAAATGGGGTGGGGGTGGAGGGAGCGACACTCGGCCCGCACCGCAGATGTTTAGGGGCACGAACCGGTGCATCACTGGGAATCTGGCATCAGTGCCTTCATCGTTTCATCACGATGGTCTACTTCGAAAAGATCACGCTACTCCACCGGGAACATCTGCCTCGCGGCGGGCCGGTGCTCTACGTAGGACTCCATCGTAATGGGGCGGTGGACGGCTTCGTTTACAACCAGGTTCTGCGTCAGCCCGTGTTCATGGTTTCCACGCAACTGCGCAAGGGCTGGTTTGCCCGCCTTTTCTTTCCGGGCATCGCGGTCAGCCGCACCCAGGATGGAGGGGATCGGGCGCTCAACGACTCCGCGCTGCGCGAGTGCCTGGACCATTTGCGGGCGGGTGGCGAGTTATTCGTTTTTCCGGAGGGGACCAGTTCGCTCGGCCCGCATCATCTGCCCTTCAAGGGCGGTGCGGCCCGGTTATGGTTGGCCCAGCAATCTGACGCGCCCAGCCCCCCGTTGCAGGTCATCCCTGTCGGCATTTACTACGAATGCCCCTGGGCTTTCCGCAGCAAGGTTGAAGTGGTCATCGGCCCGCCGCTCTCGACGGACTCGCCGCCGGCGGCCGATCGCAACGAACGGCTCGGCGCGATGAAATGCCGGATCGAATCGGCCCTCGCCGCGGTGGGAATCAATGTCGCTTCGGACGACTACCAGGAACTGATCCAGCGGTTTGCTTATGCGTCCACACTTGGCACCCACAGGTCTTACTTCAAATCTCTGAAAACGATGGAGCAAGCAGTGCCGGCCGAAATGCTGAGGGCCTGGAGTTCTCTCGAACCGGAGTTGCGAAGTGCCAAGCTCTGGCTCCATCAAGGTCTGGCGCTGTTCCCGGTCCGGCCGGTGGTTGTTTACCTGGCCGCGTTCTTGGTGGTGGCTCCGCTGGTCATCGCAGCCATTGGCATCAATCTGCCGGCCTTCCTGGCCGGCTGGTATGCCGGCAGGAAATTTCCCGACGATCGCAACGTCGTTTCACTCTGGAAGATCCTGATCGGAGTGCCGATGTTCGCGGTGTGGGGCGGAGCCGTGATAGTCAGCTTGTTGTTGCTGGAAAGATTCTGGTGGCTGGCTGCCTACGCCGCGGTGACGTGCGCGGGGCTGCAGCTGTATCATCGGTTCAAGAAATTGGCGGTCGCACTTCACAACGTGGCTCGAAAACCAACCCTCCGCCCCCGGATGCTGGCCTTTCGGCGAATGGTGCTTGAATCATTGCCTGATGAAACCGCCTGACTCGCCTGACGCTTGGCGGCCGCTGCCGCACGAGTTCTTCTTCGGGCTGTTCCTGTTCGTCACCTGGATGCGCCTTGGGTTCATGACAGGCTTCCTCGGCGGCGACGCGTTACTGTATCTGGCATTGATCGGCGCCAACCTCTGGGCGATTTGGTTTGTCCGTTCCAACGGCACCCCGCGGCGCTGGCGCCTGGGCCTGCTGTTTTATCCGGTGGCCATGAACATCGTCTTCATGCACATGAAAACAGCCGTTCCAAAAATTCATCCGGCACGAATGGACGCGTGGCTCCAGCAGATCGATAGCCTCTGCGTCGGAACCAATCTCAGCCTGCGCCTGCAACCTCTGGTCCATCCGGCACTCACGGAGATCCTCAGCTTCTGTTATATCCTGTTCTTTCCCTATCTACTCTTCAGCATGGTCTATTATTTCTGCAGCGAGCTGGAACTATTGAAGAAATTCGTGATCGGCTTGTTCACCATCTACGGAATTGGGTTCTTAGGATATTCCTTGGTGCCCGCCGCCGGACCTTATCACGCCATCGCAGACCAATTCACCGCGCCGCTCACCGGCGGATGGATCACCGGGTGGAACGCGGCGGTCGTGGCCGCAGGCAGCAACGGAGTGGACGTGTTTCCCAGCCTTCATTGCGCGATCTCCAGCTTTTTTCTCTTCTTCGACCACCAGCATCGCCCCTGGCGGTTCAAGCTCTACCTGGCGCCCTGCGTGGGGTTGTGGGCATCGACCATCTACTTGCGGTATCATTACGCCATTGACGTGGTGTGCGGTTTCGCCCTCTCGGGTCTTGCGCTGTGGCTCGCGCAACGGTTTCCGCGAGCCCAGCACACCCCCGCCGCCATCCCAACCGCCCCGGCCGGGGCGGCCACACCCACGGCCGATTCCACCCCCCAATGAACTACACCTTCACCTTCCACGAATCCCTAGCCACACGACTCGAATCGAGCGGCGGAAAGGGCTCGAACCTCGCCCTCCTCACCCAACAGGGCTTTCCTGTTCCACCCGGCTTCATCGTGACCGCCCCGGCCTATCGGGACTTCATCACTGGGCGCCGTGAGCTTCTCCGCGCGGTCAGCCAACTCCCCTTCCATGACGCAGGACGACTCCGAGCGGAGAGCGGGAAACTGCGTGATACTCTCGAGCAATGGGCTTTGCCCGGCCGGGTCGTCGAGGAAATTCGTACCCAGCTGAATCGCTTCCCCGAGCGTCAGGCGTTTTCTGTTCGGTCTTCGTCTACCATGGAGGATCTGGCCGGCGCCGCCTTTGCCGGACAGCATGAAACCTATCTCAACTGCTCCGGTGCTGCGCAAATCCTGGCTCGGATCAAGGAGTGTTTCCTGTCGCTGTGGTCCGACCGCGCCATGGCTTATCGGCATCAACAAGGCTTCGATCACGCCCTGGCCGCCATGGCCGTCGTCGTGCAGCAAATGGTCCCGTGCGAAGTCGCCGGCGTCGGGTTCAGCATCAACCCCATCAGCGGTGACCTGAACGAAATGATCGTCGACGCCAACTTCGGCCTCGGCGAATCCGTCGTCAGCGGCGAAGCCGAGGTGGATCATTTCGCCATCGATCGAACCACCCGCGCCATCCGCTCGGCGCACATCGCCGAGAAAAGCCGCAAAGTGGTCCCTGTCGCTGGCGGAACCGAAGTAGTGCCTCTCGGGAAGGACGAAGGCCGGCGTGCTTGCCTGAGCGACGCGCAACTGGCGCAGTTGGCGGATTTGCTCCTGCGCATAGAAGCCTTTTACCGTTTCCCCCAGGATATCGAGTGGGGCATCGCCGACGGTCAGTTGTCTCTCCTGCAATCCCGCCCAATCACGACCATCCCGCCGCGGTGGACCCGGGACGAATCGGCCGAACGCTTTCCCAATGTGATCACGCCATTGACGTGGGACTTTGTGGAGAGCGGATTTCATCGGTCGCTCAACTATTCCTTTCAGCTCATGGGTTTTCCGCCCTTCCACGGGAAATGGTTCGGCAGCCACGGACATTACATCTACGGCAATCAAAATGCCGTCGAACTCTACAGCCGCCGCGCTCCGTTCCTGGTCCGCAACCTGGAAGAACTGCGCACCGCCATCCCGAAGCTCCGCGAAGAATTCCGTTGGGTGCAGGAACTGCCGGTCACCTGGGCGCGTGACTTGGATTTTTATCTGATTTCCATCGGCAGATCCATGACCGAACCGCTCTCCGGCAAGACCCTGCGCGAAGTGTGGGATTTTGTCCGCTCCGTCAATGAGCTTGGGGCCAATTATTTTCTGCCGAACATCGCGATCTCAATCACCCACAGCACCCTTTACCGCCTGCTTCATCACTTTCTGCAAATGGTGTTCACGCCGGACGCGGCCGGCCCGCTCTTCGACCATCTGATGGCTTATTGCGAAACCAAAACCGGCACGATCAACAAGGAACTGTTTGAACTCGCCACCCTGATCCGCGCGCGTCCCGAGCTCGAGCAAATCGTCAATCAGCACTCCTCCCGCGACCTCATCTCCCAGAACCGGCTGCATGCCTTTCCGGAATTTCAGGCACGGCTCCAGAAATTCCTCCGCGACCATGGCCATCGGGAAGTGGACTTTGATGCCTATTCACCAACGTGGCTCGACCTGCCGTGGGTGGTGCTGGATAACCTCCGCCTGATTCTGCAAACCCCCATGGAACAGGACCCCGCCGCCAAAGAGCGCGAGCTCAAAATCCGCGCCCAGCGCGCCGAGCTGGAGCTGTTCCAGAAACTTCCGTCCGACGTCCATTTTGTTTTCGCGGAAATCCTGCGCCTGGCCCGGGTTTACACGAGCCTGGACGACCTGGAGCACTATCAAACCACCCGCCTCACCCTGCCCTTGCGCCGCGGTTTGCAGGAATTGGGCGAACGCCTCGTCAAATGCGGCGCGCTCGCGGAGCCCATGGACATTTTCTTCGCCCATTCCGCACAGATCGATTCGGCCATCGCTCAGGATAACCACGCCGGCTGGAAGGATTTCACTGCCGCCATTCAGCACCAGAAACACGATTACCTTCGAGATCAAGCGCGCAAGCCCGAATGGACCTTGGGTGAAACCAAAACCGAAACCACCGGCGGCGACTGCCTCTCGGGTCTCGCCGGCAGTCCCGGGCAAGCCGAAGGCCCCGTCTTCCTCGTGCTCGGTCCGGACGATTTTGCCAAGTTCCCCAAAGGCGCCGTCCTGGTCGCCCGCACCACCAATCCGACCTGGACGCCCCTTTTCTACAGCGCCGTCGCCGTCGTCACCGAGAGTGGGGGACCATTGTCGCACGGCGCCGTGACCGCCCGCGAGATGCGCATCCCCGCCGTCATGTCCGTGAAGGATTCTCTGAGCCGATTGAAGAACGGCACCCGCGTCCGTGTGGACGGCGGCCAGGGTAAGGTTTATCTGATCACCTGACCCGCGCAGAGGAACGACTTGCGTGGGCGACACCACGACTTCGGATTCTACAGAGCGAAAATCCGGTCCATCCGCTGCGCCAGGTCGCGGGCGGTTTCCACGTCGGCGGCCTGGTTGCCGGGCTGTTCGGAGATCGCCCAACCGGTGTAGCCGGCGTTGTCCAGGGCCTTCATTACCGCAGGCCAGTTGGTGTCGCCATCAAGCAGTTTGGGACGGCCGTTCTCCTTGGCCGCCGGGTCCGCGGGTTTCGCACTGTAGTCCTTGATGTGAATGCGGAGGATGCGTTTGCCAATCACCTGAATCCAGCGTTCGGCCGGGCCGACGCGGCCCGCGTTGCCGATGTCGAAATGCCAGCCTACCCACTCGCTGTTGATCGCGTCGACGTATTCGACCGCCTGCTCGGGTGACATGATGAAATTGTTGCCGACATTTTCGATGGAGATCCTCACGCCGGTCTCCTTGGCGACAGGGATTGCCTTCTTGATCTCGATGATGGAGCGCTCGAAACACTGCTGGTAGGTGACGCCGTCGCGGGCCACGCCCGGCACCAGCAGCACACTTGCGGCGCCGTACGCATGTGCGTCGCGCAAACTGAGCAAGAGCCCTTCCAAGCCGATTTTGCGCGTCGCTTCATCCGGCGCCGAGAGCGGCTTCACCCAGTGCGTATGGCAGCAGACGCTCGCGGCGTGCAAGCCGGTGGCCTTGAACGCGGCCAGGACTTCGTCGCGGTCCATTCCACCCATCGGCTCCACGCCCTCAAACCCCGCGTCCTTCATGGCGCGGAATTTTTCGAGGACGGTGCCCTTTACGCCGATGGTCGAGTACATAATGGCCTTGTGGAGGTTGCGCTTGGGCGCGGCGGCCTGACCGTGCGGGAGAAAAGCGGCCGTGGCCGCGGCGCCCGCGGTGACTTTCAGGAAGGAACGGCGATTCATGGTTTGCCTTTGTCTAGGCTTTCAGGATCCCCTCCCAACCTTTGCGATACTGGGGCCGCTTGATAAAGGGGTCGGCGGCTGGCGCGTTGGTGGCCCGCGTCGTCTGGTAATCCCATTCGATCTTTTTTCCCGTGCGGTAGGCCACGTTGCCGAGGTGGTTCGTCTCGGTCGTCCAGCCGGAATATTGGAAGTTGGAACCCGGCACTGGACCGTTGCCTTTGGCGTAGTTGACCCACTCCACCCAGTGGCCGGGCGAGCGAGGCATTGTTTCGGGCGGCATTTGGAAATCTTTAAATTTCTCTTCCGGCAGCAGCTTGCCATTGCCGAGCAGCATTCCGTCTTTGCCGATGAAGACGCACGAGCGCCGGCCCCAAGAAGGCACCCAGCCCGGCGGCTTGCTGTTTCCCTGGTGCCAGACAAGCTTCAGCGCCGGCTGCGCGCCCACGGCCGCGAAGCG
>DATLUX010000351.1:0-6744 GCA_035577805.1 Verrucomicrobiia bacterium
GCCGCCGACGCCGCCACTGCCCACCCCGAAGTTGTCGGCGACCACACCCTGCATACCTTGCAGGAAGGTGTTCGGATCGATCTTAAACGAGCGGGTGTGCAGCACGGGCGATTCGGGGGCTTTCAAGGAGATCACGATCGCGTATTCCTCGATGGAATACTTAATTGGGCGATCGGCGACTTTGACGATGGCTTCCAAGGCCTGACGCAGGGTCAGATCACTGAGAGCCGGCACCAGCCGGATGGTGGTGGCGCTGATATCGATGTCGCCCCCGCCGGCCGCGGCGGCCACCGGCAAGCCCGTCGCCGGATCCACTGCCGGAGCTGGCGCCGGCGCAGGATCGATGTTCTGGTTGATGATGAAATTGATCCCTTTCTTTTCCGGGTCGCGCGCTTTGGTGTCTTTGCTGATCTGATCGATGACCTGGTTGAGAGGAATGGCGTCAAAGGAAAGGTCCCCGAGCCGGATGGACTCAAGTTTGGCAAAGATACGTTGCCGGCCTTTGCCGGTGTAAACGATGTTGGAACGGAGGAGCGGATTGGGGACCGGCAGGTCGCGTTTGATGGGCGCGCCCCAGGCTTTTTCGATGTCGAGGATGCCCTGGCGGCGGGCTTCTTCGCCGCGCACGCTGGCGTTACGATAACGTTGTTCCAAGAGCAACTGCAGATAATGTTGGGCCGGGGCGTTGCCGGGCTCGAGCTTCAGCGCTCCGCGCAAGCGTACTTCCGCTTCGTCGAGTCGGCCGGCTTCCAGAAAGAGGCGGCCATCCTGGACGAGCGTGGCGGCGTTGATCTGGTTGGTGTGGAGAGCTGGGAGCTGGTCGATGGCTTCCTGGCTGGGCCGCCGGCCGTCTTCGGCAGCTTTCATCTTGCGATTGGCTTCGCGCAGCTGGAGGACGCGCTCGTTTTTGGGATCTTCGCGCAAGATGGCGCCATACTGGTCGTCGGCGGCGCCATAATCGCCGGCACGCTGGGCCTGTTCAGCCAACTGCGTGCGCGTGGCCACCAAACCGTCGACCATTTGTTTTTGTTCCTCGGCCGAAACTCCGGGGCCAATTTTTTTATTGAGGACCAGGCATTCGGTGTAGAGCTGGGCAGATTCGCCGAAGGCCCCTTTCTTTTCGGCGGCCTGGGCTTCTGCGAGCTTGCGATCCATTTCGATCTTCCACGCTTGTCGCCGAGCGGCCTCATCGATGGCCAGGTTCTCGGGTGTTTGCGCCTGCAAGGGGCGGGCCGCGGCGCAGGCGATGATTAGACAAAAACTGCAGAGGGCAACGTTGTTCATGAGAGCTAATGAATCCAACTCGCGGAAAGCAGTACGTTACGTCACTGCGTAGCTACGTCACTGCGTAGCAAATGCCGTGATGGCGTAGCGCTTTCCGTTTGAGTCGTCGGACAATACAACTCTGGTCGGAGTGATGTCCACGACTTTGTACGGTTCACCGTCAACATCGACGGCCGATTCCTTTCTGAGGCGGGGGTACGTCCGACCTAAACTGGGATACTTCAGCTCGGCCTCGTAGCCGACCGTGCGGGAGTAAGGTTTGTTAGGTGCGAACGAAATCGATTCGTTGTTAAAATCACGGAGCGTGGCCACCATCTCGGTCGGGTTTTCCTCTGGGCCCTTGATCTCGGTGAGCAGGAACACCTGCGTGTTGGTGGCGTTGCGTTGAACAAACTGCGTTAAACGTCGCAAGCGCGGCAGCGTGGCCGCCTCGTTGGTCACCACGATATGATAACCCGTCACCGTGGTGTCCGGGGGCGTGCCGGAGATGGCTGCCCGATCAAACGCAATGGAAAGATTGAGCGGAGTTACCTTTTGGATCTGGAGCGATCCCACGCCCACCTCTTCCCCGGTTTCCACCTTGATGGGTTCTTCGCCGGCCCGTTGCTGCTGCCATTTCACCGGGTTAAACGTGTTGTGTTTGCCCGACAGGTTCACGATCGGGGGGTTGGTGGCGTCATTGGCCGCTTCCGCAAAACGGGCCAGGTTAACCTCTGCCATTTGCTTTTTCTTTAGCGTGGGCGCCTTGGGCAGCTCTTCCAGCGTCTGTTTTTCCTTCTGGCTTTCGCTATAAAGATAATACACGGCGCCGGCCAGGAGGATGAGCGCCAGGACTAACACCAACTTCTCATAATGCTGGCGGCAAACGTCACTGATTTTCTTCACTTGCTCCATGCGCGTTTCCTGCTGCTACTTGGTGGCTTTAATGACATGCACCAGCATGGTGACTTTCAATCGACGTTCTTTGAGCAGAACCACCGAGCCGCCAGTGCCGGCAGGTTTGGCTCCGGGAAAAGCAGCGCCAGGCGCGGCCGGTTTGGGGGCCACCGGGGCAGCCGGGGGCACGCCACGGATACGATTCGGGTTATTGCGATCTGGCGGCTGCGGCGGCGGGGGCAGGTTGATGTTGGGGCCCCCGGGGCCGGCTGCCTCGGCCGGTTCGATATGCAGCGCCTTCACCACCAGGCCATGAGGCGATTTGATCAAACCTTCCAACACCGCGGCGAGTTCGGAGCTCAGACAATGGAAGGTGAACTCGTAAGGGCTGGTGACCATCCCGCTGACGGCGTTGGTTTCGATCTTCTGAGCCAGGTAATCGGTGGCCACCGGGCTCGCGTTGTCGTCGAGCGAAACGCGGGCGCGCCGGATATTGATCAGAGGATCAACGTGGGCTTCGAAGAGGATCTGGCTGAAGGCTTTGACTTCGGCCAGCTGCTGGGGAATGGCCGGGAAGGTGCCCTCCAGGAAATCCACCTTGTTCTTCTGGGCCTCGAAGGAGAACGCATATTGCGTATTGGGCAACGTGGTGCGGGCTTGTTTGGCCTGGTTGCGCATGTCGGCCAGGGTATTATCGCGCCAGCTGCGAAAAGCCAGGCCAGTGACGTTTTCGGCCTTCACCGGCGTGAAGAAACGCTTCATGTCGGTGAGCACCCCTTTGAGCTTTTCAGTTTCGGCTTTCGCGATCGCAATGTTGGTGGCGCTGGGATAGACCGGCGCCCCGCGAAAACCGTCCAGCGTGGCCTTGGACTGGTTGATCTCCTCTTGCAACGCGGAGCCGCGCGCTTTGGCGGCCAACAGGAAATAGATCCCTACCCCGAGCAGGCCCAAAGCGACGACGCCCCCAATGGTCAGGAAGAGATTTCGTTTAATCCAGAGCATGTCAAAGCTTCACCGGTCGCGCCAATTTCAAGGCCACGTTGAAGGTGAAAGTGAGGTTCGTTAGATCCGCGCCGGGAATTTCGCCCACCACCTTGGTCGCCGCCGCGTCGAAGTAATTGGTCTGGCTGCGGAACTCTTCGGCCACGGATTCTGCGATGATGGTGTGCGCGTCGGCCTTGATTCGATTCAGATTTACGCTCCGGCAAACCAAAAGGATGGTATTGATCTCATTTTCGCCAGGAGGCCCGCTGGGGGCGGCGCCTTTGGACGCGCGCGTCGGTCTGGGGTTGGGTGATGGCGGGGGCGGCGTCGCGGCCGCCGCGCCCGGGGTGGCGCCTACCCCCGGCAGGGCCGGGTCGATTTGCACGCTCAATGTTCCCGGCGGCACCAACGGAATCATTCGCTCAATCCACACCCCGGTCTTTTTGCCGAATTCCTGCTCCTTCTTTTCTTCGACTGCGATCAGGGAACTGCGCATGACCGTGACCAATTTCGCCCAATAAAGCCGGTCGCTCATGGCGTCGGCGTAGTTTTCCGCCTCACTGCGGACGTGGGTCAACGCGGTTTCGGCGGTCTTCAACTTGGCGGCGTCCGCCTGAATCTTGGCGACTTCCGGTTTGAGTTTCTCGAGGGCTTTGGCCTTGGCGTCGGCGACCTGGTTGTAGAAATACCAAGCGGCGTAGACGATGAGGATCAGACAGAACGCAGCGGCGGCCAGATACGGTTGTTTTTGCGCAAACTCGCGGCGTTGCAGCGAGCTTTTGGGCATCAGATTCAGTTCGACCGGGCAATGGGCCAGGTTCCGCAGTCCCAAGCCGACAACTTCGCCCAAGGAATGAGCCACCTTGGCCAGATCCTCGCGCGGCAGGTCAGGGTCGATCTGCAAATTGCGCAACGGATTAAAGTATTCCACCGGCAGGTTCAGTTTCTCCGAAAAGAACTGCGCCGTATACGGCATGCTGGTGGCGCCGCCGGACAGAAAGAGCCGGTCCGGGGGCGAGCCGCCCTGTTGGCCCCGATAGAACTGGATCGTTTGATTAACCTGGATATGCAGCCGGGTCAGGACCTGGCGCGCGATCTTCGAGATGGCCGCTTGATTCGGGCTGTCCGGCTCTTCGTAAGCGCCGCCCAGACTGACAAATCCTTCCCCGATTTTGATCTGTTCAGCGTCTTCCCAGGACAGCTTGGATTCCTTGGCGAAATCCTGGGTGATGGCATTGGCGCCGATGTTGATCCCGCGCGAATAAACATTGCCCTTCTCGAAGAAAAGCAGGTTGCTGGTCTTGGCCCCGATATCCAGCAACATCGTGCAGCCCTCCAGGTCGCCATAATTATAACGGAACGCGTTACACAACGCCGCCGGCGACACATCCACCAGTTGCAGACGTAACCCGGCCTTTTCCACGGTGCGCGACAACCCCTCGACCACATCCGATTTGTTGGCCACCAGCAGGACTTCCAGTTCGCCGGAAGCGGCCGCGCCGAGGATTTGGTAATCCCACACCACCTCTTCGAGCGGGAACGGCACGTTTTGCTGGGCTTCGTACTGGATGATCTGGGTGACCTTCGACGTATCGACGGGCGGGAGTTTGACAAACTTGCTGAACGTATGAAAACCCGGCGCACAGACATTGGCCTCGCGGGAGCCGAAATGTTTTTGGCCCAGGATGGCCTGAAGCCCTTTGAGCATGGCGGCTTCGCGGGTGGCTTCTTGCATGCCGTCCTGTCCCAGCGATTGGAAGCCATACTGGCGCAAGGAAAGACCGCCCGCCTCGGTCAGCTCAAATTCGGCCACCTTCAGGTTGGTGGCTCCGAAGTCGACCACCAGGAATGATTTCTTGTTTAGCATCAATTACAGGTCTAGCAGTCTAGCGATCATCAGATTCACTTCACTTGACTTCACTTCACTTCACTTCGCTTCGCTTCACTTGCCTTCAACTTCACTTCACGCTTTCGAAGCTTCTAAACCAACCCAACCGCAACATCCAATTGAACTCCTGCAGCCGCCGTCTCGGGCGATTCCGGGTGCACGAACAGTTAGTCAGAGCCGGCGCAAGTCGGGCCCGTTATTCCTGGCGCCCATTACTGTACCAAGCCGCGCAAAACCGTCACGAATTCTTCCGCATGGAAAAATTCGCGTGGCTCAACAGCTCTCAGAGAAGGCTCGTGGTCATTACAAGGAACACTTCCCCGGGTCAAACAGAAAAAGCGACAGACGATGCGTCTGTCGCTCTGAGTCCCGGAATGTTGCGAGTATAGACCCGCTCTAAAAAAAAGCATCAACAAACTTTGCCCTGAAAATAGGCGATGGTGGACTTTAATCCTTCCGCCAGCGGCACCCGCGGTTCCCAGCGCAGCCATTTACGGGCCCGCGTGATGTCCGGACGCCGTTGCTTGGGATCATCCTGAGGCAACGGCCGAAACACCACTCGGCTGCGGGAACGGGTCGCGCGGATGATCTGCTGGGCAAACTCCAACATGGTCATTTCATGAGGGTTGCCGATGTTCACCGGCTCCGAACGACCGCTCAGCATCAGCCGATAAATGCCCTCAATCAGATCCGAACAATAACAAAAACTGCGGGTTTGGGTTCCGTCACCGAAGACGGTGATGGGCTCATGACGCAGTGCCTGGCTGATGAAGGACGGCACCACCCGCCCGTCATTGATCCGCATCCGGGGTCCGTAGGTGTTAAAAATCCGGACGATGCGTGTTTCCATGGCGTGCTCGCGGTGGTAGGCCATGGTCAATGCTTCGGCGAACCGTTTCGATTCGTCATAACATCCGCGCGGGCCGATCGTGTTCACGTTCCCCCAATATTCCTCCGCTTGGGGATGCTCCAACGGATCCCCGTAGATCTCCGAGGTCGACGCCAGCAGGAAGCGCGCGGACTTTTCCCGCGCCAATCCCAGCGCTTTATGCGTCCCTAATGACCCGACCTTCAAGGTCTGGATCGGCAGTTCCAGATAATCAATCGGACTGGCTGGCGAGGCAAAGTGCCACACATAATCCACCGGCCCATGCAGGAACAGAAACTCCGTCACATCCTGCTGGATAAAACGGAACCGGATGTTGCCGGCCAGATGGCTGATGTTTTCCACGGTGCCGGTCACGAAATTGTCCACCGCCACCACCCGGTGTCCACGCGCCAACAGCAGATCCACCAGATGCGATCCCAGGAACCCCGCCCCGCCCGTCACCACCGACATCGGCCCGCCCTCGCCCATGGGAGAACCGCCCTTGCTCCTCTTGATTGGCTGGCTTGTTGGCCTGCGCTTCGTCCGCCCCACGCGTTTGATCATGGCGAGGTTGATACCGTGGATGACTCCAAGGGAAAAGCGCAAAGCGTGAAGAGACGAGCTTGAGTCGAAGCACAGGGCCCTCAGATATTCGCAGATGCACGCAGATAGAGAGCTTCCAGCTGCATGTCATGTGCACGAGCATTGGGGCCATGAACCTAACCCAATCTCACGTAGCAGCCGAGGTCACGAGGTACACCCTGAGCCTGTCGAAGGGCTCTGATCTTTTTCCCGGAGAACGCGTTGGGGTAGAGTGAGCCCCTTCGACAAGCTCAGGGCAGGC
>DATLUX010000352.1:0-10291 GCA_035577805.1 Verrucomicrobiia bacterium
GCAGAATGTGGAATGCCTAGAACTCCTTTTCATCCTCGTGTGCACTCCGCACTCCGCACTCCGCATTCCGCATTCATAAGATTCTCGCTCGCCATATGTCTGGTGCTAAGCAGCGTGTGGTGGACCGGTTGCGCCACGCGCGCCCAACCCACCCCCAAGAAAATCGTGCTGGTGGCGGGCCGAGTCAGCCATGGCACGGGCGAACACGAGTTTCGTGCCGGCTCCTTGCTCTTGAAGCAATGCCTCGATCGTGTGCCTGGGGTTCAGGCCATCGTCATCACCAACGGCTGGCCAGCCGACCCGGCCGTGTTGCAGGACGCTGCGGCCATCCTGATCTATGCGGACGGCGGTGACGCCCATCCGTTCATCGTCCCTGAACGCCTGCGGCTTCTGGAAGGCTTGATGCGGCGCGGCGTTGGTTTAGGCGCAGTGCATTATGGAGTGGAAGTGCCTAGGGATCGAGGCGGACCTGAATTCCTGCGGTGGATTGGGGGTTACTTCGAGATGTATCATTCGGTCAACCCGCATTGGGACGCCAATTTCACGCGGCTTCCGCGGCATCCCATCACCCGCGGCGTGCAGCCGTTCAAGATTCGCGACGAATGGTACTATCACATGCGGTTTCCTGAGGGGATGAAAGGAGTCACGCCGATCCTGACGGATGTGCCGCCCGACCGCACCCGCGGCCGCGAGGGCGAACTCAGCACGCACGGCGGAAATCCGGATGTCCAGAAACACAAGGGCGAACCCGAACACGTGATGTGGTGCATCGAACGCCCCGACGGCGGACGTGGGTTTGGCTTTACCGGCGCGCATTTTCATCGCAACTGGGCGGATGATAATTTCCGAAAGATCATGCTGAATGCGATCCTGTGGATGGCGAAGGTGCCGGTGCCCAAAGACGGTGTGGAATCGGCCGTCACCGCCGAACAGATGCAGGCCAATCTGGATCGCAAGCCGAAATAATCGGCGAGGGTTGTTACCTCGGCGCCTGCGCTCGTTCGGCGCGTTCGCGCACACTTTGTGAGCTAATCAGGAAAGGACCGGCCGTGCGCACGGCGGCATGGAGACCTTGCTCGCGGCGCACGCGCGTCAGCCACTCGCGTTGCACTTGGGCCAGCGCGTCGGCCGGACTCCGAGCCTCCGCCACCGCCGCATAAAAGTCCGCCATGAACCGGGCGCTTTCTTCGTCGGCGACTTGCCACAAAGTCAGGAGCACGTTTTGGGCGCCAGCCTGCACAAAACCGCGTCGGAGCCCCAAAACGCCCTCGGACGCCCTTGCTTCGCCGAGCGCCGTATCACAGGCGGCGAGTGTGACCAGCCAGGTTCCCCGCAAGTCAAGCGACGAGGCTTCTTCTGCTGTGAGGATCCCGTCGTTCTCCACGGGCGGGACGGCGCCCCGGCTCCAGGCGTCCAGGGTGATTTGTGCGCCGGCGAGCGCCAAACAATTCCGGTGCATGGGATTCGTCATCGGCCCAGTGACCGTACGAGCGTTTTCGACCAGTTCGGAGGAGAGGCTCCCACCGATGCCGCGTTGGCCGGCCAGGAGGATGGGACTGCTGTCGGCGGCGGGCGTAGCTCGAGGTTTTTGGAAGCCGTGAGTGGCCAGGTGCAGGATTGCCGGAGAATGGATCTGCTTCAGCTCCGCTTCGGAAGCTTGCGGGCCCTGGAACTCCTGCCAATGCCAATTGGTGCCGAGGACGCTTTTAAGCAGACGAGCTTCATTACTCGTTCCTGGCAGAGGCAGAAGGTGCAGGGGGGCGACCTGGGCAGGCGTCGCTCCGGGCAAAGCTGGCGTGGGTGCGCCATTCCCCGGATTAGCACTGCGAGCCTGATAATCGGGATTATAGAACGCGACAACGGAACGCGCGGCGGAAGGCTCGCCCTGCCGAACCAGGTCGCGGCCAGTGGCGACGTAACGAACCGTCAATTCTTCTCCGAGAAAGCGGCCGGCGGGGGCCAGCAGGACGGAAAAGGGGAAGAAATTCAAAACATGGGTGGGCGAGACAAAGACCGTGCGAGTGCCGGGCGGGAGCGAGGACTGGATTGGTGCCCAGAGCTGGTTGTAGAGGTCTCGCAAGCGTTGCTCGCATTCCCTGTCGTTGTTGCGAATGGAACTGAGGAGTTCGAGGCATTCCAGGACGTTCGTTCGAATCGTGAATGCAACGGGGCCGCTGACCCAACGCGGAGGACCGGAATGGCCGATGACAAGGACACCGAGGCGGTCCGATTCGTGGGCGGGTTTGGGCGGCAGATTTTCGTAGAGGACCCATTCCAACAAGACGGCGTTGGCAGGCAGGGCGGCTTGCACGTCCTCGACCGACAGACCGGCGGCGGCTTGGAGGAGAGCGGCGCTGCCGCTCCGCCGGCTGAGTTCGCTATGGAGGCGATCGACGTTGGCCACTGCCTCCTCGCGTTGGCGTTGATAGTCTGCCTTGGATTCTCCGCGGGAAGGAGACGCCCATTGCAGCATGGCGGCGCGGGCCTTGGCTCGCTCGAGTTGGTCGACGAGCGAACGATGTTCGGGATCTTGCCTGGCTTCCACGAGGAAGGAATCAAGAACGACGCTTTTGTGGCGGAGGACGGCGGCGGCGAGATCGTTGGATTCTCCCAGGGTGGCGAAGGCGGTATAAGGATCGAAGGTGGCCATGGCGCGCAGTCGTTGAGTATCTCCGCCGAGAGACAGAACGTTCGTCATGCGCTTCGATTCAATTTCGCGCGCTTGGCGGGCGGCAGCGAGGGCGTTGGAGGATTGGCCGGCTCGCAGGTAAAGGCGGGCCATCTGTTGCAGGCAGCGCTGGGTTCGATCGTCTTCAGGTGAAGCTATTTTCTGGAGGATCTGGCGAGTCTGTTCGAGAGTGCCAATGGCCCGGGCGGTATCGCCGCTGTCAGCTTGGCTTATACCCATCTCGAACAGAATATGAGCGGTGCCTCCGTTGGTGCCTTGGCTGCGGGTGCTGATGGCCAGAGCGCGCTCATAAGTGTGCGCGGCCTCATCGAAACGATCCTGGCGATTGAGCGCGCTGGCCAACAGGGTCAGAGCTGGCCCCAAGGCTTGATGGTTGGGACCTGAGACATTCTCGCGGATCGCGATGCTGCGGCGGATCATGGTTTCGGCCTCCACCGCGCCAGCGACCGGATGAGTGTGCCGGAGACAGTCCGCCAGTGATTCGAGGGCTCGGGCATAACGGGGATCATCGGAGCCGACGAGAGCTTCGAATAAGCGGACCGCACGCCGTTGTTGCTGCTCGGCGGCAAGGTTATCGCCCATGATCCGGTAGCCGGCCGCCAACTCATCGATGGCCTGAGCGGTGTCGAGATGATTTTCAGTGTGGGCTTTTAGTTGGATGTCGACATTGCGTTGCAGCAGGCGCACCCCTCGGGCGAACTCGGACATATCAATGTAGAGTATGCCCAGCATCCCCGCGCTCTGGCCGGTCTTAGGATCGTCAGGGCCCAGGTTCCTTTCTCGGATCCCAAGGGCCTGTTGGCGTAACGGCTCCGCTCGCTCGAAGAGGCCGGCGTCCTGGTAAGCAGCGGCGGTTTTTTCGAGAACGACGATAAAGCCGGGGCTGTTGGTGTCCTGAGTGCGTCCAGCGATCTCCAAGCTCCGGTTCAGGTAGCGGTCCGCGTCTTCCAGTTGATGCAACCGAAGATAGACACGACCTAAGCGGAGGATGGCTTCTTGAGTGTAGCGGTGGTCAGGGCCTTCATGGCGCTCGTAAAGGCGGATGGCTGTTAAACGAGCTTGTTCGGCTTCTGTCAACGCGCCGTAGGCCTCGTAGGTCTTGGCGATATTTTCCCACAGGACTTCGACCTGAGGAGCATCCGGCCCTCTAAGCTTCGTATAGATTTCGAGCACGCGTCGCCATGACTGCGCCGCGGCCGGATAATCGGTGACGCCGTGCTGGGCCACGGCCAGGTTGGTGAGGTCCGATACCAACTCGGCGGCATCATCTCCCAGCGTCCATTCATGCAACTGGACGAGCGTTGCAGCCAAGGGCAAGGCGGCTTGGGATCGACCTTCACCTTTATTCTGTTTGAGCTGGTCCTGCAGCGACCGCTCCATGGAGAAAACTTGAGGGTCATTCGTGCCCAGGGATTGCTTGACCACACGAAGCGCCCGCTCCAAAGCCGTGCCGCATTCCGAGAAGTGGCGCTGACGATGTTCGAGTAAAGCCAAGTCGTACCAGCCCGAAGACAGGGCCCTCGCCAGAGGGGGATCGCTGGTGCCGCGAGATGCGCTTTCCTGCTCCAGGGCCGGCAAGGCTCGGCGCAGCAATGGCTTTGCCTTGGCATCGGATTTGGCCCTTGCATAGAGCTCGGCCAACCTCAAAGCCCGGCGCAATGTCATTACGTCGTTGGTGCCTAAGAGCTGTTCGCTCAGCTGCCAAGCTCGTTGGAATTCGGTTGCGGCCTCGCTCCAGTCTCCATTGGTTCGCTCCAAACGGCCCAACTCATCCAAGGTGGGAAGCAGCGCGAGGTGGACCGAGCCGAATTGTTTCTCCTGCAGCCCGAGCAGTTGGCGGGCGACGGAAATGGCCTCGCTGGTTTTGTCGGCTTTGGTCAAGTCGGCCAGTTGTTGTTCGAGCTCGGAGATGGTTGAGGCGGGCGCGGCCTTGAGCGAACCGGTACTGGTCAGGGCCATGATCCCCAGAACGAGAGCCGGAACCAGGCTACACATCAACCATTCGAATGGGGAATGCGGAATGCGGAGTGCGGGGTCGACCCATGCAGCCAACTCAGCTCCAGAGTAAGAGTAAGGAGCAAGAGTAAGACGGGTAAGAGAGTAAGAATCGAGGCAGGCCTCCATCGGTCCTTGCTCAGCACGAGAGTTCATGACGTCCAAAATCGCAAACCACGCCCACGACGGAACAGCGAGTGAGCATGAACTTCGTCGTTCGGCCCATTCGAGAGTGGAGTGACCATAACCAGAGGTAGGCTGCGGGTTATTCAACGTGTCGGAACCAGCGTTCGAGCACCAGGAATGAACCCTGAGACCGGAGCAATGGACTATCCTGCAGGAGAGGTGCCGGCGAGGCTTGGGTGGCGACCAGAGCTGTTTTGAGAGTCCCGCCAATGCCTCGCGTGCGTAGCCCATTGGGTTGGCTCACGCGGGTACGGCCCTGAGTTTGGTTGGTGAACGCCGTGCTGGCCCGGAGTAATTGTTCTTCCAAGGCAGGCCAGGGCGCAGCGGTGAACACGGCATAGACATGTTCCACGCCGGTGACGCGATCGAGGTAAAAGGCGTCGCCGACCGGCCCGGATGGGACGCTTAGAAATCGCCCGGCGGCGACCGGATTGGCCCCGCTGGAATGGAGACATGAATTGTTTTGAGGAAATATCCACTGGGCATGTCCGGAGCTGTCGATCTGGAAGAGGTAAAGCCAGCCCGGCGTCAACGCCTGCCCCAGCAGGCGATAGGGTTCCTGCTCGGAAACGACCGACTCACCATCTCGCAGGGCAACGAACTGAGCTTGGCCGATCCGGCGGACAGCCATTTCCAACTGCAAATGAACCGAAGCATTCGTGGCTGGAGGGCTCGAATGATAAACCAAGTCCAGCAGCGTTCCCCCAGGCGAACCGGCGAGGGCGGCCGGGATGTTGCGGGTCGGCTCGTCGGAACTGGTGGGGGCCTGGGTGCGTTTTATCCAAGCTGCCAGCGCGATGACGAACGCAGCCACCAGACCCGCGGCGGCCAGGCGAGCACGGGCGCGTCTCGACTGATGACGGATCACAGACCGGCCTATGCGGATAAACTCGAGGTCGGTCCACATGGCTTGCGCCGAAGGATAACGTCGCCGCGGATCATTCTCGCAGGCGTGCAGAACCACCTCGTGCAACTCGCGGCGCAGGTCGTGGTCGTCGTCGGGGCGAACATTCGTAGGGGGGACGGGGAATTCTCGTCCGCCTGCAGCCTGATAAAGAACTTTGCCAAGGCTAAACAGGTCGGCACCGGGCGTGCCTGGGCCTTCGGGCGGAATGTAGCCCGGGGACCCGACATGGCTGGCCTGATCGCCGAGGCTGGTGACCAAGCCGACGTCGGCGAGTTTCGGGCAACCATTGACGAAGATGATATTGGACGGTTTAACGTCGCGATGAACGAGCCCGTGGGTGTGGAGATGAGAGAGCGCGGAGGTGAGCACCAGGCCGACCTGCAGGCAGGCGGCGGCATCGAGGCATTCATGCCGTTCGATCTCGCTGCGCAGCGTGCGAGGCGAATAACGTTCCGGATCCACCGCGGAGCCGGCGAGTTCATCGTCGCCCAGTTCCATCACGTAATAAAAGTGGTCGGTTTGCCGGCCCACATGCAGGACGTTGACCAGGCCCGGATGGCTGCGCGAGAGTGGCTCGAATTTTTGCAAGCCGGCGAACTCGCGATCGTACGGGCGACCGTCGGCGAAGGCGTTGCGATGGATGATTTTGACGGCCCGATAACTGCCGGTGGCGTTGCGCGCCAGCCAGACTTCCCCGTAGGCACCTTGGCCGATAGGACGGATCAACTCATGATCAGGTATAGGAGGCGAATTCCCCTGCTGGTTGCGCATAAACTCCGGTTATCTCCTCATACTACTCCTTACCCGATCGTGGCAAACGTTATTTGTCCCCGGACTGAGTGCTGGGCGTGTTCGGATAATGCCCCCAGCCGGTTCGGGGGCGCGGCGTTCACGCCGCTTGAGTGTCGGTCCGGTCCAGGGCGAAGGGACTATCCAACAGCCCGCCCCGAGCTCCGTCGAGCCGATCCTCATGTTTCAAAACCCAGCCTGTTCCAGGCGTCGCACTTCTTTCTTGAGCAACGCGGAGATGCGATATCGAGCCATGTAAGCGGAGGCCACACTAACGCCATATTCGCGCGCGACTTTGGCTGGAGACCATTGGCGTTCGACCTGTTGGTGGAAGAGCAGGTACTGTTTGGGGCTGACCTTCTTTTTGACTGCCTCCATGGCAGCCTCGACCAGGTTCTCGCGCCATTGCAGTTCCCAGACCCCGTCCCAATCCAGGCTGTCGGGATCGGCGACGGCTCCCCAGGTGGAGGTGCGGGTGCGGTTTGACTCGGTGGTGGCCTTGCCGTGGACCGACGTCCAGCGAGGGCGCTTGCGAAACTGATCGGCGATTCGTCGTCGCGTGATGAGACGCAACCAGCTCTTGAAGGAGCGAAACGGTTCCTGCTGTTTGCCACGCTCGAATTGGCGGGCCACGGCCAGCACGGTTTCCTGCACGACATCCTGGGCTTCGGCATTGGTGAGGCCTGCTTGGGCGGCGGTTCGGTAAATGAGACGCCAATAGCGATCGAAGAACTCCTGCCAGGCAGGTTGATCGCTCAGGTTCTGCAGGCGTGCGACAAGGCTGGTTCGGGTGGTGTATTCCGTGCGGTCGGGTCTGTTCATGCGCGCGTGGGGGGGTCTGGAACGATTGGAAGCCTAGGCTAACCACATCGTCGGAGCAATCCCGGCCGTCAAGGTATAGCGATTGAGGGGACACATTACTAGGAGTAGGTCGTGATGCATGGCCCCATTTTAACCATAAAAAACAAAAGAAAATTGTTGGTTAAACCTGCCTCCCCGCCTGCGACTGCCTCCTTATGCGACTAGCCCAGTTACTTGAGTTAACCATCGGCCGGCACTGTGGCCTGGCCGATCGCCGCACCGGCGGCTCGGGGACGGGTGAGCGTGCATCATAGTCAACCAACAACTGAAGTTCCAGGGAACCCACCTGGAACAAAATGAACACCATATGAAAACTCAAACGTCCTCTGTTTTACTCCGAGCCGTCACTTTGGCCGTTCTCGTTACGACGGCCACGTCTGCGTGGGCCGTGCCCAACGTCAGCCCGGGCATCATCCCGATCGGCGCCCATGCCTATGGAAAGAGCTACGGCGAATGGGCGGCTGCCTGGTGGACCTGGGGGCTGACCACGCCATTCTCAACCAGCCAAATTACCGATCCAGACGGCCGATACGCGGCCGTCAGCCAATCCGGGCCTGTGTGGTTCCTGGCTGGGAACTTCGGCGGAACCACAGTCCGAAATGTGACGGTGCCGGCCGGTCGGGCGCTGTTTTTCCCGATCGTCAACACGTTCTCCGGGTTTCTGCCGTTTGAAGAAGTAGATCTGCCGGCCGCCCGCCAGTTTTGCAAAGACTCGATCGACAGCGCGGCGGACCTCGCCTGCGAAATCGACGGACGTTCGGTTGTCAATCTGACCTCTTACCGCGAGCAGACGCCCGTCTTTCGGGTCACGCTGCCGGCCGACAACCTTTTCGACCCGGCTTTTGGGGGGATGGCGATCGATCCCATGGTCGATGAGGGGATCTACTTGTTGTTAGCGCCACTCACGCCGGGGCAGCATACGATTCACTGGCACGGGTATCTGGGTTCGTTCGACTTTGAACTCGACGTTACCTATCACCTGACTGTCCAGTAAGCCAACGTGGCATGGAAAACAGCCCGGTCGACCATCGTCAGCATCTTTGCTGCACCCTCGGTCGGCCGGGCGCCTTCTTCTCGTCTGTTTCTGCCGAACGCCAGCCGGCTGCGCTAGGGGATTTTGCTTTGATTAACCGAACCGGCAGTCGTATTAATTGAGGCGGTTCGGTTGATAAGGAACCACTTACAATTGAAAGGAATTTCTTTATGGGGGGGTTCTAGGGGGGAGAATGAAGCTCTGGGGCCGATGAAGGCGCTCGGCTCAGCGGCTCAGTCCAACCGCAGTGTATCCGCCACGCCGCCCTTTTCGCAGATCACGTTGAACGTAATTCATTTGTCCCGGTTCCAATCTAAATGAGCTGTCGGCGGCGCGACGGATACACTGCTTAAGGTTCGGCGTGAGGCCGCTGCGTATTGCGATTTATGAAGCGCAAGCATTGGATCGTCGGCAGCCTGATTTTTTCCCTGCTGATTTTGTCCTTGCTGATTTCCGTGCGAGTCCGTCTGGCCAAGTCATACATGCAGCAGCAGATCGAACGACTCGCTCGCGAGGGATATCCGGGTTACAAGATTTACGAATGCAACTACCTTGGATTTTCGGATTTCGGAGGCTTCATGTGCATCACGGTAACAGCGAGGCGTAAGGAAGACCCAAGACCCGGCTATAGTGATGGATATCACTACATCGAAATAGACTTCCCGTGGATTTCGTCGAAGCGACCGGAACACAGAATATAGACAATTATGGCAAACACGCCGAACAAGGCGGCTCCACGCGAACGCCGCGGTTGCGCTGGTATTCCATTCGGGCATCCTTGGCGCGGCGTCGGTGAGCCGTATCGTTGGACACTCGGATTGGCGACATGACTGCTCCGCAAGAGACTCAAAGAGTAAGGCGAACCTGGAGAACAGCCGTGGCAGTCTTCGGGTGTGGGGTTCTCGCCACTGCGGCTTATGGCACAGCCGTTTATGCTTACACGGCGCCGGAGATACCAAGCGTGAGCATTGCCTTCATCTTCGGCGCGTGTTTAGTGGGGACTATCTCTGGACTGCTCGGGCTCCGGCTAGGCACGTTTCTCGAACGAACGCGACGATGACCAGCTTGTCCAACCCGGCTGCTTCAGTGGACGCGCCGACGCGTGTCAGTTTGCGTTGGTTGCGTCCTAGGCGGCGCGTCACTGAGCTGCAGCGTTGGGCGAAGTCTATGCGAAGCGTAATCTTGTTCGTGGCACTGGGCACCTTCACCGCAGGTGCGAGCGAAATCGGCGTTACCGACGAGAAGCGCACCGAGTTGAGCGCTGCCGTCTTTACGGGCACCGTCACCAAAGTTGAACACCTGCTTTTGATTAAAACGAACAGCGCTGGTCTAGGGCCTAGGCACCAGGATCTGGGCTGGTGGAGAGCAGAAGTCGTGGTTGATTCGGTTACGAAGCAGGATCGAGCACTCGGAGAAACGGCTGTCGTGTATTATCGCCAGCAGCCCATTGGTGGCCGAGCTGCCTTTGCGACCAGTACGGCTGGTTACCCGAAAGTTGAGGCGAAGACGCGGGCCACTTTTTGGTGCCTCCGATTGACGATCGAGGGGCACACCAATGTCCTCTGCGTCCCGTCACCATCGTGGGTCAAAAGCCAATGAACGTGACGCCCAACAAGCCCGCTGCAGGGCAACGCCGGTTGAGCACTCCTGTCCGGATCCTGCGCCGTTGGCCCGGCGTGCCTGAGCGGGACGTTCGGTAAAATGAAAGACAAGTTGACGACGTTCCAGCTTGAAGTCGAAAAAGGAATTAACGATGTGCTTGCTCACTTGGGCAAACATGTCGTTGATCGGCGAGTTGCTGGAATTGCCGAGACCTACGTTACAGGCTGCG
>DATLUX010000353.1:0-18243 GCA_035577805.1 Verrucomicrobiia bacterium
GTCGAGACGCCGGGTGTTTACGCATTCCGCACGGTGTACTATGAGAACGTCGACGCCGCCCATATTGAATGGTTCACGGTCAAGCCCGATGGCTCGCGCGTTCTCGTCAACGACAGCGCCAATGGCGGCTTTGCCAGCTATAGCACCGGCGTGGCGGCAGGGCCCGCGTTCTCCATGCAGATTCGCGAGACCGCCACTCAGGTGGAGATCACGTGGACTGAGCCAGGGACAGTGCTGCAACGGTCCTCCGACCTGAAGACCTGGGCGGACGTGCCGGCTGCCGTGTCACCTTTCCATCCCGTGACCGCTCCAGGCACAAGTGCCTTTTACCGCCTGAAGAAGTAGTCCTACGCGATTTACAACGTCGCAGGGACCGGACGAAAGTCCGGTCCCTTTTTAGTTTCGTGGCCGAACACTAGGTGACGAATTCCAAAACCGGTTCACGCGGGATCAAACCCGCTCGACGAGCTTGCGCCAGGAACCGGCGGATCGATTCACGTCCGCGTTCGCCGTAATCCAGGGTCCAATCGTTCACGTACATCCCCACGAATTTATCGGCCAGATCGTGGCCCATGTCGCGGGCATATTGCAGCGCGTGTTGCACCGCCTCATCCCGATGTTCGAGACTGTAGCGGATACTGGCGCTGAGGATGGCGGAGATGGTCCTGCGGTCGGCGGGAGAGAACCGTTTGTGGATGACATTGCCGCCCAAGGGCAGGGGCAGGCCATCATTCTCTTGTCCCCACCAGACCCCCAGGTCGGCACAAACCTGCAATCCTTCATTTTGGTAAGTCAATTGTCCCTCATGGATGATCAAGCCCACATCGGCGGCGCCCGAACGCACAGCCGCGAAAATCTGATCGAATGGCACAATCACGTGCTGAAATTGGTGGGCGGGCTGTTGCAGCCAGAGTTGAAGGGCCAGAAATGCGCTGGTCAGGACGCCAGGCACCGCGATGCGCGCCTGGGCCATGTCTTGGCGGCTCCAAGTCCGCTTGGCCACCAGCATCGGACCGTAACCGTCGCCCATGCTGGCGCCACTCGGCAGCAATGCGTAATGGTCGCAGACATAGGCATAGGCGTGGATGCTAATCGCGGAGATGTCCAACTCCCCGCGGGTGGCGCGTTCATTCAAAGTCTGGATGTCCTGCAGAATGTGTTCGAATCGAAGCCCATGGGTGGGAATGAGATTCTTGGCCAGTCCGTAGAACATGAACGCATCGTCCGGGTCCGGAGAGTGGCCGAGGGTAAGGGGGCGGGACAGCATGCCGCGACGTTAAAACAGCCTGCAACGCCTTGTCACGGGATTCCCAAGGCGGTCTATGACCGCCGACCCCTGCACATGGAGAGAGCGACCGGCGGTCTGCGACCGCCGCTCTGAAGTTTGGACATTTTGGCGCGTTTCCAACCGTCGTTCGATTCAAGTCGATTGCTCATTGCTCATTGCTCATTGCTCATTGCTCATTGGGAGGCATTGGGATTGGTAGCAGCGGCAAGATCGGCGCGGGTTGCCAGCGTTTTGAGAGAGCGTCCGAGCATCTTGCGTAGCTCAATCGATTCCTCCAACAGGGGATCGATCTGTGTTGTTGGAACAAGCCTCACCTTGATTAGAAATCGCAGCCATCCGCTGGTTTCGCGCATCTCCTTGGCGGCAATGCAATCGTTCAGAGAACTCCTTGGCGTTCACTGGGTCTAAGTCTGGGCATCGGTGCCGAGCCAGGCAAGCCCAATTCCGCAATGAGCAATGAGCAATGAGCAATTATGAGCAATGAGCAATCGGGCATGGCGATGCAGCGGACACGTTCAAAGCGACACAATGTCCAAACTCCAGGGTCAGCCTTTCAGGCTGACCGGTTTGGCTTCGCCAAACCGGTTAGGCTTCGCTCGATTCAAGAAGGCTTTGAATGCCTATTGCGCAGGGAAACTTCTTGCCGCTAACTCTGCGCTCGGCATGTATTTCTTGAAGCGCTTGTTATTCTTGATCCCGCTTCTGCTGGTGATCAGTTTCCTGGCGTTCCTCTTGATGCATGCGGCGCCGGGCGGGCCGTTTGATCGGGAACGAGCGCCGGCTTCGCCCGAGATCGAGCGCGCGATCCAGGCGAAGTATCATCTCGATGAGCCCGTGTTGAAACAATATGGGCGTTATCTTGGCGGACTGGTTCAAGGCGATCTCGGCCCGTCGCTGAAGTATCGAAACCACAATGTGGCGGACATCATCCGCCAGGCGTTGCCGGTGTCCTTCACGTTGGGCTCGCTGGCTTTTGGATTAGCGATCGGGTTGGGCATTCCATGGGGAGTCTGGATGGCCGTCCGGCGTGGACGTTGGGGGGATTACGTCTGGGGTTTGCTGGCGTTGTTGTTCGTGTGCGTTCCGGCGCTCGTGCTGGGACCATTGTTCGTTCTGATTTTTGCCGTGCATTGGCAACTGTTCCCGGTGGCTTTATGGGAATCAGCCCGGCACGCCGTCCTGCCCACGTTGACGCTTGGTTTATTTTTTGCCGCCCGGGTGGCGCGACTGATGCGGGAAAGCATGACCACGACGTTGCAGGCGGAGTTTATCATGGCCGCGCGGGCCAAAGGGGTCAGCGAAAGCGCCATTCTGTTGAAACATGCCCTGCGTCTGGCCGTGTTGCCGGTGGTATCGTATTCGGGTCCGATGCTGGCGGATTTGTTAACGGGATCGTTTGTGGTGGAAAACGTTTTTCAGATCCCGGGCTTGGGCGGGTTTTTCATCAACAGCTCCTTCAACAAGGACCTGACCATGTTGATGGGATTGGTGCTGCTGTATGCCGCGCTGCTGGTTGTGCTCAATCTGCTCGTGGATCTTCTCTACCAGGTTCTGGATCGGAGGGTGAAGTATGAGTGAGGGGCTTGCCTCAGCCCGAAGGGCACAGGTGGAGCCGAGCGCGCGTCTTGGTGAGGAACCAGGGCCCGGCCTGAACCGGCTGCCGCTCAGTCCGAATCAGCGGGCGCGTCGGCGGTTTATTCGCAATAAGCCGGCTCTGGGCAGCGCCGTATTCCTGGGCGCGCTTCTTTTGGTGGTTTTGGTCGGGCCGCTGCTTTGTCCGTACCAACCTGAATTGAGTTACGCTGAACAATTCCAGCCGCCGGATGCGAAACATTGGTTTGGAACCGACGTGCATGGGCGCGACCTGCTGATCCGCGTGTTGTTTGGAGCCCGCATTTCGATCCTGGTGGGAGTGGTGGGAGCCGCGGTCGCGCTGGTGATTGGTGTGAGCTGGGGAGCCGTGGCGGGGTATATGGGGGGACGTCTGGATGGCTTGATGATGCGGATGGTGGACGTGCTTTATTCGTTGCCGTCGATCATTTTTGTGATGGTGCTGATCGCCACGTTAAGTCCCATGGCCACGAGTTGGTTGAGCCGGGTGCCGGAACCTTTTGGGTCCAAGCTGGCGGCGGTCACGCCGCTCCTATTTTTATTCGCCGGCCTGGGAGCGGTTTCCTGGCTGACCATGGCGCGCATTGTGCGCGGCCAGGTCTTGACCCTGCGCACGCGGGCCTTCGTCGAGGCGAGCCGTTCTTTGGGGGCCAGTCACGCCCGTATCCTCTGGCGACATATCCTTCCTAATGTCTGGGGGATCGTGATCGTGTATCTCACGCTGTCGGTGCCGGCCGTGATCCTCTATGAATCCTTCCTCAGCTATCTCGGGCTGGGTATCCAACCGCCCACCGCTAGCTGGGGCTCCCTGGTCGCAGAAGGGGCAGGCCAATTGCATCCCGTCCGCATCTATTGGTGGCTGATCGTCTTCCCGGCTTCCTGGCTCGTGGCAACCTTGTTGGCTCTCAATTTCCTCGGGGACGGCCTGCGCGACGCGTTCGACCCGAGAAGCGCGGAGAACTGAGGACGTGGCACCGAGGGTGGTTAGCGTGTCTTTTCTTCGAAAAACTTGAGCGCCTTGGCCACATACTCATTGGGATCTTTGGCGAAGGTGCCATTGTCAGTTTCGATCGACATCACCCCTTGCCAGTGCGCTTTCTTGACGGCAGCAAAGAGGCCAGAGTAATTGGCCTGGCCGGTGCCGATTTCCACATCGAGCAGGATGTCTTTGCCGTCCGCGCCTTTCTCGATTTTTTTATCCTTGAGATGAAAATCGTAGACACGTCCGTCGTATTCTTCGAACGCCTTGGCGGCATCGAATCCGGCGCCGGTGATCCAGCCCACATCCATGCACACGCCGATGCGGCGGTCGCGAGTGCGTAACACGTTCTGGACCGTCGCCGGATCCCCGTACGTGCTGCCTTTGCCGTGATTGTGGATGGCCAGCCGAACGTCGTATTCCTTCACCAATTCCTCGAGGTTGTCCCATTGCTTCTGGTCGTTGGGTTCCACCACGATCAGTTTGAATCCCATGCGTTTGGCGAACTCGAACAGTTGCCGGTTCTTTTCCTTGTCCAGCGAGGTGCCCGCCACGCCAAATGTATAGGCCACCAAACCGTTCTCTTTGAGCACCGTTTTCTTTTTCTCCAGCTCTTCCACCGGCGCAGACGGATTAATATGGTTGGGGATCAATTGCAGGTACTTCACCTTGTGCTTCACCGCGAACGCCACCACTTGGTCGAAGTTCATGTTGCGCAGCGTCCAGGTCTGCAAACCAACCTTCAGATCCGGCTCCGCCGCCTCCGAGGTTCCCCCGGATAGCAAACCGCCAAAGACCAATGCCAGTGCCAATGCGAAACAGCGTGAGAAAGTTTTCATAAGCGTTGTGGAGTGAGTGAGTGGCCAAAGTTCAAAGGGCCCGCCGACCGGCGTCAACGCAAAAACGTTGGAAGCCGCGGATGGCCGCAGATGGGGGCAGGCCCATCTAGATTAATCTGTGGCCCCTCCTCATATCTGCGTCCATCTGCGTTAACCTGCGGGCCCCCCGTCCATCTGCGGCTATCTGCGTCCATCTGCGGGCCCCGCCCCATCTGCGGTCATCCGCGGTCATTTTCCGCTTTTCGCTTTTCGCGTTCCTCCGTAACGTTCGCGGCTTTCGTTTGCGTCCCGGAGGGGCGCGCGAAAGGGCCTTTATGTTGAAAGCTGGTATTGTCGGTTTGCCTAATGTGGGCAAGTCCACGTTGTTTAACGCCGTGACCCGCACGCGCAAAGCGGAAGCGGCCAATTACCCATTCTGCACCATCGACCCTAATATGGGGATTGTGACGGTGCCGGACGATCGGCTGCCGATCCTGGCCGAGATTGCCGGGACCCAGACGCTTATTCCGGCGGCGATCGAGTTTGTGGATATCGCGGGCCTGGTCCGCGGGGCATCGGCCGGGGAAGGGTTAGGGAACAAGTTTCTCAGTCACATCCGCGAGGTGGATGCCATCGTGCAAGTGGTGCGTTGTTTTGAGGACGCCGACATTCATCATGTGGCGGGCGCCGTGGATCCAGTGCGCGACATCGAGATCATCAACACGGAATTAGTGCTGGCTGACCTGGAAGCAGTGCAGAAGAAACGCGGGGCTATCGCCAAGGACGTCAAACGCGGCGACAAAGAAGCCATGGCTCAGGAAGGCGTGCTGACCAAACTTGAGCCGCACCTGGATGCCGGCAAACCCGCGCTGACCCTCAACCTGACTCCGGAAGAGAAAGCCCGCTCGCGCGCGTTTTATCTGTTAACCGACAAGAGCACCATTCTGGCGGCGAACGTGAAGGAATCGGATCTGGCCGGGGCGGAAAATCATCCGCACGTGGCGAAAGTGCGCGACTACGCGCGAACGCACATTGGTTGTGAGACCGTCGTGATCAGCGCACAGATTGAGAGTGACCTGATCGATTTATCCGCCCAGGAGGCGCGGGAGTTTCTCCGGGAATTGGGTGTAGACGAGAGTGGCGTGGGTGCGTTGATCCGGGCCACTTACCATCTGCTGGGCTTGCGCACCTTCTTCACGGCAAGCGAAAAGGAGGCGCGCGCCTGGACCATTCACGCCGGCGATACTGCGCCCACGGCCGCCGGCGTCATCCATAGCGATTTCGAGCGCGGTTTCATCAAAGCCGAGACGGTATCCTATGCGGACCTGGTGGAATGCGGATCAGTCGCCTCCGCGCGTGAGAAAGGCCTCTACCGGATGGAAGGCAAGGATTACGTAGTGCAGGACGGCGATGTGCTGTTATTCAAGTTCAACGTGTAGCCCCTATTTCGAATGCGCAATGCGGCCCGCCTTCGCCCTGCGGGCTACGGCGGGCCGCTCAGGGCGGCCAGGGCCAACGGACACGATAAAACCGAGGGCTCGCCGTTATTGTGTTGGTCACCCACACGCGTCCTGCGCTGGTGGAATAAGGCAGCAGCACGGGTGTCCACGTTGCCTGGGGCAGGGTTGCGGTTTCTTCCAATATTTCCCCCTGCATCTTGGGCACCCACGAAACAACCGCGGATGCGTTCTCGCGAGTGATGTCCAACTTCGGTCCGCACGGCACCAACACGGCTGCGGCGCGCAGGTTATCCATGGCATAAAGCTCGGCCGGCGAGCCTGGTGCCGGGACGGTGTAGTTGAAGGGTGCGGTCACCAGGAATTGTCCGGATAGAACCGCGCTCGGCCAATCGGGGGCCAGGGTGATGTCCCATACTCGAACTTGGAGTGTCGCGCTCTCGCCGGGGGGCACGTTCTCCAAAAAGCGGAGATTACCCACCTCGGCCGGATTACGCCAAACGCCCCACAGCGAAGTGCCAGGGGGCCGGAAATAAGCATAGGCCAGGTTATTGGACCCATAGGCGAGCTGCGCGCTAGAGATCTGGGAGCCGCGGTCGGCGCCCGGCAGGTAAAACAAGGCGGCAACGTAGTTGGTCCCGACCAACCCATTGGGTTCGCAGAACCCGTAGATCCTTCGGTCGGCATCGGTGACAAACGTGACGCCGCCATTGCGGAAATCTACTGCGCCCTGGCCGAACCCCTGGTGTGTTTGGGCCAGGAGCAAAGGTAGAAGTGAACAGGCCAGGCGTTTCACCAGAAAGCATTCCGATAAGCGGTTCATTGGAGTGATTCCTTAAACTGGTTGTAATGCTTCATAACACCATCTCCATGAATGGACAATGGAGAAAAACTGAAACCTAGAACTTGGATTAGGAGTGGAACGCAAAATGTCTAAAGCCTTCAAGAATTACCAGGATTCTTACGTTTCACTCCTAATCGAGCTTTGGATTTCAAGCGACTCGAGCCCAACCCGAAGGGTTGGCAGTGAGTAGCCGGGGGTTGAGGAGTTCCGCGTTAGCGGAACGACGATACCCCCGGAAAGACGAAAAAACGACGCGACCCCGGAGGGGTCGCACCCTCTTACGATCTTCCGGTATCAATACCATTCATCTGCATCTGGAGTGGCGCTTAAACGCGCCTGACTTTTCTGAGGCGACCCTGCGACCCCTCCGGGGTCGAGACTCGTTTCGCTTTTCCCGGGGGTGTCGTCGTCCCGCCACAGGCGGGACTCCTCAACCCCCGGCTACTCACTGGCAACCCTTCGGGTTGTTTTCGCTTCTCGCTAGCCTATGCAGCCTGTTGAGCAAATCGATAAATGCGATCTGGATTTCACCATGGGACGGTTGTAAGCACTGTGCATTGAGCACTGAGCACTGAGCACTGAGCACTGCGCACTGAGGACTGAGCACTGCGCACTGAGGACTGAGCACTGGGGCCGCGACTCTGGGCTGAGTACCCGCATGTGCCCGTTTTCGAGGCCTGCCTCGATCAGGGATAGTGTTGCTCTCCAACCGGTGGACATCCTTACTCCGGGCTGCCAGACTATTGAGGTGTTGGCTGACAAACTTCAGACACTTCGCGAGATCATCGGATCGTACGGTTCCTGCTTGGTGGCTTATTCCGGTGGGGTCGATTCCGTGTTTCTAGCTCGCGTCGCCGCCGATGTGCTGGGGCCGAAATCGCTGGCCGTGATCGCCGATTCGCCCAGCCTGCCGCGCCGAGAATTAGCCGATGCACTGGAGATCGCTCGGCAGTTCCAGATCCCCGTCCGCGTGGTCCAAACCGCTGAGTTCGAAAACCCCGATTATTTATCCAATCCCACCAACCGTTGTTATTTCTGCAAACACGAACTGTTCACGGAATTGACGCCGCTGGCGCGAGCCGAAGGTTTTGCGGTGATCGCTTATGGAGAAAACGCCAGCGATATCGGCGACTTCCGTCCGGGGTCCAAAGCGGCCGGCGAATTTCAGGTGCGCGCTCCGCTGAAAGAGGCTGGCTTGACCAAGGGCGACATCCGCGCCCTCTCCGCGCAGCTTGGCCTGCCGACGGCGGACAAACCGCAGATGGCCTGCCTTAGTTCCCGCATCCCCTACGGCGAAGCGGTTACGGTCGAGAAGTTGCGGATGATCGAGCAGGCGGAGAATGTATTACGCGACTTGGGATTTTACGATGTGCGGGTCCGGCATCATCAGTTGCCGCCGAGATCTCTTCCGCTGAGCACGGGCTCGGCCACGCTGGCGCGTTCGAATCCGTCGCAGGCCCTTCCCACAGAGGCCGGCGCGCTGGCCCGAATTGAGGTGGGCCTCGCCGAGGTGCCAAGGTTACTGGACGAAAAAATGCGCGAAGCAGTGGCGACCAAGCTTAAGGAGATTGGATACATCCACGTGACGGTGGATCTGGAAGGCTATCGGCGAGGGAGCTTGAATCAGAATCACGGGCTGGCGTGATGCCAATAACCATTCCCGAACATGTCTTGGCGGGATATTCGGAATTTGGCAGACAAGGGCAGGAAAATGGCTGGCAGAAAAATCACGCGGGCAGGGACTCAACCCACGGTCGCTCGGCCGCCGAGTTTGCTGACAGTTTCTGCCGTACATCCCTAATCGGCATTTTTCTGCCAGCCATTTTCCTGCCCCCTATCTTTCTGCCCGCCCGCTTTCCCGCCTTCGCCTTTAGCAAAGAGAGGTTTTTCTGCCGCCTGTTTCCGCTTTCCGCTTTCCGCTTTCCGCTTTTCCTCACTCTTGTTTACGTTGGGCGCGTCGTTTGGCTTCGAGGAGGCGGCCGGTGGTGCTGGCTGGCGAGTCGCTGGCGGGGGCTGTCGGCGTCGCTTCGGAGGCCGGTCCCGGCTGGCTGGCGGCTGGACCGGTGGGCGCGGCTGGGCGCGCGGGCAGCACGACGGGTTGTTCAGGCTTGAAAAGGTCCGGACGCGCCTCGGGAGCCGGACCGGTCTGGGTGTTGCGCACCTGATCGCGGCGGGCGAGGAGTGCCGCCAATGATTCGTCGGCGGGCGCGGGGCGTGGGATTCGTTTCCAGAACAGGACGCTGCTTTTAACCCGGGCCATGGCTTTCTGCCACTGTTCCCTTTCGATCTGAATACGGCGCACACCCACGTCGAAGATGAAACAGAGGATGGCCAGTTCGAGCAGGAGTTCCCACCAATCACGCGGTTGAAATGTCTTGTGCCGATCGTGCAGGAACGGGTTATTGACGGGATCGGCCGGGAGGTTGCCGTCCAGAAGCTTGCCAGAGCCGGCTTCAGTCAAGCGTTCCAGCAAATTCAGATTCGGTTCAGGCGCGCTGAACTCCGGAGAATAATTCACGCTGGCGCCGACGGATTGGAAGCCCACCGGCTTGCCGTCTTTCATTTCGATCAGATTCATGGAATAGGACCCGACATCCTTGGTGGGGAATCGGGCTTCGTAATGGCCGGGGCCGGTCTGTTCGAGACGGACCGTGATGGATTCACCTTTCGGGCTCACGACCACCGTCTGCAGGTTCAGAAAGTTTCGATAGGCGCCGTTTTCGTCCACGGCTTCCACCGTCAGCAGGCCTTCGCCTTTGTCGATGCTGACGTCCGTGGTGAAGTCGGCGTTTTCAACCCGGCGCAGCGCCCATTGGGCGATTTGAGACCAAAACTGGCGGAACTGACCCCAGGCCAGCCAATCGCGGGCCCAGCGGGCTTTGGCATCGGAGGTAAAGGCGACGGCGCGTCCGAGGCCATATTGCCAGTGCGCCAGGATCGGATCGCCTTTGTCGGACACGAGCGGGATTTCAGCGCGCGGCTTGGGCGTGGTGCAGACGTATCCGCGCAAGGGCGGGTAAGCGCCCAGGCCCCGCACCAACTCGCTCGGAGCAATCTGCCGCGGCGTAAACAGATCCTCGAAGATCGCTGACTTCAAGATCACGGCCGCTTCCTTGATGAAGATCTGCGGGAGCTGCGACGCGTTTTGCACGTTGTAAAAGCGGCCGCGGCCCCGGCCCGCAATCCAGGTCATGGTATCCGGACCGGCGTGGCCGGCGATCAGCACCGTGCTGACCGTGATGCGATCGCCGACGATCGCGTCCATGAGCGCGTCCGACGGCGCGCCCGGGTCGCCGTCGCTGAAGATGATCATGTGCTTGAGATTGGCGGTGGACGCCTTCAAGCCACTGTGGGCCATTTGCATGACGCTTTGGAACCCGGGCAAATCGCCTTGATTCATGCCGGCGATCTTGCTGCCGAGGGTTTTTTTGTCGCCGACCTGGGTCATGGGGAATAGCCAGCGGTCGGTGCCATCCCACAGCACCACGCCCATTTCGTCGGTCGGTCCGAGCGCGTCCAGGACGCCCAAGGCGCAATCGCGGGCGACCTGGTTGCCATTGGCGAATTCCATGCCGTGCATGACGAGGGCCACGGCGCCTTTCGGCAGCACTTTTTTGGAATCGAGCTCCATGTTGACCGGCAGAGTGGCTTCCAGGGGCGTGCCTCGATAAGCGCCGGCGGCGTAAGTTTGATCGCCGCCTACGCACACCAGGCCGACCCCAAAATCGCGCACGGCACTTTCCAACAGGCGCATGTTATCCCGGCCAATATCGCCGGCAGCCAGGTTGCTGATGAAGATGGCGTCGTAGCTTTGCATCTCCGCGAGGCTGTTGGGGAAACCCGTCAAACCGACGGACTTGACGTCCAGCTTGGAGGAACGAAGCGCCTCGATCAATTGCTGGTCTTGATCGGGTTCGAGCGACACGACCAACACGCGCGGATCCCCGCGCACGTTCAGGAAACTGGTGGCCCGGTTATTTTGGGGCACCCGATCGCCGGCCGCCTCGATCTGGACGGTGTAAGAATAGAACCCCGGTTCCTGCAAGGTTTGCGGGAACGTATAAAGATTTTTGCCGGGCGTGATCTCGACCTTCTGCTCGCCCAACGGCTGTTCATTGCGATAGAGCCGCACGGTGGCCGTCTGCGCTTGATCGGCCTGGACAAAGATGCGGGCGTCAAAAGTCTGGCCTTTCTTGACCCGACTGGGCAGGCCCAGCTTTTGGACGGAGACATCATTGCCGCGTTCTGCGCCGAGGGGCACGGCGTCGACGGTGACTCCCAACGGCCTGGCTTGCAGAACGGCGGCCATGGCGTCGCCCAGGTTCTCGTTGCCGTCGGAGATCAGCACCAGCCGCTTCTGGCCGGTCTCGGGAAAGGCCGCGGTCCCGAGGCGAATGGCGCCGGCAATGTCGGTGCGTTCGGTGCCGACGACCGCGAGGACTTTGGTATCTTTGTCGTCGATCTTTTGGGCGGCGGTGGCTTCCAAGGCCGCCTCGGTGCCGAAGACAAGCAGGCCCACCTTGTCTTCCTTCCGTTTTTCAGCGGCAAACTTGTTCACCAGCAGGCGGGCCGCTTCCTGTTGCGCGGAAGGAATCGAATCGGAACGATCCAGCAGAAAAAACACGTTGACGCCTTCGACCGGTTTTTTCCATTGCAACCCCGCGATGGCCAGCACCACCAGCAGCGTCACCACCAGCCGCAGCCCCAAGGCCGTCCAGCGCCGAACTGGGCCCAGCTGAACGTCTGTTTTCCAGGCCAGGAACAAAACCCACGCCCAGGCCAGAGGCAGCAACAGCAACCAAAGAGGATGGGTAAACTGAAAATTCATGCCTTCGATCCCGCGACGGCTTTGCGCACGAATTTCACGACCCGATGGTTGCCGGCATCGGCGACGTAAAGGTTGCCGTGCGAATCCAGCGCCATCGCCCACGGGTTGTTCAGCTGCCCCGGCAGGTTCCCGGGCCCGCCCAGGATCTCCAGGGGTTGTTGATGCGCGTCGAAGATCTGAATGCGGCTATTGCCGAATTCGCACACAAACAACCGGCCGCCGGAATCCACCTTCACATCGTAGGGATAACTCAATTCACCCAGGCCGCGTCCCGCTTTGCCGCAGCTGCACAGGAAATGGCCGTCGGCAGAAAAGATCTGCACCCGATGGTTGCACGAATCGGCCACATAGATCCGGTCATCCGGACCAATCGTTACTCCTTCGGCCCGGTTGAATTCGCCATCGCCGGTGCCGGGCCGGCCCAGGCAAAGCAACGGACGATGGTCTTTGGCCGAAAAACTTTGCACGCGATCGACCGTGGTGTATTCGGTCACAAACAGGTCGCCCCGGGAATTGACGGCGACGGATCTGGGCAGAGTCAGCTCCCCGATATTCGTTCCGCGATGGCCCCACTGGGCGACCAGGGTTCCATCCGGCGCGAAGTGGTTCACCCGCTGGTAATGAGGTTCGACAATGATGATGCGGCCCTCCGCGTCGCGGCTCATCCCTTTGGGTTTGCCCAGGTCCGTTTCCGGCATGCGCCACGAAAACAACACGTCGCCACGCGGCGAAAACTTCTGCACACGTCCCGTCATATCGACCACGTAGAGATTATCTTCGCGGTCAAGCGCCAACGAACGAGGTTTGGTGAACTGACCCATCCCCGTGCCGCGCGTGCCGATGATTTCCACCCGGCCAAACAAATGTTCCGTTCCAAGCCGATTCGGCGGCGTTTGGACCGAGCAACCGCAGATGCCGATCAGCAGCAGCAAAGGAAAAGCGGAAGGGGGAAAGCGGAAAGCGGAAAGCGGAAAGCGCAAATCGCAAATCGGAGTGTGCATCAGCGTTGGTGTTACTGGCTTGAGGTGCGCCGCAGGACCAGCCATCGGCCGAGGCTCCAGGCCGCGCCGGGAGCCACCGCCAAACCCAGCAACACCACGCACAGGGCGTTGACCTGGGCGTTGTGGCCGTAGTGAAGCAGGTTGAAGCTCCGGAGGGCAAGCGTTTCGCCGCCCGGCGGATAAATCAACGCCAGAGTCTCTACGTCCCATAAACACAACAGATAAGTCGCATACCAGGCGGCGGCCAGCTGCCCCGCCATCTGAGGCCCGTGCACATGGCGGAACAACATCCAGCCGCGGGCGCCCTGGAGCTTCGCCGCATCCGTCAGGTCGGGATCCACCCCGCGCCGCGCGGCGGACACCAGGCTCCAGGCCGGCGCCAAATAGCGCAACGTGTAAGCGGCGATCACGATGCCCATCGTCCCGTATAACAGCGTGCCTTCGAACCCTGCCATCATGGCGCGACCCAACAACACTCCAGGAACCAGAAACGGAAGCCAGAGAATTGGACCGACCCGCAGCCGCCAACTCACCAACCCTAACAACACACAAAGCGTCGCGGTTAACGCCGCGAACAGAAACGAGTTCCAAATCGTGTCCGGCGCGGCCCGAAAAAGATTCGGCAATTCCGTCCAGGTCCGTTTGGTCGCCGCCAACTGTTGCAAAGGCAGCCCCAGGGAAAGCAGCAAGAGCAGAGCTGTGAGCGTCCGGGCCGTCCAGCCGCAGCCGCCCCTTAATTGTCTCCAGAACGCTTCGCCCGTGGCGGGTTGGTCCTTGCCCGGCCACGGAATGCCCGTCCGCCGGCACACGATCAACAGCAGCAACGGCGCGATGATCATGGGCAGACTTGCCATCCACGCTCCGGCTTCATCCAGGCGCGTCGTAAAGGCCAGCCACAGTTCCTCGGGAAACACCTTCACTTGCAGGATGACCGGCACAGCGAAGTTGTTCAGAGCCAAAACGAATGTCAATACCGCGGCCGGACCCAAGACCGGACGCGCCACCGGCCACAGAACGTTTCTGGCCAACGACCAACCGCGCGCCGCGGGATCGATTTCCAACTGGGTATTCTCCAGACGACTCCACGCGCCCAAAACGAAGAGCGCGCTGAGCGGCCAGGTCAGCAAAGACAGCAACCAGGCTGCGCCGCCCAAGGAATAAAGACGGAAGCGGAAAGCGGAGAGCGGATACGGCCAATTCGTCGGCCACCAGGTTCGCCACGCGGCGTCTTCCCGAAACAAATCGATCCAACAATTGGCGACCAGGAACGGCGGCATGACCAACGCGGCGATGGTTCCCAGCACGATCACTCGCCGCCAGCGGCCCTGCGACGAACTGGCCGCCAACGCCACCAGGAGCCCGCCGCCGGTGGCCAGCAGCGTCGCCAGCCCGCTGACCAGCAGGCTGTTCATCAACACGGGCCAGTTCACGGCGTTAGCCTGCACAGAATCGGCCCCGGCGCAAGGCACGGCAGAAAGATGAAAGTTGCCGCTGATGGACAAGCGCACGCGGAAACAATCAGGGGCTTGTGGCTGTGTTTTCTAGCAGGTTGCAGCCCTTGCTTGGACTTCGTGGCGAGCGCGGGGGGGAGCCCAAGGCCTATTCCACACTTTGCGAAGTGTGGAAGTGCAGGCGGCCAGAAAAATGGCCGGCAGAAAGACGGGGCAGGAAGATGGGGGCAGAAAGATGAAAGTTGCTGCCGCCGGAGGAACGCATGGCGAAACAATCGGGGGCTTGCAGCTGTGTTTCTAGCAGGTTGCAGCCGTTGCTTGGACTTCGTGGCGAGTGGGGGGCTGTTCCACACTTTGAGAAGTGTGGAAGTGAAGGCGGCAGAAAAATGTCCGGCAGAAAGACGGGGCAGGAAGATGGGGGCAGAAAGATGGAGGGCAGAAAGATGAAAGTTGCTGCCCCCGCTGGAGGAACGCATGGCGAAACAATCGGGAGCCTGCGGCTGTGTTTTCTAGCAGGTTGCACCCTTGCTTGGACTTCGTGGCGAGCGCGGAGGGAGCCCAAGGCCTGTTCCACACTTTGCGAAGTGTGGAAATGCACGGCAGAAAAATGTCCGGCAGAAAGACGGGGCAGGAAGATGGGGGCAGAAAGATGGAGGGCAGAAAGATGAAAGTTGCTGCCCCCGCTGGAGGAACGCATGGCGAAACGATCAGGGGCTTGCGGCTGTGTTTCTAGCAGGTTGCAGCCGTTGGTTGGGCTTCGTGGCGAGTGGGGGCTGTTCCACACTTTGAGAAGTGTGGAAGTGAAGGCGGCAGAAAAATGGCCGGCAGAAAGACGGGGCAGGAAGATGGAGGGCAGAAAGATGGAAGTTGCTGCTGTTGGACGAACGCATGGCGAAAAAATCGGGACGGCAATTACATCGTTCACCTGAACGGGTTTCCCATCGGCCTGAAGTTCATCGACCCGGAAGGTTCGGGCCTGCTCTTGTTTCATACGCGACACTTGTTGTCCGCCGAGGCCAATGAACTCGCCTCCGTCGCCTATGATTCAGAAATCATTAGTCTGGTGGAGGGGAAGCAGCTTGAGATAGCGCACGATGATCGGATCACATGGGTCACATTGATTGAAGGTGCCAGCCACTTGACTGACGGTTCCGTCCGGTCGCTCCTGGAGAAGGTCCTGGCCGCGCTGGCCGCGGCCGGCCTGTCTCTGACCCCGGCCAATAGGCGCTCTGCAATCTGACCAGATTACCCCTTCTTTGCCTGGCTGAAACCGTTTGGGTTTTCGCCCGATTCAGGTTATAAGTGGGACGGTTTTCGCACTTCTGCATGAAGGACATCACCCGCATCCTGACCGCCATCGAATCAGGGGACGCCTCGGCCGTGGGCCAGTTGTTGCCGTTGGTGTATGACGAACTGCGGCGGATTGCCGCCCACAAGATGGCCCGAGAACCCCAAGGGCATACGCTGCAGCCCACCGCCCTGGTTCATGAGGCCTGGCTGAGGTTGGGCGGGGTCAAACAACAAGCCTGGGACAGCCGCAACCACTTTTTCGCCGCGGCGGCTGAAGCGATGCGCCGCATTCTCGTCGAGCATGCGCGCCGCAAACAAAGTCTAAAACGCGGCGGCGGGGGCGAGCGTGTCGATCTGGATTACGCGGCCTTCTCGTTCACCGTCGAAGAGAACGAACTGCTCGCCGTGCACGACGCCCTGGAAAAACTCATGCTGGATGAGCCGACGGCCGCTGAGTTGGTCAAGCTCCGTTATTTTGTGGGCATGACGATGGAAGAAGCAGCCGCCGCGATGGGGCTGGCGAAACGAACCGCGGAAAATGTCTGGGCTTTCGCCCGAGCCTGGCTGCATCGGGAGATCCGCCGTCAGAGCTGAGGAGTTTACCCGCGCGCGGGAACCGAGCGAGCGCAGCCCGCCCTTGTCATAACGGCCGGAGGGTTAGAATTCATCTACCTGCTCTCGCCTGCGACTTGCGCGAATTGAGATTCTGCTCATACTACCGCGCGCATGAAACTGCTGATCTACTTTCCGGCTATTTTTCTGGTCGTGGCTCGGGCCATCGCGGTCGAAACGTGGTGGCCGCAATTTCGCGGGCCGAATTGCTCGGGGGTATCCGAGACGGCCCATCCGCCGGACGCTTTCGGACCCGGGAGCAACCAATTATGGAAGGTGACCATCCCGAGCGGACTGTCGTCGCCGGTAGTCTGGGACGATCGTGTGTTCTTGACTGCGTTCGAGGGCGGCAAACTCGAGGTCCATTGCTACGCGCGCCGTGATGGCAAGTTGCTCTGGAAACGAGTCGTTCCTGCGGAAAAGTTGGAGGAATTCAACGCAGCGGAAGGCAGTCCGGCGGCCTCCAGTTGCGCCACGGATGGGCGGCACGTGGTGAGTTACTTCGGCAGCTCTGGATTGATCTGCCACGATTTTGCCGGCAAGGAATTGTGGCACTGCCCGCTGCCGCTGGCGGAGACGGCGGGCGGCTTTGGCACGGGCTGTTCCCCGACGCTGGCCGGCGAACGCGTCCTGCTCAATCGGGATTTGCTCAAGGGTTGCTCGCTCCTGGCGGTGGACCTTAAGAGCGGCAAACGCCTTTGGGAAACGCCGCGCCCGGATGTTCAGCAGAGCTACGGCTCCTCCATTGTTTGGAAGGACAACGGTGTCGATGAAGTCGTCATGTCCGGTTCGCTCAAGATCAAAGGCTACGATCTTCGGACCGGCGCGGAACGTTGGTCGCTGGCGGGCATGCCTTCGTTTACTTGCACGACGCCGGTGGTGGGCGATGGCTTGCTGTTCTTCGCCGGGTGGGCGCCCGGCAAAGGGGACTCGCCCATGCCTTCTTTCGAACAGACCGCCGCCAACTTCGATAAGAACAAGGACGGCGCCATCACGGCCGATGAGGTCAAGGGCACACCTTTGGAACCGTTCTTTCACGCCCAGGATCTGAATGGCGACGGCAAGATCACCAAGGAAGACATCGAAGGCATGAAAGCGATGATGGCCAAAGGTGAAAATGTGCTGGTGGCCATCCGGCCGGGAGGCAAAGGCGAGCTGAGCGCGAGCAACAACGTTGCTTGGAAACAAACCCGCGGCCTCCCTTATGTCCCTTCCCCGCTTTATTATCGAGGACGGGTCTATCTCGTGAAGGATGGCGGAATCGTTTCCTGCTTTGACGCGAAAAGCGGACAACCCGTCTACCAGCAGGAACGGCTCAATGCGTTGGGAAGCTATTACGCCTCGCCCGTGGCCGCGGATGGCCGCGTGATCGTCGTCTCAGTCGACGGCAAGATTACCGTGTTCGATGCGGGGGGAGAGACGCCGAAGATTCTTTCGCAATCGGAGTTCAAGGAACGCATCGCCGCCACGCCGGCGCTGGTGGAGAACCAGGTTTACGTGCGCACGGCGACCGCACTCTACGCCTTCGGCAAGTAGCCCGTGCGCGACTCGACATTCGACATATTCGCCATTCGCAAATCGACATTCGTCGCGGATCTGGTCCCTGTCCCGATGGTCATCCTGGAGAGCTTGGACCTTGGACCTCCGAATCTCGGACGTGAATTGGGGCCTTGAACCCAACCCAATTTCACGTAGCAGCCGAGGTCACGAGTGAGCCCCTTCGACAAGCTCAGGGCAGGCTTCCTGACGTCGGCTGCTACCTGAGGGTCAGGTTCATGGAGAGCTGGCATCTGCTTGTGCACGCGAATTGGGGCCTTGAACTTAAATCTAACGTAGCAGCCGAGGTAACGAGGCTCTGATCTCTTTCCCGACGAACGCGCCACGATAGAGTGAGCCTCCTGACGTCGGCTGCTACGAGACAGGAAAGGTTCATGGGTAGCTTTCACCTGCACGTCATGTGCACGCGAATTGGGGCCATGAACTTCCACTGAAAAAGAGCCCTCACCCCCAGCCCCTCTCCCATCGGATGGGAGAGGGTGGCCGCAGGCCGGGTGAGGGTCAGGT
>DATLUX010000354.1:0-7765 GCA_035577805.1 Verrucomicrobiia bacterium
ATCCCCCCACCGCCGGAATCAACACCATCTGCGGTCGTGGCACCTAGCACGACGTTTGCATCAATGATTGTCCGGAGACCGTTCACGATGGCATTGGTGCCTGCGTAAATGGCTCCACCCTGCCCAGACTCAGCGATGACCCAGCCAGACCCATTGGGGAGAGTCCCCGAGGCTAGGTTAGCGGTGAAGGCGGACTGAGTCATGTTAACCAGGCCCTCCAAAGCGAACAGCCCGCCTCCCCGTCCATTGCCTCCGTAGCCCAATGGTACAGCGCTAGAATAACTTGGGCCCAAGGCGCTGTTCCGGACAATGCTCGTCCCGACCAAATTGACTATTCCGTTGCTGCTCCAGATCGCCCCGCCTTCGGCCCGACCGCGTCGGTCAACCGGACTACCGCCCCTCACGAGCACGCCTCCGACTGCGCTGCATCCTGAGATAATGCAGTTGGTCAGATTCAAAGTGCCTCCCCAGTTGCAGAGCGCCCCGCCAAATCCTGTTCCGGCCGTGCTGACGATGGGGACGACGCCATCTACTGGGCCGCCCACGGCTTGGTGGTTGGTGAGAACACAATCGATAAGAGTCGCCGTGCCTCGATCATTGAAGAGCGCGCCGCCAAATCCTGGTTCTGGTGGCTGGCCTCCCGCGCCCACGGCTCTCCCGTTGGCCAAGGTCAGCTTAATCAGGCCAAACGATACTCCGGCACTGACGTTAAACAGCCTGACGCGATTATCCCCGCTGATCGTTATCTGATGTCCGGTAGCGTCCAGGGTCACGTCCGCCGCCACCGTGATGGTGTTCGTCAGGATAATGGTGCCGTCACAATCGAAGGTCACCTTGCCTCCGGCGTGCAGAGCGGCTTGCAGGGCTTCCTGCGTACAACTGGCGACCACGGCATTAGTGCTGCGCAAAGACAAAAAATCCACGCCGACAACGTCGGTCATCAGGTTGACGCTTTGGCTGGGTGGCTGAAAGACACTGTCCGCGCCACTGGGCACCACCGAATAGTTGCCACTGGCCAGGCCGCTAAAGATGTAGACGCCATTGGGCGCAGGGCGAACGGACTGCTCGCCGCCGGCCGACACCAGGGACACCATAACTTCCTTGGCGGGATCGCCGCCTAGGATCTGGCCGCGGATGGAATAAGGCGGAGCGGATTCGAACGCACCGATGTCACAAGCCGGGCCAAAGGGTCGGTCCACACCGCGTTGGTCGCGAGGTGGACAACTTTGGGAGTCGGCTGCATCCAGGGCCGGGCTTCCGCTCAGCAGCGCCACCGTGCGAGTGGGTCCGCCAAAGTCACCGAGGGGACTTACTTTGGGGTCCGTGTTGTTCAAGCTGCCGTTGGCGGTAAAACCGCAACTGCCATCGGAGCTGATGTTATGCCCGGCATCGATGATGTTCCCAAAACAATTGGAGCCGCTGTAACGGTACGAGGAATTGGAACCGCTGGAACTGTAAGCGAGCAAAGAATTCTTCAGATTCACTGTCGCATCCACGGCATAAAGGGCTCCCCCTAAAGACGCGCCGTAGACAGGAGGGTCGGAAGGAAGTCCCAGCCCTCTGCTGCCACCGGCACCGTTAGTAGCAAAAGTGACCTGCGTGAGGAAAACCACGCCACCAAGGCTGAAGAGTCCCCCACCTTGACCTGTTGCCCCGTCGCAACAAGGTGAAGTGGGTTGCCCGCCATGCGCCAGGTTGAGCGCGAACGTCACATTGGTACAAGACAGCTGCCCACCCTCGGAAAAGATACCGCCCCCACGGCCCGGACCCGGAGTGGGAACCAGCTCAGGTGCGACCCCGCCTAACGCCAGGTTGCTGGCCACCGTGGTCGAGGACAATACCGCTGATCCGCCGTTGAATATGGCGCCTCCTCGAGCTTCGCCGCTGAAGGAGACGACTTTGTTTCCGGTCAGCTCGCACTCGTTCAATTGCAGCGTGCCGCCGTTGTAGATCGCTCCCGCGCTACCGTCGCTCCATTCAGGGACACCGGTGTAGCCGCCGTTCACCGTGTTGAGTTCAAAGATCGTCCGAGTGCAGGTCATGACCGTGTTGGTAGATAGGTGGACCGCCCCCCCGTTGGCCCAACTATAATAAGTTTTACCACTGGTAATCGTGAACGCGTGCCCGGCGGCGATCACGTTGGCTGCCAATGCGGATTGACTCATGGTGACCGCCCCACCCAGGGCAACGAGTGCGCCGCCCGCCGCGTCTCCGCCGCCCTCCCCGCCCTGCCCGCCTGACGCTGTGTTCCCAACCAGACGCGTTTGCACCAGATTCACAATCCCGTTGCTGCTCCATATCGCTCCACCCGCCGCGCGGCCACCACGTGTTGCGTCACCTGGGACCGCACTGCCTCCGGCCGCGCTGTTTGCTGAAACGAAGCAGTTGGTCAGGTTCAGGGTTCCCCCCAAATTACAAATCGCTCCACCCAACCCCGCTCCCCCGAAGCTAAAGGGGTCGAGGACAGCTGTCCCTTGTCCTCCCACGGCTTGGTGGTTGGTCAAGGCGCAGTCGGTGAGACTTACCGTGCCATGGTCATTGAGGATGCCGCCACCCAAGGCCGGCTCTCCGTTCTGGCCAGCCGCGCCCAAAACTTTGCCGTTCGCGAGCGTCAGCTTAATCAGGCCAAACGAGACCCCGGAACTGACCTTAAATAGCCTGACGCCATTATCCCCGCTGATCGTTATCTGATGTCCGGTCGCGTCCAGGGTCACGTCCGCCGCCACCGTGATGGTGTTCGTCAGGACAATGGTGCCGTCACAATCGAAGGTCACTATGCCTCTGTCCTGCATGGCCGCTTGCAGGGCTTCCTGCGTACAACTGGCGACCACAGCATTAGAGGTGCGCAAAGACACAAAATCCACGCCGACAACGTCGGTCATCAGGTTAACGCTTTGGCTGGGTGGCTGAAAGACACTGTCCGCGCCGCTTGGCACCACCGAATAGTTGCCACTGGCCAGGCCGCTAAAGATGTAGGCGCCACTGGGCGCAGGGCGAACGGACTGCTCGCCGCCGGCCGACACCAGGGACACCAGAACTTCCTTGGCGGGATCGCCGCCTAGGATCTGGCCGCGGATGGAATAAGGCGGAGCGGATTCGAACGCACCGATGTCACAAGCCGGGCCAAAGGGTCGGTCCACACCGCGTTGGTCGCGAGGGGGACAGCTTTCGGAATCGGCCGCATCCAGGGCCGGGCTTCCGCTCAGCAGCGCCACCGTGCGAGTGGGTCCGCCAAAGTCACCGAGGGGACTTACTTTGGGGTCCGTGTTGTTCAAGCTGCCGTTTGCCGTAAAACCGCAACTGCCATCGGAGCTAATGTTATGCCCGGCATCGATGATGTTCCCAAAACAATTGGAGCCGCTGTAGCTGTAAGAGGAATTGGAACCACTGGAACTGTAAGCGAGCAAAGAATTCTTCAGACTCACCGTCCCATCCACGGCATAAAGGGCTCCCCCTAAAGACGCGCCGTAGACAGGAGGGTCGGAAGGAAGTCCCACCGCTCTGCTGCCAGCGGCACCGTTACTCGCAAAGGTGCTATAAGTAAGGAAAGCCACCCCACCTGTGCTGAAGAGTCCGCCGCCTTGACCTGTTCCCCCGCTGCTCGGCGCACCGGGGGCACGGCCGCCTTCCGCCTGGTTGAGCGCAAACGTGACGTTGGTGCAAAACAAGAATCCGCGATCGGAAAAGATACCACCCCCACTCCCCGGACCCTGATAAAAATACGTGAATAGGCCCCCACTCGGTGCGGCCCCCCCCAACGCCAGGTTGCTGGCCACAGTGGTTGCGGACAATACCGCTGACCCCGCGTTGAAAATGGCGCCTCCTCTAGCTTCGCCGGTATAGGAAACGACCTTGTTTCCGGTCAGTTCGCATTCGTGTAATTGCAGAGTCCCGGCGTTGTAGATCGCTCCAGCGCTGCTGTCGCTCCATTCAGGGCGAGGGGTGTAGCCGCCGTTCGCCGTATTGCCTTCAAAGGTCGTTCGAGTGCAATTCATTACCGTGTTGGTAGCGAGGTAGACAGCTCCGCCGACGGCCACGCTGAAAGAGCTGGAACGCCTGCCGGATAACGGGTGGCCGGCGTCAATTACGTTGTCTGCCAATGCGGAATTACTCATGGTGACCACGCCACCCACGGCCACGAGCGCACCGCCCGACGCGTTTCCGCCACCACCCCCGGCGCTGGCGCCTAACGCTGTGTTGCCGACCACACGCGTCTGCACCAGATTCACAATCCCGTTGCTGCTCCAAATCGCTCCACCCTCTCCGCTGCCACCAAATGTAAATCCTCCTATGCCCGCATCGCCTCCGGCCGCGCTGTTTAATGAAACTAAGCAGTTGGTCAGGTTCAGGGTTCCCCCCCAATTACAAATCGCCCCGCCAAACGCCGCTCCGCCACTGGCACTGGGGTCGAGACCAGTGTCACCTTGACCTCCTACGGCTTGATGGTTGGTCAAGGCGCAGTCGGTCAGACTTACCGAACCATGATCGTTGAAGATCCCGCCACCAAAGACCCATTCCCCGCGCAGCCCAAGCGCGCCCACAACTTTCCCATTCGCCAGCGTCAGCTTAGTCAGGGCAAACGATACCCCGGAACTGACGTTAAACAGCCTGACGCGATTACCCCCGCTGATGGTTACTTGATGTCCGGTCGCGTCAAGGATCACGTCCGCCGCCACGGTGATGCTGTTCGTGAGGACAATGGTGCCGTCACAAGTGAAGGTCACCTTGCCTCCGGCCTGCATGGCCGCTTGCAACGCTTCCTGGGTGCAGTTGGCGACCACGCCATCGGCGAATCCAATCATCGGAAACAATAGACAAGATAAAGCGATGACCCAGCCGCGTGTGCTTCGAATCAACGGAACGCACGCACCGACGAATGAAGAGCGATCGAATGCGGGAGGTTTCATATCTTAGTAGTTACTTAGGCGTTGTAGGGGAACTCCGTACCTTAGCATCTGTCCTAGGAGCGTCCATACTCTCGCGTCGGAAATTTTTGGGGGCGGCCCCGTCGGGAACGCCGGCCTGGTGCGCTTCTCACGCGCACCCCTGAACTCTCTCGAAAGCGTTTCCGGGATCGTGATTGCTGCGGACGTAAAGGTTTATTGCGCCGGCGTAACGCAATCGAGCCCCAATTTCGACAACGCGGACGGGTTGGTCGTCGCGTTTACTGCGATTGGGACCGAAGGGTGGTGTCGCAGCTATAACGCCCCCTTGTCACGTTTCGATGAATGGTCGGCCATCGCCGCGGGGACTGATGGCAGCATCTTTGTGTGACGTCCTGCTTCACTCCTGGAAACAGCGATCGCGATCACGCCAAAGCCCATGCAGCCTGTCGAGCAGAAGGACAGCTCGATCCTCGCTTTCGTTGTCGGACGGCTGGGCAAAATGCAAGGAGTGACCGAATGATTGAGCTTGTCGAAGGGACGTTGATGAGTTGAGAAATTCTGCTGATTTCGGGTTGAAGGTTGCGTGATCGGTTGGGCCTGTTATGGTCAATACCTGTGATCTCGCGTCTTCTTAAATATGTACTCGTGCTGCCGGTAGCCGTGTGGTGCGCCTCCCTCCCTTCCGCATGGGCCGCCCCATCCGTGCTCGACGCGCAACTTCAGATCCGTAACGTGCTCAACACCGGTTCCGGCTCATTCCGGCTCGTGTTGAATCCGGACGATGGACATCTTTATTACCTGAAAGTGAATGGTGAATTGTACCGGGTCGATCTGTCGACGCAACCCGGTCGGACTACCAGCACCTTGATCGCCTCCAGCGGCGCGCACCAAGTGACTACCGCCGCCGGACTGGCCATCGGCTCCGACGGCACCATTTATCTGACCGGCAACACGGTGCGCACTAATCACACGGTCGGCACGGTGACCAAGGGCGTTCTAAACCACAGCACCGGTTCACGCACGTGGTCGATCCTGGCGCAGACCGTGCCGATCCCCGGCGGTTCCCGGATCTTCAATCATCAGATGAACGCCATCGCCTTGAGCCCCGACGGCCAGTCGATCTACGTCAACATCGGAGCGCGCACTGACCACGGTGAAATTGAAACCGATGGCGGTTTATTCCCCGGCCTGCGCGAAGCCGGGCTGACCACGATCATCCTTGTCCTCCCCAGCCAAGGCTCGAACATCGTGCTGCCGAATGACCGCGCGCAACTGCGCCGGCTTGGTTGCCTCTTCTGTGAAGGCGTGCGGAACACGTACGATCTGGCGTTCTCAGCTCACGGCGAGTTGTTCGGCCTCGAGAACGGCCCCGATCGCGACATGCCCGAGGAACTCAATTGGCTGCGCGCGGGTCATCATTACGGGTTCCCTTGGCGCATGGGCACCGAAGATAATCCACAACAATCCCCGAACTACGATCCGACCCAGGACAAGCTGCTGAATCCAAGTTACTACGCCGTCAGTCATGGCTTTTATCAGAACGACCCGACCTTCCCTCCCGCGCCGACGACCTTCACCGATCCGGTGCTCAGCGTGGGACCGGATGCAGATCAGATTCGCGATCCGCTGACGGGCTCGAGCCTGGACGTCAGCGCCCAGGGTAAAACCATCGGGACTTTTACCGCGCATCGTTGTCCGTTGGGCCTGACCTTCGACAAACAGGGCGCGCTCGGCTCCAAGTATACGGGCGATGCCTTTGCCGTGAGTTGGACTGCCGGATTGGCCTCCGGCCAGACGGGTGAAGGCCCGTTCGCGGATCCCAGCCAGGATTTGTTGCATCTCAAGCTCACCCCGCTGGGCACGACCAATTATCAGGTGCAAGTCACCCGCATCGTGGGCGGCTTTGTGAACCCGGTCGACACGGAGCTCATCGACAACAAACTTTATGTGCTCGAAAACGGCGGGTCGCAGGGAATCTGGGAGGTCACCTTCCCGCCTGCCCCGCGTCCGCTCCTGGCCGACGCCACCTGGCTGGCCAACGGCAAATTCCAGCTCACCTTGCGCGGAGCCTCTACGACTAATTATGTCCTGGAAGGGTCTGTGGACCTTTCACAATGGACGTCGTTAACCAATTACAACGGCTCCGATGCGCCGCTCCCCTTCATCGATCAAGCGGCCCCGCCAGCCCAACGCTTTTATCGCGCGCGTCCGCTCGGCCCGCAGTGAAGACTAACTTTGGCTGTCCCACGCTAAATTTTACTGCGCTGGACTAAAACTTAGTGCGGTGGACTATTTTTTAACGCTGGGCACTAAAATTTAGTGTGGGGACTTAAGTTTTAGTCCCGGGCACTATTTTTTAGTTCCCCACGTTATTTTTTAGTGCGGGGAGCTAATTTTTAGCGTGGGGCAGTATCCCGTCCTGCCAGGCGTTATTTTTTACCTGCGCCACGCTATTTTTACCTGCGCCACGCTATTTTTTGCTGCCCCACGCTATTTTTTAGTGCCCCGCGTTAACTTGACCTGCCCGGCGCCTATTTTAGGTCCGCCGCCGTTAAATTGAGCTGCCCGCGAATTGATTTTCCTTGCCGCGCGCTAAATCCGGCTGCGTCGGACTAAACTCGGGTTGGCTGCACTAAAGTCACCATGCCCGGAAGTAAATCTTCACGACTAACGACTCCATCGGTGTCAATCCTCCTGCGGTTCTTCGTGCTGTGTATCCGCCACGCCTTCGGCGTGGACTGGAGTTTGGACATATTTTGTGCGGGGCCTTTGTCGGAAGCTTTGTCGGAAACTTGTCAAAGTGAAATCGATTGCTCGTCAGAATCCGTTGAGCATGGCAATAATGCGGCTCAAAAGTTCTCGTCCTTGGGCGGTTTGTA
>DATLUX010000355.1:0-11071 GCA_035577805.1 Verrucomicrobiia bacterium
CCTTTAGGCCGCTTCATCTTGTTTCGGGCCCGGGCGTAAGACTAGCCGACGCTTCGTTGCAAGGAGGAGTAAGAGTAAGGAGTAGGAGTAAGAGCAAGAGTAGGAAACTGGCTTCGTTTCACACCGTTCTTACTCTTACTCCTTAATTTCCATCCATGTTCCGGCGCGGTTTCAAGTCGGACGCAATCTTCCAAATAGTTTTCACACGGTCTGTTTAGGCCGCTTCGAGCTGGGGATCGGAGGAAGCCCCTCGACGGGCTCGGGGCGGGCTCCCTCGACGGGCTCGGGCGGGCCGTTGGGTAGTTCCTTGGTCCTGGAGCCGACGGACGATGAAGCGGCGTAAACGCCGCGCCCCGAGCTCCCTTGTGCGAGGGCAGTGCCTGAATACGCCCGCTCCTTTGTCCCTCGCGTCTCTCGCTTCAAATAAATTGTCGGACTCAGGCGGTCTGCGCACACTTACCCCCTTGATGGAACCAGTCGATGACAGCCTGTTACTGCGGCAGTTTGTGGAAGACCATTCCGAAGGAGCCTTTGCCGCGCTGGTCACACGGCACATCAATCTGGTTCATTCCGTGGCGTTGCGGTGCGTCGGCACTCCGCATCAAGCCGAGGAGATCGTGCAGTCTGTTTTCATTCTCCTGGCGAAGAAGGCGGCGCAATTGCGTCATGACCGAGCCCTCTCGAGCTGGCTGTTTCAGACGACCCGGTTGACGGCGAGAAATTTTGTCCGAAGCGAAACCAGGCGTCATCGCCGTGAACAAGAGGCGCACATGCAATCGGCTTGGAATGAATCCGGAGACGATGTCTGGCGGAAGATCAGTCCGTTGCTCGACGATGCGGTGGCCCGTCTGAGCGAGAAAGAGCGCCAGGCCATTGTGCTGCGGTTTTATGAAGAGCGAAGCTTGCATGAGATCGGCACGGCCTTGGAAGTGAGCACGGACGCGGCGGAGAAACGGATCCATCGCGCCGTGGAAAAGCTGCGGGCATTTTTTGCCAAGCGGGGTGTCTCGGTCGGGGCCGGCGGGCTGATCGTGGCCCTGTCGGCCAACGCCGTCCAAGCGGCCCCGGCCGGATTGGCGCAATCGATCACTGCGGGCACCTTGGCCACGGGTTTCGTAACGGGCGTAACGGGGGTAACGGGCGTTTCCACCTCAACCTTCATCCTGCGAGCATTGAAACTTATGACCTCAACCAAGCTAAAAATTACGGCAGTGGCGAGTGCAGTGATTCTGCTGATCGCCGGCACCCTCACGTTCATTTTGCATTCAGCTCATGGCCATCACGCGGGCGCGTTTCCCACCATTGAAGGGGTGTGGGAGGCCACGGCGGAGATTCCAGATGCTCCGGGCGTTGAGCAGGGGCAGAGGCCCCCCATGCGGATCTTGTTTACCTTGTCCAAGACCAACGGAGTGTATGAGCTGCTCGATACCAGTCCGGAGCGCGTCGAGCCGATCGAGTTGATTTATGAGCATCCCGTGGTGCGTTTCAAGGGCAGCCACGGCGAAGTCTTTGAAGGCAATCTGACCGCGAGCGGCAACGAAATCTCGGGGACCGTTCGAGCCGGCGGCAGAGTGTTACACCGACTGCTGCTTAAGCGCCAAAAAGCCGGCGTCGGCCCAGGTGCCGCTGGCTGAGAAGGAGCGGAGGACTTGCTGGGGTTTTACGAATCCGGCATCCTCCAAGCATGACCCGCCGTCGAAAGCTATTCGCGCTCGCGCTCGGTCTGGTTTTACTAGCGCTGGCTGTGGGGATTTTTCTCTCCAGAAGCGGGCTGAGTGCAACGACCGAAACTTCGCATGCTTCGCGCTCAACGCTTGGCACGAATCCAGTTACCGCGAACCCCACAGGTAGCGTGCTCTCTCTTCAAGAAGTGGTGCAACGCATTCGCCAGGATCCTCAATGGGCCTGGAAACGTGCGATTTCATTTTATGGCAAAGTTCTCGATGAATCCGGTCAAGCGATTCCAGGGGCAACGGCCGTCTTCGGCTGGAGCAATGAAAAGCGCGAAGGACGAGAGGCTACGGCGATCAGCGATGGCAGCGGGTTCTTTTCATTAAGTGCCATCGTCCAATACCAAGTCGAAACATGCTCCCCGCCCCGGATCCAAGCTCGACGATTCGATTCCTCTTTGCTCTTCACCAGTGTCATGGCGCGGTCGAGTGGCCTAACGCCGCCCAGGATGCCCGAACTGGACCAGGAAGCAATCGGCGCGTTCACGCAGCAGGGGTTCGGGTTCTGGCGGGCTTATTGGGAGGACTGCTGCCGGAACCAGACGATAACCTGCTGCACCGCCGGACCGACCATTGCCTGATGATCACCCGGCACAACGACCAGCTCGCAGTCCTTTCCCGCTTGCTTGGCCTTGGCTGCCAGCCAAGCGTTGGCTTCGCGCGCTTCCCCCACGTACAACCTGAGCGGGGACCGGATGGTTGTTGCAAACGCAAGTGGACTGCGGACGCGAACCTCGTCCGGGTCGTTCCGCTCGAAGGGGGTGTAGGTGGCCGGGGAATGCGCGACCCACGACGCCATGTCCACATAGCCGTCCAGCGCGGCAGCGGCCTTATAGGGCGACGGGAGCATGGCAACCAGGCACGTTAAGACCCCACCCACGCTGTGGCCCGCGACGAAAACGTTCCGGCTATCGACATTTGGCAGTGACGACACGAACCGCCCGGCAGCGATCGCATCGTCCACTTCACCGAGGAAGCTCTCGAAAATCCCAGGGTTATTGTTCTCACCGCGGAGCATTGGCATGAAAAGAACGAAACCCGCCTTGGCAAATGGTTCGGCGTCGCGCCAATCGGCCAGGTCGAAGGCGAAACCGCCGTGGAGGAAGATGACGGCCGGCTGCTTCTTGTCGTCGCCTGCATCTTCTGACAGCCAACCCTTCAACTTCAGGTCTGCGGATGAGTATTCCACGTTCTTTACGCCGGGTGGAGGCATGTGACTCCGATAATCTTGGGGAGCCGGGCCACGAACACGGATTTTGGTGACGAATCGCGTACGCGCTGAGGCTAAGTCTTCAACTGTCAAGGCAGCGTCTTTGGAATCCACCGTTCCGGTCGATTCGCGAGCCGGTTGACACGACGGAATCGAAGCCAACAGGAGAGCAGTTGCCAAGCCTTTCCACACAAAGATGCGACGTCTGGATCTCATGTAAGTCAAAGGTTTACTGGTTATGCTCCCTTCAATCCTAGCTCAAACGTTAGTATCTCAGTAATTCCCCGGGTACGCGCCTAGCAGGAACCCCGATTGCAACGCGGGCGGGATGGGTGAAATTGCGGGCCGATGAAACGCGTATGCCTTCTGGCGGCCTTCCTCACCACATTTTTTCTCGCCTTGGTCTTCCTGGTTGCCGCCGCCGAGCCACCTGGCGAGATTCTCGATTCCAATCATTCCAGCGTCAAACCGGTCCTGGCGCTTCAGTCGGCCGTGACTCCGGACCTGATGCAGTGGCCGGACGTACTTGGCTCCGCCATCGGCGTCAACGAAGCGGGCCAGCCGACGTTGGTCGTCTTCGTGGACCAAAACGGTCCGTCGCACAAGGATGTGGTCCTGGCGTTGCCCCCGCTGCTGCGGGGCATCCCGGTGCGCTCACATCTCACCGACAAGATTCGCGCGTTCGGCGGCAAACCCGGCGGAGGCAGCGTGTTTGTCAGCCACACCGCCCGACAGAGCACGCCGATCTATTTGGGCACCTCGGGCGGCTGGCGCTATGACGCGGCCAACGGCTATTGCTGCGGTGGCACCTTGGGATCGCTCATTCAGGTCAACGGCGTCCAGTACATCCTGAGCAACTACCATGTGTTCGAGGCCGACATTGTCCCTGGGGGCAACAACCTCGTTTCCGCCACCGGTCAATCGATCATTCAGCCCGGCTTAATCGATGTGCAGTGCGATGCCAGCCAGGCGGCGGACGTCGGCATGCTGGTCAAGATCGGCGCCCTGCCCGACTCCAACGTGGACGCGGCGATCGCCCAGGTGGCTCCCGGAATGGTTCGCCCTGATGGTGCCATCCTGGAAATCGGCTCGGTTTCCTCGCAGATCGTTGCCGCGTTCCTCAACCAGGCCATCAAGAAGAGCGGACGGACCACCGGCCTGACGCGCAGCAAAGTGATTGGACTCAACGCGACCCTTCGCGTGGCCTACGACACCGAATGTGCGGGCGGCGCGGCTTTCACCAAGACCTACACCGGCCAGATCGTGCTGGCCAACAATGGCAGCAAGTTCCTCAATAGCGGCGACTCCGGCGCGCTGCTGGTCGAAGACGTGTCCGTCAACCCGCGCGCGGCGGGACTGCTCTACGCGGGCAGCGCCACCACTGCCATCGCCAATCCCATCGGTGAAGTGTTGCAATATGTCGGTGGCATGTTGGGCGGTGTCGCCACCATGGTGGGGAATTAGCCCGACTTCGCGGATTCGAGCACGGCGCAGTCGGCCGCGCAAGACAGCCCAATGTAGAATCCGGCCCAAAAGGCGGCGGCTTCACCCGCCAGCAAATACCGGACGGAAACCGGCCTCGCTCAGGATACGGGCGACTTCGGTGCGTCGGTCCCCTTGAATCTCGATCCGACCTTGCTTGACCGTGCCTCCGGTGCCACAGGCCTTCTGCATCGCCTTGGCCAGCTTCTCCTTCTCCGGCAAACCAATGCCAACGAAACCTGTGACGACCGTCACGGTTTTGCCGCCGCGATGGGCGGTCTGGCGCAGGATATCCACCCGGCCCCGATTCTTGCGCGGTGCGGGAGCTGCAGCGAGTTCACCGCTCGGCCCGCTTGGCAAATCCGCACTGCTCAAACTGGCGAACGGATTCTGCCCAAAGCTTTGACCCCCAGTGGTGGAGTTGTCACTCATGGCCGAACAGTCTTTGCGTTAAGGGCAGCAAACGCAACCTCTGACTTGGCGGCTCGCCGCCAGTTGCGACCCATCTGCGTCAGCCTTGTTCGCGATGGGGTCAACGACATTTCAACGTCATGAACGCGCCACGAAACATGCTCGAGTAGCTTTCCGAGTTCGCCGAGCCAAAATCGAAGCCTCAGTCGACCCTTTACACCGCACCCTGGAGGGGTGCCAGCAAGCCCCGAGCGCATCTGATTTTTTTGCAAGAATTGCCCTCGCTCGTGCGTGATTCAATTTAGACATACGCACGAAACCATGGGGTCTACTTACCATTGCCTCTACTACCACTGGGTTTGCTCGACCAAGCACCGGCGGGCGCTGATCCGGCCGCAATGGCGTAACCGGTTTCACCAATACTTGGGCGGAACAGTTCGGGGGCTTCAGGGAGTGCTGCTCGAAGCCGGTGGCGTTGAGGATCATGTTCATCTGCTGCTGAGCTTAAAGCCAACCCATCGTATTTCAGACTTCATCCGAGAGTTAAAAAAGGCATCTTCCATCTGGGCAAGTTGCCAGCACGACCCCACCTTTGGATGGCAGGACGGCTATTCGATCTTCACGGTTGGACCACTGGGACTGGATGATGTGAAACGCTACATCGCTACTCAGGAGACGCATCATCAGAAACTCTCGTTCAAGGACGAACTCAAGAACCTCTTGGAGCAACACGGAATTGAGTATAAGGAGGAATACTTGGAGTGAAGAGCGTCTCTCGATCCGGCCCTGCGACCCCTTTCGGGGTCGTTCGTTTTTCGTCGAGTCCGGGGGTATCGTCGTCCCGCAGAGCGGGACTCCTCAACCCCCGGCTATTCACTGGCAACCCTTCGGGTTGCACGCGCATCGCCCTTATCGAACACACGGAAACCGATTCTTTCGCCAGCACGGATAAGAATGTTCGGATCGAGACGGCGTGATCCGTCTTATCGTCGAAAGCGATGTCCATGGTGGTAAGGGAATCCTGCCCTCGATAGATCCCAAGCAGAAGCCCGTTGCCACCCGCACCAATGCGATTGTCGCCCCGCACTTTAAAAAGTGTGATACTTGGGGGATTTTGCCTCTCCTAGTCCAACTTCCGGCGCGATGATTCCTGGAGGGGATTGGTGCCGTCTGGAATTCGATCCGCAGAGATCTCCCAGAAGAAAACGCCGCGCAGACCTTGCTTCATCGCCCACTCGGTTTTCAGAGCGACCGACTCGGGATCATCGTAGCCAATCACTGCGGATCGATCCGGGGAGATCAACCATGGGCTTTTCGTTTCGCTATCCCACTGGCGGCTCCAGCCCTGCTCGTTCTGAAGTAGCAGCAGCTTGCTGTAATTTCCGCCAGGAGGACGGCCGGCGCCCTGCTTGGCTTTGGTGGAGGCGTAGGGTTCGGCGACGAAGAATCCCTTTCCGTACAACGGGATCCCCAGCGCGAGACGATTGGCTGGCATCCCTCTTTCAAGAAGGTAACTGATCGAAAGTTCGACCGAACGCGGATGGCCCGGCTGTTTGGTTGAAGCAAAGAGCGGAGCATGATGACCCGCATAGTCGGTCCATTCCCCGGCCATGTCATAGGTCATCAGGTTGACCCAATCCATCGTCGCCAGGAGCAGTTCGTTCGAAAGCCATTTTAAGGTGTTGGTGCTGGCGGCGGCCGCCATCGTTTGAATCATCGGACGCTGTTTCTTCAGGGCCAATCCATCGAGTTGCTTGCGGAAGCGTTTGGACAAACGCTCAAAGCCGGCGATTTCCTCGGTGGTGTCCGGATATTCCCAGTCCAGATCGATCCCATCGTAGTCGAAAGAATCGACGAGGTTCGAGACGCCGGCGAGGTACCGCTCCTCCGCCTCCGGGTTGCGCACGATCGCGGCGAATTGTTGGTCCCAGCCCCAACCGCCCAGGCTAAGGATCACCTTTACTCCGGCCCGATGCGCCTGAGTAACCAACTCGGCACTCGGAACGTTCCGATTCGTTCGCACTAGCCCAGTGGCGTCGGCGGTGATGAACGAATGACACAGGTGCGTGTAGAGCTTGAAGTTGATGTTGGTCGGGGGCCGATAGACGTAGCCGACGAATACCTTATCGATCCGCTTCGCGGTGCTGGAATCCTGGGCAAAGGCGCCCAGGCCAGAAAGCGCCAGTGCAGCCATGCACAAGATCCGAGGCAGGTTCATGGCGAGTTTTTACCCGCGTTCCGCGTTTTCTTCCAGTAGCGCAGCAAACCATCCGCGCTCATGCCGGGGGGGTTGACAAGTTCGTAAGCCTTCACCGTTCTCGCATCCAAACCCAACTTCGCTGCTTCCTCTTGCATCCACTCGGTGAAGCTCTGGCGCAGTTGTTCCAGCGGCCGGTCAGCGACCATCACTTCCTCGAGCCAGCGCGCGGCCGCTTCGAGTCCTTGGTCTACTTGATCGAATTGCCAGGCGGGATCGTCGAACCGGCCGAAGTGAGTCGAGGCAAGCCGGCCGGCTTTCAACGTCCGCAGGCGGGCAATGCTCTCATGCCAGCGTTCGAGGTGAAGATCCGGTGGCGGCATCGGTACCTGCACGTACGAGCAGCCCGGCATGCGCACCCCGCCAACGTCTCCGCAGAACAAGGTCTCTCCAAAGAGATACGAATAATGATGCTCCGCATGACCTGGTGTATGGATCGGGACAAATCTCAAATTGCCGATGACGAACTCGTCCGCATCCATTGGGACCTTGAGCTGCTTCTCAGGCACCGGCAGGATCTCACCCCAAAGCGTCTCCATCCGATCGCCATAGATGCGCCGGGCGCTTGCGATCAGCTTCTCCGGGTTGAGGAGGTGCGGCGCACCGATGGGATGCACGTAAATCTCCGCCCCTTGCCGGGCCCACCAACCGGCGGCACCGGCATGGTCGAGATGAATGTGGGTCAACAGCACATGCGTCACGTCTCCGGGAGCCAAGCCCTCTTTGGCCAGACCCGCCTGGAGCGTGGCGAGACAGGAGCCGGGTCCGCTGTCGATCAGGACGACCCCATTTGTATCTCGAATGAGATAGACCGCGATCGTCTGCGGACGTCGGAGAAAATCCAGGTCGAGGGTGATAATAGGGTGTGTCGCCATGCTGGACGAACAACCTCACGACGGCCGCATCGCTCGCAACTGCCTGGTCATGGTCTTCATAACGTCCAACGTAGGGGTTTGACCGATAGAAAGCCAGCCCGACACGCGAGGCCGAAAATCCAAAAGAGCCAAGGGCAGGGAGCGCACCAAACAACACAGAAGAGCGAGCCGGCGCAGTCGGGCGCGCCATCCAGCCCGCTGCAGAATCCGGCCCCAAAAAGGCGGCGGCGACGTTACTTGGACAGGACACGGTAAAACCGTTGGCCCGGGGGAAGGTTCGCATCGGTAACGGTCAACACGGAACCGTCGCCCGTCAGCATTTGGAGCGACTGCCAAGGGTCCAGGCCGGGTTGTTCGCTGGATTGCACTTCGTAAGTCTGACTCGGCTGACTGGCGAACGAAAACGTGAAGGCATCACCCGACCAACTTGGGTTAAGCAAGGTGACCGCCTGCGGGGGACTGTTGGAAACGGTGATGGTGACGGAGGCGGAGGTCGCAATTGCGCCGAAGTTGTCGGTCGCGCGCGCACTCAAGAGATACGTGCCTGGGGGGACGTTGTTCCAGGTAAAGCTATAGGGGCTGGGTCCGATGGGATCTTCTCCCAGCCAGTCGGCGCCTTGAAAGAATTCGACCTTGGCCAATCCTCCGTCGTCGCTGGCGCTGGCCGTGAGTTGAATGCTAGCGGGAGCAAAGAACGAGGCCGCGTTGGTCGGCGTGAGCAAAGCGACGACCGGCGGCTGGTTAGGATGGTCATTACCGCCGACCAGCGTGACCGCCTGGAGGGTGACGTTTCCGAATTCGTTGTCGTAAAGTTGTTTCGCCCGATGGCGAACATGAAGGGTCTGCCCCTGGCTGGCCGCGGTGTAGGTGATGGTATAGACGGCATAGGTGTTTCCGAAAACGTCCGCGAGCGACTCGTCGGTATAGGCGGGCGCGCTGAAGTCGCTGAGATAGGCCTGGAAATTGCCCTGCGCGCCATAAAGCCCAACGTAGATCTTGGCCGTTCTCGGAGTCAGATCGGCGGGCAAGTCGAGGGCAAATCCCTGACCTTGGCCGATAATGAAGACACCGGTATGGGAGGCGCTGGCCGTGGCGGTTGGCGTGCCGTCGGTCCACGAGTAGCCGGTGAAATTGTCCGCGTAACGCTGGACTGGACCGCCGCCGATCGTCACGAAATTCCCGATCTGTTGGGTCGTCGTGAATTTGCGATTGAAGCTGGTATTGGTAGCCAGACCCCAATGAGCCCAATCGGCGGCACCTTCGCTGGTGAGGTTGACGCTGGGCGCGGGCAAGTCGGTGGTTGCGACCAGGCTCCCGCCGGTGCCGTGAACGAAGATCTCGACCGGCTCGGACTCGGAGACCTCGCCCCCGTCGTCGTAGGCGACTGCGGTGATCAAATACACCCCAGGACCTACGCCGTTCCAATCCACGCGGTAGGGATGAGTCGCGTCTTCCGCAACTAGCTGGTTGTTGGCGTAGAACTCGACACGGATAATCGAGCCATCGAGATCGGACGCCGTGGCCTCGAGCCGGAGGTCGGCCGGCGCAGCGAAGCGATCATTGTCCATCGGCCCTCCGACAGCGACCGAAGGCGGGTTGTTGGCACCGGCCACGGTCAGCGCCGCCGCCTGGAGGGTCACGTTTCCGTCCGGACGAAAGTTTTGCAGCACCGTCCACCGGATGTTCAAGGTTTGGCCGGCGGAAGCGGCCGCGAAGGTGATGGTGTAGGTGCCGCTAGGGCCGCTGCCATTCTTGTTGTCGAAGGACGAGTCGGAGTACGGACCGGCGCTGGAGTCGCTCAAGGTCGCTTCGAAGCGTCCCTGCGCAGCGTAGGCGCCAACGTAGACTTTCAGCGTACGTTCGGTGTCATCGGCCGGGACGGTGAATTCGAATCCCGTGCCGATGTTCGGCTCGCCATAAGCCCACACGCCGGTATGCGTGTCTGTGATGGCTTGGAGCGGCGTGCCGTCGTTCCAGCTGTAGCCGTTGTAATTGTCGGCGAACTGATAGGCGTAAACGAATGCGTTGGTGTCACCCTCGTCGAGCACGGTGGTGAAGCCGCTGATGAGGGGCAGCACGCCCACCTTCCGGTCGACGCTAGCTTCGGAATAAAGGCCCCAGTGCACCCAGTCGACGGGTCCGGCCGCGCTGAGGTTAACCGTGGAATTGCGCGGGATCGCGGTGAGGTTGCCGGTGAGAGTGGCGGCGGACAGGTTAGTGGCCAGAAGACCGGTCAACAAAGCGGCGGTTGCCCAGCCGACGAGTGCCACTGGAATTGGGACATCGGTTTTCATAGCATCATTCCTCCTGGGGCAACGTCGCGGCGATAGTCTCGCCACGGAAAGCGGGCGGTTGCGAGACGGAGTTTGCCCGGAGAAATGAATGCAAGTACGGCGCCGTCTTTCATGGCCTTATCTTATTGGTGTCGTAATCCACCGCCCTACTACCGGAAGACCGGTTCAGGATTGCAAGAAAAGTGGAGATATCCAAAACCCAATTGACGCTGGCCAGTCCAGTCGAATGCCAGCGGGCTGTTCGGAGACAACATTTTCGCAAGGCTGAAAAGCGAGCCAGCCGGGGCTTGGGGCGCGGGCACTCCATGAACCTGACCCTCTCGGGTAGCAGCCGACGTCAGGAGGCTCACTCTATCCCAACGCTTTGGTCGGGAAAAAGATCAGAGCCCTTCGACAGGCTCAGGGTGTACCTCGTTACCTCGGCTGCTACGTTAGATTGGTGTGTTCATGGTCCCAATGTGCGTTCGAAAGTTGGAGGTGTTCGTTACCCATGAACCGACCCTCACCCGGCCTTGCGGCCACCCTCTCCCATCGAGTGGGAGAGGGGCTGGGCCTGCCCCGAGATTGCCGAGGGGTGAGGCTCTTTTGCGTGTAGGTTCATGGCCCCAATGCGCAGGCAAAAGCAGATGGAAGCTCTCCATGTGCAGGGGTCGGCGGTCATAGACTGCCGCCTGGAGTTTGGACATATTTTGTGCGGGGCCTTTGTCGGAAGCTTTGTCGGAAACTTGTCAAAGTGAAATCGATTGCTCGTCAGAATCCGTTGAGCATGGCAATAATGCGGCTCAAAAGTTCTCGTCCTTGGGCGGTTTGTA
>DATLUX010000356.1:0-22554 GCA_035577805.1 Verrucomicrobiia bacterium
TCCCAGGAACGTTCTCGGGACAAACTTTGTCGGAATCTTTGTCGCAAACTTTGTCGAAATCCCAACATTGTCACAAAGTCCTCGACAAAGTTTCCGACGAAGTTTCCGACAAAGGCCGAAATCGCCCTTTTCGGGACAAGCGCTACCTACCTACTCCGATAAACCCCAAAACCCCGAACCCTGAACCGTGAACCGGGAACCCTGAACCCCGAACCCTGAACCCCGAACCCTGAACCCTGAACCGGGAACTCTGAACCCCGAACCGGGAACCCATCTGCGGTTCATTCGCGGAGGGCGGCCAGGCCCAGGCGCAGGATGCGATCGATCAACCGGGGGTAGGCTGACCCGGACCGGGCCGCGGATTGGGCGAAGTCTTCATCTTGAGCGAGGATCGGGTTGGGATTGGCTTCGATGAAATAGAGTTTGTGATCGGTGGTCAGGCGCAGGTCCAACCGGGCATAACCATCGATGGTCAGCAGATGATAGATGCGTTTGCAGACGTGTTCGATCTCGCGGATCAGCGCCGGGTCGAGTCCCTCCGCGAACTGGTTCGTCAATCCCCAGCGCTTGCGATAATCCTCGTCCCACTTGGCGCGGTAGGTGGCGATTTTAGGTTCATCGGGAGGCACCTCTTTGAAGATCAACTCCCGAATCGGGAAGACCTCAAGCCGATGATTACCCAGGATGCTGACGTAGAGTTCGCGGCCTTCGATGTATTCCTCAGCGATCACGTCGTTATTGTATTTCTCGTGGATGAATTGAACGCGTTCCTTGAATTGATCATCGGACTCGACGAGCGAGGCTTGGGAGATGCCGAGGGACGCTTCCTCCTTCAACGGTTTGACCAGGATAGGGAAGCGGAGCGGCTTGGCTCGACCGATTCGTTTGCCGCGCCCGATGACGGCAAACTCGGGCACGTGAATCCGGTGATAGCCGAGGATTTTTTTGGAGATCCCTTTGTGTTTGCAGAGGGTGAGGCCGGTGGAGCTGCATCCGGTGAAAGGCACGCCCTGCATTTCGAGGAAAGACACGATGTTCTGATCGAAGGCGCGGTTGTTTTTAAACTGGTCGGCCAGGTTAAAGATCACGTCCGGCTCGAAGCTCTGGAGTTTTTGGCGCAGGAGATCGAGGTCATCAAAAATGGCCAGGTGCTGGATGGTGTAACCCAATTGCTGGAGGGCGGCCAGGACATGGGCTTCCGTTTTCCAGTCGTCGGTCTGCAGCTCGGCGGTCAAATCCTGATCGATCGTGGTGGGGGCGATCGCATCGAACAAGGCCAGCACTTTTAGTTTCCTTCTCACGGCTTACTTGGTGCGCTTGAATTTGCCAGTGAACAAATAGTTCATGACCAGGGTGGTGATGAAGGCGCCGACTTGCAAGTGATGGGGCGGATCATCGGCTTTGATATATAGACCCAACTCATCGCAACGATCGATCAGGCGGGCCAACAAGCCATTCACGCGGTATTTCTTTTCGTTGGTCCATTGGCAGATGGCGTTCATGAGCTGCTGGCGATACTGGCGCAGGTAGGTGGAAGCTTTGAGCCCGCCTGGAATTCCCGCGGCGCCGAACAAACGCCGCAAATCTTTGTCGTAAAAGTCGGGGTAAGAATCTTCGTAGAGCTTGCGTTTGCGGGCGTAATACGTCTTGAGCTTGAGGTTCAGGCAGTCGTACTCGGCCACCTGGTAAGGCGGCTGATGCAGCGGCGGTTTCCCGACCAGCGAACGCATTAGCTCATCGACGTATTCGAGCTTTTGCAATGCCTTCCACCCCTGATAACGCTGGCGCCAGTCCAATCCCGGCGTGAGCCAGACCGCCAACGTCTCGGCAAAATCCTCGTCCGGATGGCTCTGGGCATACCAATCGGCCAGATGCACAACAAAGGAACGGCTATACGGACGCGGCCGGTAAAACCCGGTTTCCTCCCGGGAAGCCAGCCCGAAGGTTTGTTGCCATTTCTTCCGCTTATAAAGTTGATAGGCGTAGGAGTAGGCGTGGGCCGCCTCGTGGCGGATCAGTTTCATGAACCATTCCGGCGTTTCTCCTTCCACCTCCAGGATCATCTTTCGCTCCAGTTTGCGCAGACGCTCATGGACCAGAAAGAATGGGATGAAGATCGCTGGAATGCCCACCGGGACGAACCATTCGTCCCCCACGTGGCAGGGCGGCAGAAAGCTCAACCCTTTCGCGGAAAGCTCGCCTTCCAACTGCCGGATGAACGGTTGCAGCTCCGTCCCCTCCAGCGCCAACCCCAGATGCGAGATCTTTTTCTCCAGCAATTGTTCGTCACTGAGCTGCACCCAATCCGCTGCGTCCATGCCCGCAGGCTAGTGAGGTGTCCCCTAAAAAGCCATCCCTAGCTCACAAGGTCCGGTACACTTCTGCGATTCGTTCCAGATCCACTCCGTGGGGTTGTTGGTCGAGGATCCATTTGAAGTCCGCTTTGGCGCCGGCCGTATCTCCAGCTTGCAGGCGCAAACTCGCGCGAGCCAACCGGTCGCTGACCGAGTCGGGCACCAACGCCACAATGACATCCAGGTAGCGCAACGGATCGGGACCGGATTCGCCCCGCTCGGATACCCCAAGGAGGTTGCGCAACATGCGCACGATGATCTCCCGCTTGGTGGCACTGCGGTAATCGGCATCTCGAAACCCTTCGCCGGTCACTTCCAGCACGCGTTCTTGAGCCTCAGTCCGAGTCAGAACCTGACCTCCGCCGTGCACGTCGATGATCTGATCTTCGCCGGAGGGCGGGCGATAGCGCACCATAAAATGTCCCGGCAACGGCAGCCCCGTCACCCCGGACAAACCGATGGCGTCGGCCAGTTTGAGGAACAGCACGGAAAGCGAGATTGGCAAGCCTTCGCGATCGTCGATCACTTGGTTCAGATAACTGTTGGCGCGGTTGTAATAATCGCCGTGGCTGCCGTGAAATCCATTTTCAGCAAAGAGATAATTTCGCAGCGCATCGAGTTTGGCCTGATCTCCGGAGCCATCGGTCAAGCGGGTGCGGATCTCGCCGGCCATGGCGGCCACTTGCTGGGTGTAACTTTCCAGTTCCAAATCGGGGTTATCCAGGCGGGCGACCAGGAGCGCAGCGCGCAGCAAATCAATCTGGGACTCTGGTTGCTCAAGGGTCTTGAGCAACTCCGTCTGCACAGTTTGGCGGTGGACGGTGGCGGCGAGCCGCCGGAATTGGCGGGCTTGCTGTTCCAGTTCGGCCGCGCGCTGGTTCAGCAGGCTGCCTGCCGCCTCGTGCGTGCCCAACTGCTGGAGCAGCGTCTCGTCGGGTGGTGCGCTGGAGTCCTGCAAACGCCGCTGCAACTCCGGCGGAAAGGTGGTTAGGGTCGCGGCTGGCGGGGCTAGATTGGTGCCGATCTGGAACCCCTTAAATTCCGCCACGGTATCTCGGAATTTGGCCAGGCCCACGCGGCCACCCTTCAGCACATCGTCGTCGGACTCGATCACGAGATGGCCGTTGAGGTAAGCGAGGATTTTGTCCGGTTCGACGCGCACGCGCAGATGGTTCCATTCGCCGCGGCGATAGTGTTCGCTGGAGATCTGTTTGAGGATGGTCCAGCTGTAGACGCTGGGGCCCTCAAAGCGCGTCAGGCGCAACTGCCCGGCGCTGGGATAAAATCCGTAATGTTGATCCCCGCCGTCCGAGGCAAAAGCCAATCCGGCGGCGCCGGCTTCATCATCCAGATGCACGCTCACGGCAACTTCATAGGGCCGCGGCGGGACGGGCTTTTGCGAGAGGCAAAGCGCACGCCCGCCGAAACCGCGGCCGAGGCCTTCCACCTGAATTTGGCTGGTTTTTTGAGTCCACCGCGCTCCCAGCAACGGAGTCCACTCCTTCGGATTGAGGGCACCAATGGTTAACCAACGGCTGATTGGAACCGGATTGGGATGTTCCAGCAGCGGCTTGAGCAAATTCACCGGCATGGCGAAGCCGAGGTTCGGCGTGAGGGCGGATTTTAAGGTCAGGATGCCGTGGACGCGCCCCTTCAGGTCCAGCAACGGTCCGCCGCTATTGCCGGGCTCGATCGGGATGGCGATTTGCAACATGGTTATTCCGTCCAGCTCGCGCCGGGCCGACAACACCCCTTGAACTACACTATGCTCCAGCCCAAGCGGGTTCCCCAAAGCGATCAAGGAGGCGCCCTGCTTGAGCGTGTCCGAATCCCCCAACGGCAGCGGGGCCAGACCATGCGCGTCGATGCGAATGACCGCTAAATCAAACTTTCGATCCCAGGCATGAATGGCCGCGACTTCCCGCTCCTGGCCATCGGCCAGCCGAACCTTGATTGGGCGCGCCTCGCCAATCACATGCAGACTAGTTGCGATCAAACCGTCGGCCGAAACCACGAATCCCGCTCCGACACCGTCTTCTTTGCCATCCCGACCGTAGTGCGTAATCACCACCACCGACTTCAGCACGGAAGGAGTGAGGGCCTCGACAGATTTGGCGCCGGGATCGGAACCGGTTTTACCGGCAGCCGACGATTTGGCGGGAGGCGGTTTGCGTTGGCCTGCCGCCCTGGGCGTCCACCCGAGCCACAGGCTTACGACCAGCAGCGGCCAACCTGAAAGATACCAGCGCAACATCCCGGAATTTATGCGCCCTGGCCGGAGGCTTTCAATGTGTTTCTCGAAAAACGGTTTTGCCGCAGGCCGGCACCCTGGGTAGGTTGGCAGCCATGAGCATCGCCACCAAGACCGGAGACAACGGAACAACCGGTTTGATGTATAATCGGCGCGTTTCCAAGTGTCATCCGCGGGTCGAGGCGTACGGCAGCGTCGACGAGTTGAACGCCGCCATCGGACTGGCCCGAGCCCTGGGGCCAGGTCCCTTGCTCAACGATTCGCTTCTGGCCGTTCAAAAGGATTTAGTCATTTTGATGGGTGAACTGGCCACGCACCCGGAGGACCTGGCCCGCTATACCAAGGACGGCTTTCAAATCGTCACGCCGGAACGCACCGCCACTCTGGATGGTCTGGTCAAACAACTCGAAGCCCGCCCCGTCTCCCTCAAGGGCTGGGCCACCCCCGGCGCCACCACGGCCGCGGCGGCCTTGGATGTGGCTCGGACGACTTGTCGTCGCGCCGAACGGCGGGTGTGCGCCTTGCAGGAGGCCGGCGCTTTGTCGAACACCGAGATCGTGATTTATCTCAATCGCCTCTCCGATGTGCTCTGGCTGATGGCGCGCTGGGTGGAGACCGAAGCTCGCGGGGAAATCGGAGTGCTGGTGTAGAACCGGCCGCATTCGGATCCTTGCCCCCGAAGCGTTGAACAGTCCATAGCCCCCACGCCGGAGGACGCTGAAGCGGCGTGAACGCCGCGTTCCGATGCGCCTAGAACCGGGCAAGATTGACGCGCGTTCTTCCGCTGCCTATTGTCCGCCACAATGCACCTATGAACGCGAAGCTGCTGCTGAAGACCTTGTTTTTTATTCTCATCCTGCTCCTGCTTGTCCTGATGGGCATGCATAATCGCAGAGCGGTCGATTTCACGTTGCCTCCGTTGGTCGTTCAAGTGATTCATCAGCCAGCCGCCATCATGTACTTCGCCTTCTTCGCGATCGGGGTGCTGACCGGCACTGTCATGACGGCGGGAACCGGCAAACGTAGCGGCGCCAAAACTGCCAAGGCGGCCGTCGCGAAAGACAAGTGAGCTGCCCGCGCCGCGTTAAATGTGTTGAGCAGCGCCGGCCCGGCCCGCGCCGGATCGTCGCCGCCGGTTTCGGCCTGTTTCTGGTCTGGCTGGTCGCGGCCACGGTCGGGGTGCGGATTGGAGTCGGAGCCCAACCGATCGATCCAAAACCGGGCGCAATCGCGCCGTCTTTCGTGGCCGATGACTGGCTGACCAACGTGTCGGTTCTGTCCATCCCAGGCCTGGACGTGCCGGTGGCGATTGATCCCGTCTTGTTTGCTGGATTACGGGCCGAGGCCCTGGGAGGGCGCTTGCGGATTTCGTGGCAAGCAGAATCACTTGGCTTATCGATGGGCTGCCGTCAATTGACCGTCCAAGCCAGCGCGGCCGAACCGGGCCAATGGCCTGTCCGCGACTGGCGTTCCTACCCGATGAAAACATCCGGCAACCTTCAGCAAGCCGACATTCCCACGGAAGATTTGGACGTTCCCATCGTTTATTATGCGCGCGGCACGACCGCGCAGGGGGATCGGATTTCGCCGTTGCGCGTGGTTCATCCGCGCCAGTTGGGGTTGGAGGAACCCACGCAGTTATTTTGGCCGTTCGTCGAAGGGTTCGAGGATGGTTACCACGGCTGGTGGATCCTGTCCGGAATTGGGCGCACCAACGCAGGCAGCCTCCGCATCAGCGCAGAGGGCAAAAACGGCCGCGCCGCGCTCCAGATCTCCCTGCCGGAAGGGGGCTCAACCATCCAGCTTGCCACCACGCGTGTGCGCGGCTGGCAACTGTTGCAGGAAGGGGCAACCGGGTTGCGTTTCTGGGTTCGGACGCGCTCCGGAACCGGCAGTGTGCGTTGCTCCCTGCAGGCGCGCAGTTCCACGACCAACCAGGTCATCGGCGCCTGGCCGCGGGCGGCGGCTGCGGGCGATCACTGGCAAAAGATCGATCTAACCCTGGCTCAACTTCCCATCCTTCCGTGGCGCTCGGTCGATTTGTTGGTCATGGAGTTTCGTGCCCCCAGCGCCACCGAGTTCCTCCTGGATGACGTGCAATTGCTCGGACCATGGAAATTGCATCCGGAATGACGCCCCGAACGAATTCGCTTTGAGGGCCGACGGTGTTTATCCTCCCGGGCAAACGATGCCCAATCATTACTATGTGCCGGGCCAGAAACGGGCGGCGCGCGTGGGTGATTTGTTTGCGACCATTGCGCCCCGCTACGACTTGATCAACGACCTGCAAAGCTTCGGCCTGCATCGTCTTTGGAAACGCAAGCTGGTGCGACTGGCCAACGTCACTCCAGGCCAACGCGCGTTGGACGTTTGTTGCGGGACCGGCGATGTCACTTTCGCCCTGGCGGACCAAGGAGCGATCGTGACCGGACTGGATTTCAGTGAGCCGATGCTGAACGTCGCGCGGCGACGGCTGTTTGCACTGGGCCGGCGCGCGTCTCAGGCCGATGGCCAGCCGCTCTTCCTGCGGGCGGATGCCACTCAGCTGCCCTTTGCGGAGAACACCTTTGATGTGGCCACGGTGAGTTACGGCTTGCGCAATCTTACAGATTGGCGGGTGGGACTGGAGGAGATGGTCAGGGTCACCCGCTCCGGCGGCCGCATCTTGGTGCTGGACTTCGGCAAGCCCGACAACCCGGCCTGGCAGGCTTGTTACTTTGCGTATCTGCGGGCGGGGGTGCCGGTCTTCGGACGGATCTTTTGCGGCGACACGCAGACCCACGCTTACATTCTGACCTCGCTGCAACATTATCCAGCCCAGCGCGGCGTCGCCGCGCACATGCGCGAAATCGGTTGCCTGGAGGTCAGGATCATTTTGCTGCTCGGGGGGATCATGACGATCAACTACGGAGTGAAACCGTGAGGCGCCGGCTGCTGCCAGCGGGCGTGTCCCGCGCCGCGCTGCGGACGGGAGTTCGGTGCACCCGCTGGCTGCTGACTGTAGACGTGGCGGAACAACGCCTGATCCTCTGGCAACGTGCTCGCACTCTTTCCACCGAGGCGCGTTTTCCTCCTTACATCTTTCAACGGTCGTTCGTGGTATCGACGTCCCGATTTGGGGTTGGACAACTCCTCGATTCAAAGCAGACGCCGCTCGGGTTGCACCGGGTCGCACGTAAAATTGGCGGAGGCGATCCAGTCGGAACCGTGTTCCGAGGGCGGCAACCGGTCGGGTTTACCTGGCAGGGTCAACCCGACGGCACCATCGTGCATCGTATCCTATGGTTGGAGGGCTTGGAACCGGGGCTCAATCGCGGCGGGGCCGTCGATACGTTCCGGCGCTACATCTATATTCACGGTTACGGAGATGAATTGACCCTTGGACGCCCTCAGTCCTGCGGGTGCATTCACCTGGCGGCGGCGGATCTCATCCCGCTCTACGATCGACTCCCAGTCAGCACTCTGGTCTGGATTGGATGAGGCGATGGCTTAAGGGGCGTTTCTCTTCTTGCGTGTGGGCGGAACAGTGCCGGACCGACCACTGGCGATGCTCAAAGTGATGACGCCATCCAATTCGGCCGGTGGATAACGGAGGTTGGGCAGAACCCTCCGGATGGCAGGCAACGTCGAGGCCTGAGCGACAACCTTTCGCTCTTGAATGGTGGCTTGTCCCGAGACTCGAAAATCAAAAAAATCGCCCAACTCCAGATGAGCGGGAGTCGTCACCGTTAACTGAACGGCGTTGGTTTTGGCCGGGATGACCGCGTTGGTGAGGCCAAAACCCGAGTCGAGGCCGGGCAACGCCAGCGTAATCGGTCCGTCATAGTCGCGGCGCTGCGCCTGCACTAGCAGCGGGAACGACTCGCCCGCCGGCACGGAGATACGTTCGGTCTCGACACTAAGGGTGAACCCGGGCAGCAGCGGTTGAAGTTGCAGCCGGTACCGGCAGCGCGGGCCGCCCTGGCGGTTCAACTCCTCCACTACTAATCGATACGTGCCGGCCTCGGCGAAACGATTCGTGAGCATCCCTTCGTCCGAACCGCTCGCGTTCGCTTCGGCCAGTTTGAGGCCGTTGGTGGTCTGAAGTTGGAGCAGGAGGTCGCACGGCCAAGAGAGACTGCGCGTGCGGCCCTGCACCCAAAGTGTGTCACCCTGGGCGGCGAAGAACTGATAGACATCCCGATCACCCGACCGATTAAAGGCTCCCTCCAACTCCACCGGCCAAGACAATTGCTGGACTTGAATAGGACCGTTGTTGGGTTCGCGTTCGATTCCTTGCGGCAAGCGAGGCGCGGCATTGGCGGCGTAACGATCCGACACCGGAAATGGGAGCAGATAGGGCAGTCCGCGTCCCAAGCGCAGCCGATAACGATGTTCCCGGCCGCCTCCATATTGGGTGTCACGCACCTCAACCAGATAATCCTCCGTGCGCGGACAACGGAAATCGAGCCGGGCGTCCCCTTGCAGGCCTGGAGTATCGTCGATGGCCGCCAGTTCGCGGCGCTCCAGATTGAGCACGCGCAAAAACGGGTCCAAGGCCGAACCGATTCGTTTGGCTACAACTTCGATGGTCAGCTGTTGTCCGCTCCGACCGCTGAACCGATAAAAATCTGAGCTCACCTCCGCGCAAAAGCCATCGACTGCTCCCGGGACTTTAACGGTTTGCGCCGTAAACGGAGTGTGGTTGGTGCCGGTGGCAGGCATCGCGGTCAGCGGATCGAGCAAGACCACCAAAGGATTCGAGATGCCGTTGGTGCCAATGGAACGGAGGAGGCCCAGACCCACTTGGGTCCCGGCCGGCACGGTCAGGTTGAACGCCGTTTCCTGACTACGCTCATCGGCCGTCGCGACCGCCGGAAAGCTCGTCCATAACTCAAGCGTTCCGGCCAGATTTTCGCCGGATAAAATCACTCCAGTGGAACGACCAGCCGAAACACCCATGGGCTGCATGCCGTGCAGAGTGGGTGGGGCCCCCGCGGTGACTTGCATGAGCGCGCCGTGAAGAAGCGCCGCCCACATCCCATGCCAAAGCAGCCGGCCGAACCTTCGGCCCGAGTTGGCGCCAAACAAGCCGCTCACGGCTGCCCGAGTTGTCATGCTCACACGTTTAGCACAGATTCGCGCGTCCTCCCAATCTTGCTGCGGTCGATCGGCTGCCGGCTCCACTCCCCGAAGCACTGCGGATCCGAATGGTAAATGCTTCCCGCGGGTTTGTGATCATCAACAGGTCGGTCTCCTCCGCAGAAAAGCCTTCCTGTCGCAGCGCCGGGATGAATTTTTTGAAGATGGTGTCATACGGCCGGTATTCGCCGCCTCCCGGTTTGTCGGCCTGGTACCAACCCGCGTCGTGGGACACGAGCGTGCGGTTCAGAAACCCGCGGGCTTTCATCATCTTCACCAAATCCACATGAGCTTCCAGAGTCTGGTCGCTGATATGGTCGAACTCGACCCAGGCGCCCAACTCCGCCGCTTGCAGGTGCGACTCGGTGTTCTTTTCCTCCTGCGCATGCACCCAGATGAACGCGGAGGGCGCGGCGCCTTCCTCGCGCAACACACTCAACTCATCCAACGCCGCCGTCCCATCCCCGGTATGGGCCGCGATGGTCAAACCACTGACCAGATGAGTGCGGGCGGCAGCCCGAACCAATTTGCGATGCATATCGGAGAGTTTGCCGGCGTCCACGCCAATCTTGATGAACCCCGGATAAACATCGGTGCCTTCGATGCCGTCGCGCCACTCGGTCAACCAACGGGCCGCCAGTTCGTCAGCCGTTTCCGTCCAGGCATGCCGCGGCAAGTAAAGGTTCTGCGAGGCTCCATAGTAACCCGTGTTTGTCAGCACATGCAGTTCAGTGGCGGCAGACAGACGCCTGAGTAAAAGCGGGTCACGACCGATGTAAGCGGGCGTGCACTCGACCAGAGACTGCCCACCACAATCTTTCAACAATTGCAAGTGAGGCCGGGCGATTTGAAAGACCTCCTCCGCATCATAACGATCGCGGCTCACCTGATCGGCGCCGATAAAATCGAGAAAGATGTGCTCGTGAGGCAAGGTCGGTCCCAATTCCTTCGGCCGAATCGGTCCGCGCACGGTCATGATTTGGGCCCGCTTTTGCGCCCGTTCGGTGGAAGCGCAGCCGGCGCTTAGGGTCAAGCCGGCGGCCGCCCACGCGGATGTCCCCAGGAACTGGCGACGCGACGTTTTCATGGAGCGATCATCATACTGCTCGACCGCTAAGCACTACCCAATGCGCATGCAAAAGCAGATGGAAGCTACCACGGCACACGGCACACACTACACGCTAAGCCTTCAGGGTCCAACCCTTGCGATACTCCCGCCGGATATACTGGTCTGCATCTGGACAACCCTTGGCCGCGAGCTTTTTGGCGTCCCACTCGATCTTGCGGCCTACCCGCACGGCCACGTTGCCCAAGAGTACGGTCTCCGTCAGACGGCCCGCGTAATCAAAGTTAGACAGGCATGGCGGACCGCCTTTGCAGGCAGCGATCCACTCCTGATACGGACCGTCCGGCGCGCGCGGGATGGTTTGGGCGGGACCTTTGAAATCTTTAAACTGTTCCTGCGGGAGCAGTCGGAATTCGTTCGGATGCCAGTCGCGGAACGCGATCCTGGCTTTCGAACCGATGAGGATGGTGCCGTTCTTGGGCAACTCCGAGCCATCGACCAGATCGCGGCTGGGCATCTTGCCGCCGTCGTACCAGGTCAACGTCACCGGCGGCATGGTGCCACGGGCCGGAAACTCGTAGCGGATGACACTCCACTTCGGACAGGTCTCATTGTTAACGGGTGAAGACTCCGCTTGAACGCTGATGGGCGCATCCAAATCGAGGGCCCAGAAAGCGGCGTCCGCATTGTGACAGGCCATGTCCCCCAAAGCCCCGGTGCCAAAATCCCACCAACCGCGCCATTTGAAGGGGACATAGTCCGGATGATACGGCCGCGGCGGGGCGGGTCCCAACCACAAATCCCAATCGATGTGATCGGGCACGGGCGGCGTATCCTTGGGCCGGTTGATGCCTTGGGGCCAAATGGGGCGATCCGTCCAGACATGGACTTCCCTGACCTCGCCCAAGACCCCGGCTCTGACCAATTCCACGATGCGGCGGGTGCTGTCGTAGGAATGACCCTGGTTGCCCATCTGCGTGGCGACCTTGGCGCGACTGGCCACCGTGCGCATCAAACGCGCCTCCCAAATGGAATGCGTCAACGGCTTCTGACAATAAACGTGTTTGCCCAACTTCATGGCCATGACCGCGGCGAAGGCATGATGATGATCGGGCGTGCTCACCAGCACCGCGTCGATCTCTTTCATTTCCTCCAGCATCTTGCGGTAGTCGCGGTAGAGCTTGGCTTTCGGATATTTGGCCGCTCGTTCGGCCAGCCGTTTCGAATCCACATCGCACAACGCCACGATGTTCTCGCTGGCGCAACCGTCCGTGTCTTCCGCGCCTTTCCCACCCGCGCCGATGGCAGCGATGTTCAGTTTTTCATTGGCGGAGACGCGCCGCGGCGCCGCCGCCCGAGCCAACGCGCCCGGCAGCGAGAAACTGGCGGCTGCGCCGGCGGTCGAGGCAAAGAGAAAACGACGACGGGTCCACGACGATGATCGGGTGAGCATGCGGCCATTCGACTGTCCCCCATCCCAAGAGTCAAGCGCGGGATTATGCCGGGTAGAAAATCGGGCGCATTCGGATACTGCCCCCGGGATCGCGGCCCCGCAAGACACTAAAGATCCATCACTGTCGATTCGATCAACTTCGGAAAAAGCCGTGACAATTCATCTGGGTTATTGTCAAACCCCTGCCATGTGCCGACGGCACGATGCGTCCGACTCCCTGGTTTTCTTCGTGAACAGGCGAAGCCGCCCGCCAATGTATAGCTAGAGCTTGTCCCGAAAAGGGCGATTTCGGCCTTTGTCGGAAACTTCGTCGGAAACTTTGTCGAGGACTTTGTGACAATGTTGGGATTTCGACAAAGTTTGTCCCGAGAACGTTCCTGGGACAGGCCCTAGCTATTTAGGGGACACATCACTAGCACTAGCCTAGCCTAGCCTAGCATGAAAGCGCTTCGGAAAAAGCGATGGTGGATTCTGGCCCTGGTTCTGGCCACGCCGATTCTGCTCCTGACTGGGGCGCATCTGCAGGGCAAATGGGCCCTCTCGCGTTTGAGGCGGGATCTGACGGCGCGCGGTGAGAAACTGCTCGTGGAAGAAAACGAACCCCAAGCGCCTCGCCGCAGCAACGGCGAGTTCCGTGAATTGATGTTTCTGGTGAGCCGGATCAAGGGAGCAGAGGTGGGGATACTTTGTCCACCGATGGGGCGCCAACCCGAACCCGGCAAGCTCGTCCCGCTCCATTGGCTCACCAATTGGCCGACGGGGCGCGCGCGCAGCAACGCCACCTGGACCGTGCTGACGACCGCCTTGGCCTCGTCCAGCAACCTGCTCGGGGAAGCCCAATTGCTGTTGAAGGCACCGTTGCCGGCGGCGCACCTGGATTATCACCTGGGTTTTAACATGCTGCTTCCGCATCTGGCCTCCCTCAAGGGCTTTGCTCAACACCTGAGCGGCGCGGTGGCCGAGTCGTTGCAGGCCGGCCGGCTCGATCTCGCCAAGGATCAACTGCGCGACCTGCTGGCCGTCGGCGATCTGCTCAAGTCCGAACCGATCTTGATCTCGCAACTGGTTCGTTGCTCCATTGTCGCGATCGGAGTTCAGACTACATGGCAAGCGCTACAAGTGCCCGGATGGACCGATGAGCAGCTGCTCGATCTGCAGCGAACATGGCAAGCGGTCGACATGCTGCCCGAGATGATGGCGGCGCTGGAGATGGAGCGGGCGATCGTCCTGGAGAGCTACGGTTCCATGAGACGCTCCCCGGCGGTGCTGACGCAGTACCTGGGCATGGGCGGCGGCCCAAGCAGCAGTCCAGGCAACGCGCCGGGTTCGCTGGGAGAATTGATCGATCAACTGACCGGCAACGCCGCCGAAGTGGCAACGCAACATGTTCTGCTCCCGATCTGGCAGTTTAGTTTCTCTTACGGCGACGAAGCGCATTACCTGAAATCAATGCAGTTCCTCATTGAGTCCGGCCGGACTTGTGCGAAGCAGCGCTCGGCCGAGCCCATCCGCGAAGCAAAACGCAGAATCGAAGAGGCAGCAGCTGCGGAAGGAGCCTTGGCGCACGTTCGGCATCTGATGTCGCGGAACTTTTTCGGCGCGTTGGTCAACTCCATCGACAAAGCGCTTGGAGCCGAGACGCAGAAGGAAATCGTCCTCGCGGCCATCGCGGTCCAGCGCTACACGTTGCGATACGGACATCCCCCCGGCCGCTTGGAGGAACTGGTCCCCCAGTGGGCCGATCGGCTTCCGCATGATTATTGGGCGGGAAATGCCTTGAGCTACGCCGCCAACTCGAATGCCGCGCCCCGGCTTTACAGTGTCGGTCCCGATGGACGTGATGCCGGAGGAAATCCCACTAACGACGCCACCGTAAAGAACCCCGCCCTGTTCACCGGGCGAGACATGGTTTGGCCGGTAGCAGTAACGGAAACGGAACTCCCCGCGGCGTTAAAAGCGTTGGGCTGCAACACCAATGACATGAGATAGGGACTTCACGTCCTTGACCCCACGTGCGACGGAGCAGGGCGCCCGGCGCACCAGCATTTCCTGCGCGAATATGCGAAATGCATGGAGACGAGATCATCCATTTCACTTCACTTCTCGCTTACCATCCCCAGCCGCATATTTTTGATTCCCTCCCCTCCATTCCGGGATATACTGGCCTCGCCCGTTCTCGCCTATGGACAGGCCTAGGGACACCCATGGCGGCGGGAGCGGAGCCGATTCGCTATCCAACTAAACCCAGAACCGATGTCTACCGGAACGATGCGAGCGGTTGGGGTGATCCCAGCCAGGCGCGAAGTCGCGCTGTTGCAACATGGCTGGCCGCGGATCAATGCCCCGACCGAAATGCGGATCAGGACCATCGAGGTCGGCATTTGCGGCACGGATCGCGAGATCTGCTCGTTTGCCTACGGCACTCCGCCCGAAGGTTGCGAATATCTGGTGCTGGGTCATGAAGCTCTGGGGGAGGTGCTGGAGACCGGCCCGGAAGTGCAGGGATTCAAGCCGGGAGACCTGGTGGTACCAACGGTCCGGCGGCCCTGTCCTCACGAGCATTGTCCTTCCTGCCGCGACGCGCGTCAGGACTTTTGTTTTACCGGTGATTTCACCGAGCGCGGGATCAAGATGACGCATGGGTTCATGACGGAGTCTTTTGTGGAAGACCAGGCGCATCTGAATCTGGTGCCGGTGGACCTGCGGGACGTGGCGGTGCTGGTGGAGCCGTTGACGGTGGCGGAGAAAGCTTTGGCTCAGGTCTGGCAGGTGCAGCAACGTCTGCCCTGGAGCAACGGCATTGGGCAAAACGCGTCGCACGGACGCGGGGCCGGTAAGACGGCGGTGGTGTTGGGGGCGGGTCCAGTGGGGATCCTCGGGGCCATGGCACTGCTCATCAATGGCTTCAAAACTTTTGTCTATTCACGTTCGGCCGAGCCCAATCCCAAGGCCGAGTTGCTCAACTCGATCGGCGCCAGATACATCTCGTCCGAAACCACGTCGTTGGCGCAATTCGTCGAGATCGTAGGCAACATCGATTTGGTTTATGAAGCCGTCGGGGTGGGCCGGATCACTTTCGATGTGTTGAAGGTGCTGGGTTTGAATGGAGTGTTTGTCTTCACGGGAATCCCGCCCCATAAACCGGCCATCCCGATCGAAGCCGATTCGCTTATGCGCCAAGTGGTGTTGATGAACCAGGCCATCATCGGTACCGTCAACGCCGACCGGCCGGCCTTTCAAAGCGCCATCCGCGATTTAGCCATATTCAAGCAGCGTTGGCCGGACGCCTTGCGCAAGGTCATCACCGGCCGTCATCCGCTCGAGAGCTACCGCGAACTTCTGCTCGGCAAGGCTACGGGCATCAAGAACGTCGTGATTCTCGGCTGACAGCCAGAGCGTTCAGCAGCGTCGGGTCCACGCCTCGTTTCCGTATCGTTCCGTCACCAGTTTGGCAATCGCCGCGGCTGGCAGATGGACTTTGCCCGGTGCGATTTCCCACGTGTTACACAACGCTTCTTGAATGGCTTGCCGGCCGACCGGCAGGCGCATGAGAAACTCCAGGTGCGCGCGCCCATGTCGATAAGCGGGCTGCCTCGAGGGCAGGCGCAGGACCTTCGCGATCAACTCCAAGTTAAAGTCGTAAAGAAACGTTCCATGAAACAGCAGCCAGCGGCGCCGGCGCCGCTGGGCATTGCCCGAAAATTTGCGCCCATCCATGGCGAGATCCGTCACGCCTTCCACGGTCACTTCTCTCCGTAACAACTCACGCAGGGCCAGGCGATGGCGCTGCATCAAAAAACAATTGGTCGACGTGACACTGCGGAGCGGGCCTGTTTCCTCGCCTTTAAGGATGAGCGTGTAATTCAGGCAACCCGGACCCTGCACGACGGTCCCTCCGCCGCTGCAGCGACGGAGGATGGGCACCTGACGCTCGCGGCAAGCTGCCTGGTCCACCTCCTCCTCGAGTTTATTGGCGAAGCCCATTACCACGAACGGCTGGGCCGCTTCCCAGAAGCGCAGAAGCGGTGGTCCATCTCCCGTCTCGGCCACATCCAGCAACGCTTCGTCACAGGCCAGGTTTTCGGCCGGACTGGGCAGAGTACAATCGAGCAAATGCACGCTGAACGTTCGACATTCAACGCTCAACGTTCAACGTTCAATTTTAACGGGAAGAAGACGCTGGACGCTGTGAGCGTCGCGTTGTAAAGGCAGATGTGCTTTCCGCCCTCAAACCGTTGGCACCGTCGCGGCTGCCGGGGCTCAAACGGCTGTCGCCGCGGGTCCGGCGTTGGGTTGTGTGGGGTGCAGGCCTGTGGTTGTTCTACACCATGGCCGGGTTCCTGATTGTTCCCCCGATTGTGCGAGCCGTGGCCGCCAGCCAGTTGGCCAAACAACTGAACCGGAAAGTGTCGATCGCCAAGGTCAAGTTGAACCCTTACACGATGTCGGCGACGATTCGCGGCTTGGTGATCCAGGATACGGACGGGCAACCGTTCCTTTCCTGGGAGGAGGTCTACGCGAATTTTCAGCCCTGGTCGCTGCTCACGCGGACTTTTGTTTTCAAGGAAGTGCGCACCACGCTGCCGTTCGTGCGCGTGCGGGTGAATCCGGACTACACCCTGAACTTTTCCGATATCCTCGATAAACTGGCGCGCGAAGCCGCCAGCAAGCCCAAGGAAAGCAAACCCGCCAAGCCGCGTGGGCTGCGAGTCGATCGGCTGGAGATCGCAGGCGCGCGCGCGTCGCTGACCGATCTCACCACGAAAACGCCGTTCACCAAGATGGTCGGTCCGCTCGAATTAACTCTGCAACACTTCGCCACCAATCCCGACAACGAAAATCCCTACTCTTTCACCGGCTCGACCCAGGACGGCGAAAAATTTTCCTGGAGCGGCCATTTTTTCCTGGACCCAATCCGGTCCATCGGCGAATTCGCGATCGAAGATGTCTCACTGACCCGCTACGCGCCGCTCTACCAGGATCTGACCGAATTTGAAATCCGCGACGGGGTATTGGGCTTGCGCGCGGGTTATCATGTGGAACAAGGCACCCAAACCAATCTCGCGCTGCTCACGAACGCCAGTATTTCGGTGCGCTCCTTGAAGCTGGCGGAAGCAGGCCTGACCAACCAAGCCTTTGAAATCCCTGAACTCGACATCTCAGGCGCCAATCTGGACGCGTTTGGTCGATCCGCTCAAGTGGAGTCCATCCGAACTCGGGGCGGCCGCCTGGAGATTCGCCGCAACGCAGACGCCTCCATCAATTTCGTCAAGATGGCCCAACCCAACCCCGCGGCCACCAATACCGCCGGCTCGATTGCCGTGGTGATGCATTCTCTCAGCAATGTCGTTGACCTGCTGCTGCACAGCACCAATGCCCTGCGCGGTTCCATCCAGAACGTCGAGGTCGCGGATTACGCCGTCGCCATCGAAGATCTCTCCCTCCCGCGGCCGGTCCGAGTCGACCTGGACCAAATCCAGGCGCGCGTGCAGAACATCTCGAACCTGCCCGGGACCAACCTCACCGCGGAAGCCCAGATGCGTTGGAACACCAATGGAACCATCAAAACCAGCGCCACGATCGGCTTGTTCCCCATCAACACCGTGGTCGATCTGGCCGTGGACGGCCTGGAAATAGGCGCTCTGGATCCGTACCTGGACGCGTTCTTCAACCTCCGGATCCGCCGCGGGCAAGTCGGAGTCAAAGCGCAGGCCCGCCTGAATGTCCCGGCCGTCGGTTCCGGCGGACTGCCTCAGGCTTCGTTCCGCGGCGATCTGTGGGTCCACGATTTCGCCACCGTGGACGGCCGGCTCGCCGAAGATTTCATCGAATGCAAGGATCTGAGGATTTCGGGTCTGGAAGCCACCCTGCAGCCGTTGGCGGCCACCATTCAAGAAGTAAGCCTGCGCGATGCGCGTGCCCGACTCGTCATCGACTCCGAAAAAACCAACAACCTCTTCACGGTCCTGCGCAAAACCAAGGAGGACACCGGACTCGTGTCGACCAACAGCCCCTCGACCCACAACGCCTCGTCCACACCGGCCGGCAGGTCGGGCAAGCCTTTCAAGATCGAAATCCCAACCAACCTAATCGCCTCCGCCCAGGCGACCTTGCCTAAGATCACCCTGGCCACCTTATCCCTGACCAATATCCATCTGGACTACTTGGACCGTTCCCTGCAGCCGGCGGTCGTGCTGTCGGTGGACGATTTGGGCGGGACCATCACAGGAATCTCCACCGAAGACCTGTCCCGCGCCGATCTCCAACTCAGCGGGAAAGTCGGCAAGGCCGCGCCGATGGAAGTCACCGGCAAGATCAATCTGCTCGCGAAAAACGATTACACCGACGTGAAAGTCCAATTCAAGGGCATCGAACTGCTCCCCACCAGCCCGTATGCGGGGAAATTCCTCGGCTACCGCCTCACCAAAGGCAAGCTCAGCCTTGATGTTCATTACCAGCTGGCGGATGGCAAACTTAAGGGACAAAACCTGGTCACGCTCGATCAATTGACCCTCGGTCAACGGGTCGAGAGCCCGGACGCATTAAAGCTGCCGATCAAACTGGGCCTGGCCATTCTCAAGGATCGCTCCGGCCGGATCGAACTCGACGTGCCGGTCGAAGGCAGTCTGGCCGACCCGGAGTTTCGCCTCAGCCGCGTCATCACGCGCGCCTTGCTTAACGTATTCACCAAGATTGTCACTTCGCCGTTCTCCGCCCTGGGCGGCCTCTTCGGCGGCAAGGGTGAAGAGGTACGCTACCAGGATTTCGCTCCGGGCTCAAACGAACTGCCTCAGGCCAACCGGGAGAAACTCGATGCTTTGGTCAAAGGCCTCTATGAACGACCCGGCCTCCAACTTGAGATCGAGACCGCCACAGATCCTGTGTCTGATCGTAATGCCCTGCGCCGCCTCAAACTCCAGAAGCAGTTTCGCACCGAGAAATGGTCCGCCTTGCGCAAGGCAGAACGAGCGCGTCTGACCGCCGAAGAGATCGAAGTTACACCCGAGGAATACCAAACATACGTCGCCGTGACTTACGCCCGGCTCGCGTCCGCAAACGCGCTCCCCAGCCCCACCAACCGGCCCGCCGCAGCTGCCAGTTCCCCAGGCACAGCCCCCTCCGCTACCAAGACCACCACGTCGGATGGCTCTGCCAAAGGCGCCACGGTCCTGTTTGGTCAGCGCCAAACCAAGCTCGGCTCCGTCTCTCTTCTCCCAGACGCCCAAGATCTGGAGGCGCAAGTGTTGCAAACCATCGAAGTCACCGAGAACGACTTGGCCATGCTGGCGGCCGAAAGGGCCCGACGGATTAAGGAATACATCCTCCAAAGCGGCCAGGTAGAAGCGGAGCGCGTGTTGATCGCAGAGCGACCAGACGACACGAACCCCGCCAAAGGCAATCGGGCGATGTTGCATCTGCGTTAGTGTTGTGTCCCCTAAGTAGCTATGCGTTGGTTGCGCCAAGTTTGGGTTCTGGCCAGGCGCAGGACGGAGGGCCCAGCACAAAATCACACCGAGGCTTGCTAAGTTTGCGTCTAGCCCGTATTTTCTGGGTGTCACAAGAATGTAACAAAGCCTGCTTTTGCTGTCCCGTGACGTTACGCTTACTGATTCTGGGTTGCCTCCTCTCCAACCTCCCGCTTGGCAGGGGCCAGGCTCAAAATCCCAGTTTCTCATCGCCCGTGGCTTTGGGAGCAGTAAACGCTTTCGAAATCACCGAAGCCTCCGGATTGGTCGCCAGTCGCCAAAATCCTGGCGTGCTCTGGACCCATAACGACTCGGGCTACCCGGGAACCCTTTTTGCTATCTCGACCAACGGTTCGTTGCTGGCGGCCTACACCATCCCCAACGCGTTCTTTGGGAATTTCGAGGACATCGCGCTGGGCCCGGGACCTAACCCCGAGCAACAGTACCTGTATTTGGGTGACATCGGAGATAACTTCCTGGGACGCGCCTCCATTCGCGTGCTGCGCTGCGCCGAGCCTGCCATCTACGGCTACCAGGACGCCAACCCAAGATTCGAAACCGTCCCCGCAGCGCAAGAAATCGGCCTCGTTTATCCCGACGGCCCGTTCAACGCCGAGGCGCTGATGGTCGATCCGCTGACCGGCGACCTGTTCATCGCCACAAAACTTACTGACAGCTCCCGCATTTATCGTGCAACTCGCGCTGAATTGGATGGCGGCGGTCCAGTGGAATTGACGTTCATCCGGGAGATCAGCTTCGCCAAGCCATCGGCAGGCGATATCAGTACAGATGGCCGCCTCATCCTCCTGCGGCGTGGAGGACGAGGCTCAGCCTGGGTGCGGCAACCAAGCCAAAGCGTCGGAGACGCGTTGGGCGCCAATCCTGCGAACTCGAACATCCCGTTGGCGAACGAACCCAACGGAGAAGCCATTGCGATTCACCCGACCGGCTTGGGATACTACACTCTGAGCGAAGGCTCCTTCCAAACGAACTATTATTCACGGCGAACCGACTCCGGCGTGCCGCGGCAGCCAGTGGTTTTGATCAAGCCTGGCGAGGCGTGGCGTTTCGACGACAGTGGCTCTGACCTCGGAACGGCGTGGCGCCAGCCCGAATTCTCCGACAGCACCTGGAGCGAGGGACCGGCTCAGCTGGGCTACGGCCAGGGCGACGAGCAATCTGTAGTCGGTTTCGGCGATGACGAGTTGGCGAAGCGTCCCACGACTTATTTCCGCAAGACCTTCACCAAAGCCAGCGGCGTGACCGTCACCAACCTGGCATTGCGAGTTTGCTTCACCGACGGCTTGGCGGTTTATCTCAATGGGACAGAGATCTTGCGTCGTAACCTCGCGACGAACGCCCTCTACAATGAACCGGCCTCAGGAACACGAGCCGAATGGCAAAACTTCTGGCTCTCGGTCCCGGTGAACCCCTCGTTGTTGCGGACGGGGGCCAATACCGTGGCGGCCGAGGCGCATCGGATGGACCTGGCCGGTCAGGACCTCAGTTTTGATCTGCAGCTGGTCGAAGGCGTGCTGGAACGGCCGGCGCGATTCACCAGCCCGCTGCGCCTGGTGGACGGACAATGGCGCATCGACCTCGCCGGTCCTTCCGGTGCAATGGTTTTCGTCGAGGCGTCGGAGGACTTCGTCACTTGGTTCGAGGCGGGACGTGTCGTGCTGACCGCTGGCGTGGGTGTCTTCCAAGACCCGGCTACGCCGGCCCAAAACGTCCGGTTTTACCGGATCCGGTATTAGTTCACAGCCGGCCTGTATATATGGACGAGTTGGCATCCCGCCGACCGTTCGGCACGCCTTGTTCCGGGCAAACCCGCAAGTTGGGGCAGCAATCGCCTTCAAAATCTCAAGGAAATCCCTCGCTGGAGCCATTTGGTTGTGGTACAAGACACGGTCCAATAACCAAAGAGCGCTGCACAATTTCTTATGAGATTGGTCTCCGTAGGTAGCGGAGCCACGTGCCGCGGAACGGCTGGCGGGTGTGTGATGTACGGGATCGACGTGAGAGGAGCTAAGGCCCAGGCCGTTTGTGAGAGGATCACGGGCGCCCGCTCTGTCTGTCGGTCGGTTGTGGTCTGGTTGGCGGTGCTGACGGTTCTAAGTTCAACTCGATTGAGCGCCGTCCCCTATGCCAGCAACCTGACTAACGCCCAAGGAATCGTTTCCTTCCGATTAAATGCAGGAGCAGACCGGGTCTGGATCGTGTATGACGGGGGCTTGTCGACTAATCAGTTGGGAAGGTTGCAGGCGGGACTGCACCAGGTTGAGTTGCCCAGCACGGGCCCCTTCCAGGTCGTGGTGTTCAAGGTCAGTCCGCTGAGCTACGCCACTTTCCGCGGCAGCAACCAGATCGATGCGCTCCAGATCAGTTCCGACACCAACAAAAACGCCCGCTTCTTCAGTCCACGGGGCATCGCGGTCAATACCGATCCAACCAGTCCTTGGTTTGGTCGGGTTTACGTGGCCAACAGCGAGGCAGGGACTGTCACGAACAATGCGTTTGGACCCGAACGCACGACCCTGGACGGCATGTATGCGCTCAACTCGGATTTGTCGGATGCGGTCGGCCAGGGCGACAGGGCGCTGACCTGCGATTTGTATATGACAAACACAGACCGGGCTCCTTTTCGACTGAGCATGGGAGCGAAGGGAGAGGTCTACGTCTGCGATGCCAGCGAGAGTGACGCCAATCTTTATGAAGTCGACGGTGACTTGGTGTTAGGGTCGGTCGTCTTGCCGGGAGAAGACGGCGGCGGCTTTCCGGTGGGCTTGGATCGATTGCATGGACAGATCCTGGCCGCCGTGGTAACGGGCGTCCTAACGGAA
>DATLUX010000357.1:0-5546 GCA_035577805.1 Verrucomicrobiia bacterium
CAGGCGCCTGGGAAGCGCGTCACCCTTTAGATTGGTTCGAAGTTCTCCGACTGGGAAAACCGTCGCCGTCGTCCACGATGCTCATTGCCATCTCATCAACGTCGACACCGGAGATGAGGTGAAGACGGATGCAGTATCCGGATCTCATATCTGCTCAATCGCGTTCAGTCCTGATGGACGCTGGCTGGCCGCAGGCGGCTGGGGCAGATACGAGGTGAAGATTTGGGCCGCAAGCGACGGCCAACGGGTGCACACCATCACGAACGTGGCCAGTCCGCGCGTCTGTTTCAGTCCCAATGGCCAGTGGCTCCTGGTCGGCGACGAGGACGACTCCATCCTCTGCGAAGCCGGATCGTGGACGGCGATCCGGAGAATACCTCACGATTCCCTGGGTGTGAGCGGCTTCTGTCCCGCCACCGGAACACTTGCCGTTCGGGAAACGAAACCAACGGTGCGCCTGCTCGATCCCGCCACGGGCGAGACGCTCGCTCTGCTCGAACCACCGGGTATGGAGCATGTGTCCGAGTTATTCTTTAGCCCGGACGGAGCACGGCTCGCGGCCACGCGGAGAGGCGCGCACGACGTCTTGCTCTGGGATATACGCGCCATTCGCGCGGAATTGAAGCGCATGAAACTCGACTGGGCAGGTCCCGCCCTGCCACCCGCACCGGCTCCACAGTTTCGAGGAACCAACTTTATTTTGGAGACGGCTTCCCAAACGGTGGGGCCAGGACGCTCACCGTGAACTAGACGCATCACGGCGGAGTAGCGTGAGCGCGAGGGAGCCAGTTCGGATGCGTTTCTGGAATTAGGCAGTTCCTTTTTCCCGGAGGGACCTCCTGACAATAGCCCGGCGTTTCAACGCCGGGATTTCGCCATCGCCCCTCCAATAAAGATTTTCGGTAATTCCCTGTAACCTTCCCTCCGCGATTGAGCAGTAACGGGTGACGGCACACAACTCACACCCCGAAAATGCATGAGAATCACTCCCTATCCTCGGGAAACCACGCCGAGGCAATCACTCTGGGCATGCGACCCGTGCCATCCACTGATAGGTGCTCGAAACAAGATGATTTTATCGACGAAAACTTCCACAAACAGAGTCTGCACTCTCGGACTTTCGCTCATCATTTTGAGCGTGGCGTGTCTATCAGGTACGTGTCACGCGGCAGGCGGGCTAAGCATCGTGACCCAACCAGTGGGCCAGACCAATTTCCTCGGCGGGTCAACGTTGTTCCAGGTCGCAGCCACCTCAGGAACGGCGCTACGCTACCAATGGCGATTCAACGGCGCAGACTTGCCGAATGCCACCAACTCCATGCTGGCGTTGAGCAACCTGACCTTCGGCCAGACCGGCGACTATTCGGTACGAGTCAACAACAACGCTGGATCCGTTCTGAGTTCCCTGGTTCACCTGGAAGTTTCAGGGGTGGCAGAGTGGCGTGATGCTCAAACTTTTTACCCGACACCCCTGCCGCTGGGGTTGACCAACGTGGTCGCCGTCGCCGCGGGTGTTCAACTCGATTCGACGGGAGCTGATCCGCCGCCAAGCCACAGCCTGGCCTTGAAGGCTACCGGCGAAGTGATCGCGTGGGGTGGCTCGAACACGTTCGGCGAACTGAACGTGCCCGCGGGATTGAACGCGGTCGCTATTTCTGGCGGCGGTCACCACAGCCTCGCGCTGCGAGCCGACGGCAGTGTCGTCGCGTGGGGCGCGAACGATCTCGGTCAGGCGAGCGTGCCGGCGGGTTTGAACGGTGTCGTGGCGGTGGCGGCCGGCGGGGCGCACAGCCTGGCGCTCCGCTCGGATGGCACTGTGACTGGGTGGGGTGTGGCTTACGCGGCCGTGCCACCGATTGGGCTGAGCAACGTGGTGGCGATCGCCGCTGGAGATGCTCGCAGCTTCGCACTGAAAGCGAACGGCACTGTGGTCGCATGGGGCACGGGCTCCGTCGCCCAAGTATCGCCACCCTCCGCCCTCAGCAATGTCGTCGCCATTGCCGCCGGCCAACGCAGCATGGCACTCACGGCGGACGGACGAGTGTGGCAATGGAACCCCACCACCTTCATACTCTTGCCCCAGTCCAACGTCGTCGCCATTGCCGACGGCGCCCTGTCCCGCAGCCTGGCGCTCATGGCCGACGGCACCGTCCGCATCTGGAGCGATTTCTTTGGGATGATTACCAACGTCTCTCCTGATTTGCAAAACGTGGTGGCCATCGCCGCTGGAAGCCAGCAAAGCCTGGCGCTGGTCGGTGACGGCTCTCCCCGATTCTACAACGGGCGCCCCGAGAATCGGTCCGTCTCGGCCGGACGAGGCACGCGCTTCTCCGCGATGGTTCTCGGCGCGCCACCGTTGGTCTATCAGTGGCGATTCAACGGGACCGACATTCCCGGGGCGACCAGCGCCGTGTTGACTCTGGCCGACCTTGCTCCCGCCAACGCCGGAACTTACTCGTTGCTGGTGAGCAACGCCGTCGGAATGGCCTCGAACACGGTGGCCAATCTGACAGTGCTGACAGACTTCACGATCGTCTCCCAACCGCAAAGCCGTACGTTGACTGCAGGGTTTCCAGTTTCGTTCCATGTTGGATTGGATGGGGCGCTGACTGTCAGCTATCAGTGGCGCTTCAATGGGGTTGGGATCGCCGGCGCAAGCAACTCCGTTTTTTCACTGCCCGGCATCGGGTTGAGCGACGCCGGGCGCTATGACGTGGTGATTAGCAGTCCGTTTAGCGTCAGCATTCTGAGCGAGCCGGCGGTTCTGACGGTACTGACCAGCAATGTTCCCACCGGGCTCTTCACCGCGGATTTCAATTCCGGCCCCACGCCCGGAACAAGCTTATACGGAGTGGCGGCCTTGGGCGCGGCAGAAGCGGGTAGAAGCGGGGTGCTGAAGCTGATGACCAATGTCCAAGGCGCCTTCAGCGACTTTCTCATCGATGACTTTAGCGGCGGCGCGGGGGTGACAGCATTCATCGCCAGCTTTGACCTCCTGCTCGGCGGTGGCACGACTCGGCCCGCCGACGGCTTTAGTTTCAACTTTGGGACCAATTACATCCTCACGCCTGGCTACCTGGGTCCTCCTCTCCGCGAGGAAGGCTACACGAACGGTCTGAGCGTCTCTTTCGACACTTGGGACAACGGTACGGAATACGAGCCGGATGACACCGCTCCGGCGATCGAAGTGAAAGTCTTCGGTCGGCGCATCGCATTTCAATCCATGGCCGGGATGAGGGCGGGTCGCCCACCGGCCGGGCCGCTTCTGACCGACCCGCAAACAGGCCAGGCGCTCGGCTTGGAGACTGAGCCCCCTGTCGGGCAGGGCCCGCTGACGCACTTTGCACCGGCGACCGTGGAACTCAAATTCGATGGGACAGTATGGGTTACTTACAAGGGCGTTCTGGTTATCTCAAACGTGCAAGCGCTGTTGCCCCCAATCAGTGGCGGAAAATTCTTGTTCGGAGCCCGCACGGGCGGGGCTTACGAAAACATGTGGATCGACGATCTGGGGATACAGACCACCAGCGATCCAAAACCGGTCGCATTCGTGAGCGAGGGTCCGACGAACCAATTCGTGAGAGAGGGCCAGCAGGCGACGTTTCAAGCAGGTGTCTTCGGATCCAGTCCCAGCATCCAATGGTTCAGCAACGACGTGGCGATTGCCGGGGCCACGGCTGCAACTTATACGACCCCTGCTGTCACATTCGCAAACAATGGGGATGTCTATCGCATTGAAGTCACCAACGCAATCAGCTCGACCAATCGCAGCGCCACGCTGGCGGTCCTAGTTCCGCCCGTGATCGTCACGCCTCCGCAGAGCCAGATCGTCATCGCTGGGGACAACGTGACTTTCACCGTCACGGTCACCAACAATGCGACGCTTCCGATCAATTATCAGTGGCGAAAGATCGCCGTGTTAACCAATATCCTGCTGAACAGCCGCAGTTGCTCCTTCACCTTGTTCAACGTTTCCACTAATTTCACGACTACCAATGGGCCTGGCGGCTACCGCGTAGTGGTAACCAATCTCGCCTTTCCTCCCCCATCGACCAGCGTTTTTACGAATACAGTGCTGCCGGCGACAGCTCCCACCGCCACGACCTTGACGGCCAGCGACTTCACGCCGTTCCGCGCCACTCTCAGCGCCAGTGTGAATGCGATGGGGGCCTTCACCACCAGCTGGTTTGAATTCGGCCTGACCACCGCCTACGGAAGCACCACAAGTGCGACCAACGCCGGCAACGCTGCCGCTCCCGTCCCGTTCACTCAGAGCGCGGGCAGCCTGCTGCCACATACGTATTATCATTACCGCGTGGTGGCCACCAACTATGGCGGCATTTCCGTGGGCCAGGACATGTCATTCCAAACCGCAGAAGAGCTGACGCCGTCGATCATCACCGGCTTCGGCTTCCTGGCTAACGGCCGGTTCCGGCTCCTGTTCGACGGCCACGTTGGTGCGGGCTATGACGTGCAGATCTCCGCCGACTTGTTCAATTGGACCACGCTCGGTCCGGGCACGGAAATCACCCCCGGCCATTTTGAGTTCATCGACCCCAACGCGCCGAGTGATTTGTCCCGATTCTACCGGCTGAAGTCCCCATAACAGTCATTGCACCGAATTTTCATGCCCGAAAACAAGCGACAGCATGAGAACAGAAGCCAACAAAAAACCGGCGCCTCGCGCCAAAGCGGAGACTCAGATCATGAAACGTATCAACATCAAACAAAATCAAACACTGCTGGCAAATGGATGGATGTGCGGCGCTCTGGCCGGGTTGGCACTACTGCTGGCCGCGGGTTCGCCCCCTCCGGCGCAGGGGAGCAACGTGCGCAATCCGAGAATCCTTCCGCCTGACTCCAGTCCCTACGGGGCCAGCTATGAGGAATGGGCCGCCCGCTTCTGGCAATGGTCGCTGGCGTTTCCAGCCACCGCCGATCCGGCCAACGGCACGGCTCCGGCCAGTGCCGGCCAGTCCGGGAAGGTCTGGTATCTGGCCAGCGTGCGGGGCAGCGCCACGGTGACGCGCGAGATTACAGTCCCCGACGGTACAGCGTTGTTCTTTCCCGTCCTGAGCGTCTTCTTCAACAACGCGGACTGTCCGGAACCCACCGATTTCTCGGTGGACGAGTTGCTGGAACAAGCAAACGGTGCGTGGGACTTCGCGGCGTCGGTCACGACGTGCACCATCGACGGTGTGTCGGTGGCAGGCTTGGAAGACCCGCAAACCACGCCGTATCGGCTGCAAACGGGAGGATTCCCGGCCACCTTTGCCGACCACGACAACCTCATGGCGGCGGCCTACGGCGTGCCTTGCTTTCCGGACGGAGGCACGGCGGATCCCACTGTGGTCGTAGGCGCGTTCCTCTTGGTGGCGCCGCTCCCCGCGGGGCAACACACCATCCACATGGTCGGGGCGGCAGGCCCGGTCGAAGATCCCTTCTTTGTCAAGGACATCACTTACGTCATTACCGTGACCCAGCGTCCGTAAGCGGTGCGTCGGCACAGTCACCAAAACAGCTTCGGGCCGTCAGGCCTGAACAAG
>DATLUX010000358.1:0-13016 GCA_035577805.1 Verrucomicrobiia bacterium
GGGGTCTGGGCGTCTTGGTGGTCATGAACGATCAGGTCTTCTCGGCGTGGGACGCCACGAAGATCCACACGGAGGCGGCGGACGCCTTCGCGGCGCGCGATCTGGGCCCGCTTGGGATGGTCGATCGCGATCAGGTGATCATCCTTCGCCGCCCAGCGCAGCCGGTCTGCGAGTTTGCCGGGGCCATCGCCCTGGAGGAACGAGTGGAGATCGTGAAACTGTCGGCCGGCTCGGACGGCCGTGTCCTGGACCACTTGGTGCAAGGAGGATATCGCGGACTGGTCTTGGAGAGTTTGGGTCGCGGCAACGTGCCGGTGACGTCGGTGGAGAGTATTCGAGAGGCGGTCGAGGCCGGCCTGCCGGTGGTTTTGACGTCACGTTGTTTGCGCGGGCGGGTGCTGGACACCTACGCGTATGAAGGAGGCGGCAGGCGATTGCGGGAGATGGGAGTGATCCTTGGAGGTCTGTTGCCCAGCCACAAGGCGCGGTTAAAACTGATGTTGTTGCTGGGGACTGGACACAACTTGCCGGAGATCCGGCGGTCATTCGAGAGGAGCCAAGTGCAATAGCGCGGTGGGTGTGAAAGCGCTCGTGCGTTCCGGCAGGCTCCTTATTCGTCTTCCCGAATGGAGGCGACCTTGGCCGAGACGGCTTTGGCATCGAGAACCAACGCTCGAAAATTCCATTCCTGTTTGGGTTCCAAAACGGAACGATAATCCTTGGCCAATCCAACCTTGCGGCCGTCCGGTCCGGTGAGTTCCAGTTCGAGCTTCACTCCGAAACGTTGATGGGGAGACTCGTTGCGGAGCGTGCCGACGGCGTAGACGAGGCTGCTGCCTTTGGCTTTTTCTAGCCGGACCGGGCCGACCTTCAAGTCTTCGGTGGACTTCGGTGGCAACGCCGGAGGTGGAGTCAGGACAGTGGACGGCGCATTGGAAGCGGCCGGGACCGGCGCGGCTTCGATGCGAGCGGGCTGGCTCTGCGCAGTGGGTTGCGGCGGGAGCTTGGGACGAGGTCTGAACCAAAAGTAGGCGCCTGCCCCGGCCCCGGCCAGTCCCAGACAAAGGAGAACACACCAGCCGGCGCGTCGGCGGCCCAGCCGGGGCGCGTGAGCCCCTTCGGAGCTTTCGGCGGAAGCCATGTCGCCAGCCTCGACTGCTGACATCACAGCGGAGGCGCCTGGCGCGGGCGAAGCCGTGCCAGAACCAGTGCGGCCGGCGCCAGCCTCCGACGAGGTTTGCGGCGGGGCGAACAAAGTAGTCTTTTGTTGGCAATGCGGGCAGTTGACCGCCAGCCCGATGCCATGCGCGGGAAATTCAATGGGGCCACCGCAATGTTGGCAGGGGCACTTGATATATTTTGAGCTGCTCATCGATGGTTGAGGCTGAGCACGGCGAGTGAAGCATACCGCGCGTGACCAAGACAAGGGTCGGAGTTTCGGGCTGAAGTCTCCGCGCGTAGTCGCAGTCCGTTGCGGCCAGGATCGGCGCCATTTCGTTCCGGGATTGGATTTCCGGTGGGGGTTTCTTAAGCTGCGCCCATGGCGAATACATTCGGACATTTGTTCCGCATCACGACCTGGGGCGAATCCCATGGTGGCGGCGTAGGCGTGGTGGTCGACGGTTGTCCGCCGCGACTGGCGCTGAGCGAAGCGGACATCCAGCCGGACTTGGACCGTCGCCGGCCCGGACAATCCAGCATTGTGAGCCCGCGCAAGGAGGCGGATCGTGTGCAGATCCTTTCGGGCACCTTTGAAGGGAAAACGCTCGGCACGCCCATCAGCATGTGGGTGCGCAACGAAGATGCCCGAGCGGACGCCTACACAGAAATGGCCACCAAATTCCGGCCGTCGCATGCGGATTACACGTACTTGGCCAAATTCGGCATCCGGGCATGGCCGGGCGGAGGCCGCACCAGCGCGCGAGAGACCGTCGGCCGAGTGGCGGCCGGAGCGATTGCCAAGAAACTTTTGCGGGAACGATTTGGCGTGGAGGTTCTCGCGTATGTCCGGCAGGTGCATCGGTTGGTAGCGACGGTGGATCCTGAGCGGGTCAAGCGCAAGCAGATCGAGTCCAATGTGGTCCGTTGCCCGGACCCAGTGATGGCCGAACGGATGATTGCGGTGATCGAAAAAGCGCGGCGCGCCGGTGATAGCCTGGGCGGCATCGTGGAAGGCGTGGCGCGCGGCGTGCCGCCTGGCTGGGGAGAACCCGTGTTCGATCGGCTGGAAGCGGATCTGGGCAAAGCGATGCTGAGCTTGCCGGCTTCCAAAGGGTTCGATGTCGGTTCGGGATTCGATGGCATTCTGTTGACGGGCCGCCAGCATAATGACCCGTTCCGTATGCGCGGCGGAAAGGTGCGCACGGTCACGAATCGGTCCGGGGGTATTCAAGGCGGGATCTCAAATGGGGAGGCGATCTACTTTCGGGTCGCGTTCAAGCCCGTTGCTACCGTCATGCATCCCCAGGACACAGTGGACGTGTGGTTCCACGACACGACCCTCAAGGGGCGAGGGCGCCACGACCCTTGTGTGCTGCCGCGGGCGGTTCCGATCGTCGAGGCGATGACCGCTTTGGTGTTGATTGATCATGCCCTGCGCCAACGGGCGCAGTGCGGAGAAGGCGCCAGCGTGAAGCGAATCCGAGGACCTTCCCGGCCCTAATGGGGAGTTCGGCAGAAAGAGGAGTACGAGATGAGTCTGGCGGCGGATGCCCCATCGGATAAAAGAAAAGGCGCCTGGATGATGCACCCAGGCGCCCTGGAATTTAAGGAGCTCTTACGTGAGCTGGGTCAGGTTTAGTTTACCTTTTCGGTCTTTTCACCCGCCTGGACCCAGCCAGAAATGCCAGCGGACAGGTGTTTCACATTTTTGTAGCCCAACTTCTTGGCTGCGATCGCCGCCGCCGTGTAAGCCTGGCAGGTGGGACCGCCGCAATACGCCACGACCAAGGCTTTCTTGTCCTTGGGCAGTGCGGTGGCCAGGTCGCCCTTGATGGTGCCGAATTCCACAGCGCTGGGGATGTGGCCCTTCTTGTAGGACTGCGGCCCGTTGACGTCGATGAGCGTCACCTTCTTGGCTTCAAGGGCGGTCTTGAGTTCTTCGATGCTGATGTCGGGGAATTCTCCGGCGTTAGCGATGGCCACCAGCGCCAAACTGGCGAACAGAGTGAGGAGTGTCTTCATGTTGGTGCGATACAATGCGATGATGTTGTTTTTAGTCTGGCCACCTCCAACCCTGAAGGCGCGCCAGGGTCGTCTTCATCAGAGACCTGACTCTACCGTGCTGTCCCCGAAATGCCTACACAAATGTTCTTGAGCAAGGACCTGCGCGCCGAATGGTGAACGAAACCTGTGTTGGCATTTCGAGGACAAACACGTCTTTCAGAGGGAACGAGGACACTTTTTATTCAAAACGAGACGCCAGGCATAGGCGTGGCTAAACGCACCGTTCGCGGTGGAAAGCAATCCCCCAAGTCGGTCCGGATTGCCACGCCTCCCACCGACGGAGCCCTCGCCGCATTACTTGTGCAGTGACAAGAATTTCCGTGCCGTCAGGAATCCATCCTGCTAGCATTAACCCCGGTGGAAACGGATACGGGAACAACCCTTTCGGCATGGCTGGAACCGACCGGCGCGGCCAAAGGCACGCCCACGCCGATCCGCGGAACCTGTTCCCTCGGGCGATCTGCAAACAATCAGGTGGTGTTGCCTGATGACAAAGTGTCACGGCGCCACGCCATGATTAACGTGCAAGGCCAGGGCGAATTTTGGTTGGTGGACCTCGGGAGCAGCAACGGCACTTATTTGAACAGCCGGCGCGTCGGGCAGCCATGCCGGCTGACTGATGGCGATCGCATTGAGATCAGCAGCTTCTCCTTCGTGTTCCGGCAGAAAAAAGCTTCTGCGAACCCCGACACTGATCGCACCACGGAAAAGACCATTCAGGATATCCGCTCGATGAATTGCTGGCTGATGGTGGCGGACCTGGAAGATTCCACCCAGTATTTGAAATCGCTGCCAGCCGAGCAGGTGCCCCGCGCCACGGGGCGCTGGCTGTCCACTTGCAAACACATCGTCGAGGATCATCAGGGCACGATCAACAAATTCCTCGGCGACGGTTTCTTTGCCTATTGGCTGGATCGCGAACAGACGGCCGACGTTGTGGCGCGGGCGCTGCGGGCGTTTCTGCGCCTGTTGGTTTCCCGGGACGCACCGCGGTTCCGCGCCGTCTTGCATTACGGCAAGGTGTTTGTCGGCGGCGAAGGGTCCTTGGGCGAAGAGAGTCTGATGGGCGCGGAGGTCAACTTTGTTTTTCGGATGGAGAAGTTGGCCGCCCATCTGGCTGTGCCCTGCCTGCTGAGCGAGAGTGTTCAGGATCGCCTCAAACAGCTGGTGCCCGTGCAGGAACATGGGCGACACCCCGTGCAGAGTTTCGAAGGCGAATTCCCGTTCTACACGATCCAGGAACAGACCGGAGCTGGAAGTTAACGAATCGTCTCACCTCTCTCCAAGGCCGCCCATCCCTCGACTGTTCGCCGCAGGCCTTCCTCCAGCGGAGTATCCTGCCAGTTCGCATAAAAACGGTTCAGCAAACAGGGACGCTCCTCGCGCGAGGGCGGCAACGCCGGCCCGGCGGCGGCCAAAGTCGCGGCCGCTCCCGGCCGGATTCGAGCCAACATCGCGATCAGATCCGCCACGGCGATATCCTCTCCCGGCATGTCGATGGCCTGCGCGCCGGAGGGCGGTTCCAGAGCGCAAGCTACAAACGCGCGAGCGGCGTCCTCCACAAACACCAAGCCAACGTGACCCGTGAAGCCAATGGTATAAGGTTGGCCGAGGGCCACCGCTCGGGCAGCCAGCGAGGGCGCTGCGGAAATGCCCGTCTCGCGTCCGGCCCCGTAAACCACATACGGCCGCAGGCCCACCGTGGAGATCCCGTAGTGGCGCCAGTATTGCTCAGCGATCAACTCCACGGACCGTTTGAAGGCACCGTAGAATGTTTCAGGATTGGCCGGCCGGTCGCCGCCGGGTCCATGCACCGCATAGGAACTCGCATAGGACACCCCGCGGATGCGTTCACGGCGCGCGCGCAACAAATCGAATAAGCGCACGGTGCTGAGCACGTTTACCTCCGCGCCCCGAACTGGATTCTGCTGGCAGTCCGGCGTGAGCAAACCGACCAAGTGAATAATATGCGAAACGCCGCACGCATCCAAGGTGTCAGCCACTACCCCGGAGTCGGTGAGATCACCCCGGACCAAGCGGATGTCCCGGGCCCCATCCCCCAACAAGCGCTCCCAGCGTTCGCTGCGCTCGGCCAGATCCAGCACCACGATGTTACAGTGGCGCCGGCGCAATTCGCGCAGAACGTACGCGCCAATAAACCCATGGCCTCCGGTCACCAGGACCGTCGGCTGCCTCGTGTGTGTATCGTGTGCCATCGCTCATCGTCCTGGTTTCCCGTGGCGCTAGCGACGTCCGGGCGGGACCCGGATCCCCGCAACCAGTAGTCCGCCGACCACGTAGCAGCCCGCCAACGCCAACAAACACGCTCGCTCGCTGAACCCACTCTTGCGGAGCCAGCCCATCTCGTAATTGCCCAGGAACCCCGCCAGGTTCGCCCACATGTTAATAAAGCCAATCGAGACCGCCGCCGACGCTGCCGTCAAGGTCAGGGTCGGCAAAGCCCAAAACGGCGTAGGCCAGAAATAGCCGGAGAACGCGGTCAGGCACAGCCAGAACAGCACCAGACCGAACGACTGGCCCGGGATGGTGCTCAGGGCCAGAAACAAACCGGCGCCGGCCTGGCCGGCCACACAATGCCATTTGCGTTCCCCACTGCGATCCGTAGAGCGGCCGGACAGATAAACCGAAATCAATCCGCAGGCGTAGACCAAGCCGCTCCAGTTCAGCACCGTGTCCGTCGAAGTCTGGCGTCCGGCCGACAATCCTTGGATCACCGTGGGAAGCCAAAAGGAAAAGGCGTATCCGCCGGTGTTCGTGGCAAAAATCCCCAACGCCAGCAACCACACAGTTGGCAAGCGCAGGATCTCCCACAGAGTCGTGGTGTCGGTCGCCGCTTTCTCCCGGGCTTCTTCCGTCAAACGGCTCTCCAGCCATTGACGTTCCTGTTGGGTCAGCCAGCGCGCGTCGCGCGGGCGATCGGTCAGATAACCCAGGGTGATGAACCCGAGCACGACGGCGGGCGCTGCTTCCAGGATGAAAAGCCATTGCCACCCTGCCAGCCCCAACCAATCCAGTTTCAGGAATAGCCTCGAGACGGCCGCGCCCAGCGCCAGGCTGAACGGGACGCCCATCACCAAACCCGAGAGGGCCCGGCCCCGATCCTGCCCGGTGAACCAATGCGTAAAATAAACAATGATGCCGGGAAAAAAGCCGGCTTCCGCCACGCCCAGCAAAAAGCGCACGACGTAAAACTGCCCGGGCGTACGGACAAAGGCGGTCAGGGTGGAACAGATTCCCCACGAGATCAGGATCCGCGCGAACCATTTGCGCGCGCTCCAACGTTCCACCAGCAACGCGCCCGGAATTTCCAGGACCAGATAGCCAATAAAGAAAAGCCCCAGCCCCAACCCGTAATTGAATTCGGAGAAGCGGAGGTCTTCGCTCATCCGCAGCTTGGCGAAGCCCACGTTGGCCCGATCCAGGTAGGCGACAATGTAAAGAAGAAACACCAGCGGCAGAATGCGCCACGCGACCTTACGCCGCAGCGCGGCCGCCTCTGCGGGAGTCATTGGGTTGCTCCTGCCATCCGGCTCACCCCACCACCTCCTCCACGACCCGGCCCTGCACATCCGTCAGCCGAAAATCGCGCCCGGCGTAGCGGAAGGTGAGTCTCTCGTGGTCCAGCCCTAGCAGATAAAGCATGGTGGCGTGCAGATCATGAACGTGCACCTGGTCTTTGACGGAGAAATAGCCGTACTCATCGGTCTCCCCAAAACTGAATCCCGGCTTCGTTCCGCCGCCGGCCAGCCACATGGTGTAGCCCTGCGGATTGTGGTCGCGTCCGTCCCCATTGAGTTCCGTGACCGGCGTGCGGCCAAATTCGCCGCCCCACAGGACCAGCGTTTCCTCGAGCAACCCGCGCGCTTTGAGGTCGTGGAGCAGGGCCGCGATGGGTTGATCCACTTCGCTGGCATTGCGGGCGTGATCGCGCCTGAGTTCGCTGTGTTGATCCCACTTGTAACTGTGGGTCGCCTGAACGAAGCGGACCCCGGCTTCGGCAAAACGCCGCGCCATCAGACATTGGCGTCCGAAGTTGGCCGTAACCGCGTCATCCAGGCCGTAGAGCTTGCGCACGGCCGGACTTTCCCGGCTGAGATCCTGCAGTTCGGGCGCAGCCAACTGCATGCGGAATGCGAGCTCAAACGAATTGATGCGCCCTTCCAACGCAGCGTCGGGTCCGGTCAGCGCGAGTTGCCGCGTGTTCATTTCGCGAAGCAAATCCAGTTCGATGCGCTGCAGGTCCAGCGGCGTGTTGTCGGCGTTGCGGATAAAGGGGATCAAAGCTTGATCGGACGGCGTCCCGGCGTTCCCCATCGGCGTGCCTTGATGAACGGCGGGGAGAAAGGCCGAGCTATAGGCATTGACCCCCCCGTGGGTCAGCGTGGGGCAGATGGTGATGTAAGCGGGCAGATCCTGGTTTTCCGTGCCCAATCCGTAGCTGACCCAGGAACCCAAGCTGGGCCGCACAAACGTGTCGCTGCCCGTATGCAATTCCAACAACGCGCCGCCATGACGGCTGTTCGAACCATGCATGCCTTTCAGAAAACACAAATCGTCCGCCACCCGCGCCACGTGCGGAAACAGGTCACTGACCCAGGCGCCGCTCTGGCCGTATTGTCGAAATGCCCAAGGCGATTTCAGCAATGTCCCGGTCGGAGAGGAGAACACGCGCGGTTTGGGAAAGGGCAGGGGCCGGCCATGGTCGCGTTGCAGAAGCGGCTTGTAATCGAAGGTGTCCACCTGCGAAGGGCCGCCGTGCATGAAGAGGAAGATCACTCGTTTGGCTCGCGCGCGGCGCGGGGGTGGTTTGACGGCCAGGGGAGAGACTGGCGCAGCAGGGGCGCCGGCCCCAGCGCCCGTTTCATTCAGCAAACTGGCCAGCGCCAGATACCCAAAGCCGGCCGCCGAGACGCGCAACAGTTCGCGCCGGGTCAGCACCGGCGTAACATGGTGACAGCCGCAGTTCAGATTCATGGAAGCGAATTGACTTAGTCCAGGTAGATAAACTCGCTGGCCGCGATCAAGGTGCGGCACAGACTTTGCCATGCCCGCCGGCGCCAGGGTTGGCCTGAATCCGGTCGCTGGCCGGCGACGTCCAGATAGCGGTCCAAATAGGCAAGGGCCTGGGCGGTTTCATCCGGCGCCGGCAGGCGGCCGTAGGCCAGTTGATACAAAGCCGCCACGCGCGCGCTATCCTCAGGCCAAGGATCCGCCAGAAAATGATCAGCCAGGCGCTGGGCCGACTCTGCCACCAGCCGGCTGTTGAGCATGAATAACGCCTGCGGCGCCACCGTGGTCTGGTCGCGGCGTCCATTCAACACACTCGGATCGGCAAAATCAAATACCTGAAACACATCGTAGAGGGCGCTGCGCACCACCGGCAGATAAAGCGAACGCCGCGGGCTTTCGAAAAGCGCGGGATCAATCTTGCTGCCGGTGCCGGTGACATATTCGCGGTTCTTGGCTGTCAACGTGGGGCCCCCCATCCGCAGATCAAGCCCGCCGCTCACGGCCAGGATCGAGTCCCGGATCGTTTCTGCTTCCAGCCGGCGCCGGCTGAAGTGCGCCCACAATTTATTCTCCGGATCCACAGGCACGGCCGGTTCGGAGGCTTGCTGGTAGGTCGCCGAAGCCAGGATCAGCCGGTGCATCGCTTTGACCGACCACCCCGAGTCGAGGAAACGTGTGGCCAGCCAATCGAGTAATTGCGGGTGCGTCGGTGATTCGCCAAGCCGGCCAAAATTGTCAGGGGACCGCACGAGCCCTTCCCCAAAGTGCCAATGCCAGATGCGATTGACCATCACGCGCGCTGTCAACGGGTGTTCGGCGTTGGCCATCCAATCGGCCAGTTCCAGGCGCCCGCTGGAGTTGGTTTTGGGGCAGACGCCGGTCGGCGCGCCAATCGACGGCAAAAAGCCGCGCGGCGTTCGTTCGCCCAGTGTGAGATGGCTGCCTCGCTTGTGCACGCGCAGGTCTTGAGGCACTCCGTCGGCCACCGCCATGGCCTCCGGCAGAATGGTCAATTCGCGTTCGGCTCCCTGCAGCTCCTCGCGGGCTCGACGCAGCTCGGCCAGTTGTCCGGTCGGATAATAATCCTCTGCGTTTTTGGGCAATGCGAATGGGCCTTTCGGATCGTAAAGCAAAACCCGCAATTGCTCCTCGGTCGGATCGGGCAGGTGCTCTGGTCTGGCCTCCGGACCGGCGGCGGACACGTTCGTCGTGGTCTGTTTGGTGATCTGTTCCCAGGCCCGTTCAATGCGATGAGACGCTTCGGTGTAACGCCTGGCGGCCTCGTCCAGCCCTGCGGCAGGGGCTTGGCCAAGCAAGGCCGCAGTTTGGGCAGGCCATTCCCCGCGCGCCAGGGCCATCCCGCGCCAGGCGGCCAAAACCGAGTTGGTCTCGTGCTCCTCTGCCTTCAGCCGGTCCGCCCAGCGATGCACGAACTCGGGCACTAAGCCGGCTTGGTGGCCGGGCGGAGGCAGGGTGCTGAGCAATTGTTCCCGGTCGCGTTCCTCCTGCGCGGCCAGGAGGTACTCGCCGAGCCGCCCTCGAGCCTCGCGCAAGAGAGCCCTATTGGCTCGCTCGATCAGGGTGGAGACGCGATTGGTCGTTTCGGCGATCCGCCGACGTCCGGCCGTCCAACGCTCCAGTTCGTTGGGTGTTCCCAGCGGCCGTTCCTGCCAACGGGCCACCACCTTGAAGTTTTCCATGGTGCGCGTGCTCTTGAAGATGCCCGCCATCGCATAGTAGTCCTGGGTCGACACGGGATCATATTTGTGATCATGACATCGTCCGCACCCCACGGTCAGGCCCATGAACACCCGGGACGTGGTGTCCAGTTGCTCGTCCACGAGGTCCATTTCCATCTTCATCGGGTCGTCCTCCGCCAGCATCTTGGGGCCGATGCAAAGGAAGCCCGTCGCTACGATTGCTTCCTGTCCCGGGTCGTCTGCTGCCGTGGCTGCGTGCGGGAGCAAGTCGCCGGCGAGTTGTTCGCGGAGGAATCGATCGTACGGCTTGTCCCGGTTGAACGCCGCCACCACATAGTCGCGATAGCGCCAGGCGCTGGCATAGGCCAGATTCTCGTCCATCCCGTTCGAGTCGGCGTAGCGGGCTGCGTCCAGCCAGTGGCGCCCCCAACGCTCGCCGTAACGCGGCGAGGCCAGGAGACGCTCCACCACTTTAGCGAAGGCTTCCGACGAAGTGTCTTGCAGGAAAGCGTCGACTTCCGCCGGCGTGGGAGGCAGCCCGGTCAGATCGAATGTGACCCGCCGAAGCAGCCCACGCTTGGAGACCGGCCGCGCCGGAACAAGACCGGCCCGCTCGATCCCCGCCAGGATAAAGCAGTCGACGCCCGTCTTGGCCCAGGTCGCGTTCGTCACACGCGGGAGAGCGGGATCCTGGATCGGCTGGAAGGCCCAGTGTTCGGTGGCTTTGACCCCGGCGGTCGCGGCCCCGGGTTGGGCGGCCGACGAGGTTTCAACGGCGGCGGCTCGCGTGATGCACAGAAGCGGGCCAGGACCCAGGAATAGGAACAACCCGAAAGCTATCCGGAGAGGCCAACGGCCTGTGCGGCGGCGAATACAGTTGAAACGCGCGAGCAGTTGGAGTCCTTCGGATTGGCTGCGGGAAGCCGAGGGCCCATCGGCGCAGGTTGAACTGGCATGGCCCATGGCTTCGAGCTTAAGGATAGATGCTCGACCGTCAACCACCAAGGCATCGCGGGCATCGCGGGAACCTGCATGGGTGGCGAACGCCGCCAACTTTTTGGACGCGCATGGGAACCATGAACCCGGAGCTTCGGCATTTGCACCTTCGGCATTCGGCATTTGCGTGCGCCTCCTGACGTCGGCTCCTGGTCGGTCCAGATTGGGCTTCTCTGATCCCCAACCGCGTCTATACGATGTTCCATGCCCATCGAGATCAAAGTGCCGCGTCTGGGCTGGTCGATGGAAGAAGGCGGCTTTGTGGGCTGGCTCAAGAAATCCGGCGACGCCGTAAAAGCCGGCGAGCCGCTTTTCACTCTGGAAGGCGATAAAGCCACGCAAGAGGTCGAGGCCACCGATGGCGGTGTGCTCTACATCCCGCCTGAGGCCCCCGCGCCGGGCTCTCCGGTCGTCGTCGGGAGACTGCTCGGGTATCTCCTGCGGCCCGGGGAACGCCCGCCTGCGCCGCAGGAATCCTCCGCGCTTTCGGCCATCGCCCCGGCCGTCCCCACGGCCAAGCCTGCTCCCGAGCCGTCTTCCTCGTCCGCCGCCGCGGACTTGCCCTCGCCGCTGTCCCGGGCTGCCCCCAAATCCGCCACCTCGTCTTTGTCGGCCCAATCCGATCGCCGATCGATTAGCCCGCGGGCGCTGCGGACGGCGATGGAACTGGGCGTGGACTGGACCGTCTTGCGTGGGTCCGGGCGGAGCGGGCGCATCCGGGAGAAGGACGTGTTGGCCGCGGCGGCCCAACCAAGGCCGAAGGAACCGCCCAAGCCGGTGGAAGCCCGCCGTGCTCAGCAACCTGCCCGGTCCTTGCTGCCGGCAAACGTGCCAGGTGGCACCATCGTGATCACGGATTGGACCTTTGCGGATCTTGCCATCGAAGAGCACATCCTGAAACCGCTCGGGGTGACCTTGCGGACATGCCAGTGCCGCACGGAGTCCGAACTGATCGATTTGGTGACCGCAGCCGATGTCGTCATCACCCAGTTTGGGCGTCTGAATCGAGCGGTGATCGGTTCCATGCGGCGGGCCCGAGCCATTGTGCGTTACGGCATCGGCGTGGATAACATTGATCTGGAAGCAGCTCGCGAGCATGGGATCCCGGTGGCCAACGTGCCGGACTATTGCATCGACGAAGTGGCGGACCAGACGCTGGCTTTCATCCTGGCCTTGACGCGCCAGGTTGTGCCCCACCATCAACACGTCAAGGCGGCCAAGTGGGGTCTGGTCGTGCCCATCCCGTCCATGCGCGCCTTGGCCGAACTAACGGTGGGGGTGGTGGGATTCGGGCGCATCGGCCGGGCCGTTGTTCAACGCCTGGCGCCCTTCCATCCGCGCATACTGGTCTTCGACCCGGTAGTGTCCGCGGAGGATGTCGCGTGCCATGGCGCCATTCGTGTCGCTGACCTGGACGCTCTGTTGCCAGAATGTGATTTGCTGACGTTGCACTGCCCGTCGACGCCGCAGACGCGCCGGATGATCAACGCCAGCCGGCTGGCCAGGCTGAAGCCGGGAGCCTTGTTGGTGAATGTGGCGCGTGGAGACATCATTGATACCCCGGCCCTGGTGGACGCCCTGGGGAGTGGGCAAGTGGCCGGGGCCGCGTTGGATGTCTGTGACCCGGAGCCGATCCCATCCGATCATCCGATCCTCAAACTACCCAACGTCATCCTGGCGCCGCACGTGGCTTCGGTGAGTGAGATCGCGGTGCGCACCTTGCGTGAGACGGTGGCGACACTGGCGGCTCTGGCCCTGGCCTGCGGGTTGCCGCCCAACGTCGTGAACGGAGTCACCGCGCCGCGCCCTTGGACTCCTTCACCTGCGCCAGCGCAAAAGGCGTAAAGCATTGCCAATCACAATCAAGTCGGACACGCCCATGGCCAAGGCGCACAACACCGGGCTCATAAATCCCAGCGCAGCCAACGGGATCCCAGCCGCGTTGTAGAAGAACGCCCAGAACAGATTCTGGCGGATGGTGCGAAGCGTGGCTCTCGCCAGCTTCAAGCTCTCCGGCACTGCCGTAAGGTCGGAGCGCAACAGGACGATATCCGCCGCGTCCCG
>DATLUX010000359.1:0-11302 GCA_035577805.1 Verrucomicrobiia bacterium
CTGGGGCGAGGCGCGACGAGGGAGCATATCCGCAGCGATCTGTGACCGAGGAGCAACGAAGCCCCAGGCCATTTTCGGCGCAACCCTTCGGGCCGCAGTTCTTTTGGCCTCCCGCGTCGTTGCTCGTTCCTTACAGACCCGCAAGGGTATGCTCGTCGCTCGCGCCTAGCGGGAGGCCAAAATCCCTTGCGGCAAAGCACCAGCTATTTGTGAGACACATCACTAGCGTTTCTCCATCTTCGAGCGGGCGGCTTCGAGGATTTTCCGTTCGCGTTCGGTGAGGCTATGGATGCCGTGCGCAGAGATCTTTTCGAGGATGGGATCCACTTCTTTGCTGATGAAATCAGTCGGGCCCAGATCGCGGGTCCGCGGGTTTTTGGCATTCGACTGATTCTGGAGTGCCTTCGGGAAACGCACTTTCACCACGGGCCGCAACCCGCGTGGATGCAGGAACCTGGACCAAAAATGGGCGAGGCGGTCGGTCTCATGGAACCAGCGCACATAGACCAGACCGAGAAGAATGCCGCCGAGATGGGCGGCATGGGCCTGTTCGTTGTACGGCACGATCGTTCCGTAAAGGGAAAGCCCAGCCACAAACCACAGCAAATAGCGGGCGCGCAACGGGAAGAAATAGAACAGGATCTCATGCATCGGATTGAGCGCGCAAAAGACGGCCAGCACGCCGCAGACGCCCGCCGAGGCGCCCACCACAGAAACTTCGGGCCGGATACCGAGTTTCTGGTGGAGCGTCGCCGTGACGGCCACGTGCAACAACCCACCCACCACGCCGCACAGCAAATAAAGCCACAAAAAACGCCGGCTCCCAAGCCGTTCCTCGACCGGCCGCCCGAAGAAATACAATCCGACGCAGTTGAACAGAACGTGCCAAGGCAGCGGCACAGAATGCATGAATTGAAATGTGATCAACTGCCAGACCCATCCGTGGCGCAATCCGGGCAGGCTCAACGCCAGCACCTTCGTGATATCAACGCGGTGATAGATGGCCAGGACGCTTTGGATGAGGAAGGCCACGAGCAACACCACGATTAGCCTCATGGTGTAACGCGGCGGGTGGTACTCCTCCCGCTGATAGTCTCGATCAGCCAATGCCATCGCGTCCTGACAGTAGTCGCCCGAGTCCGCTTTCGCAACGCGCAACTTGCGATCCGGCACTGCCTTGCAGGACCGCACGCGCTCTGTCAGTTCTTCGGCAACTTCAGCAGGGACTTAAAACCAAATGGACAGGGGAGGGGGAAAAGCGGAAAGCGGAAACCAGGAACCAGCAACCAGCAACCAGCAACCAGCAACCAGCAACCAGGAAGCCTCACGTGGCTCACGTGCCGCGTGCCTTGACAATCACCGTGCCCGCGATTTTATCGTGCCACGATTGTTTGTCCCGGCTCCAGCCGGCCCAGAAAAAACCCAACCCGGCCGCATCCAACGAAAATAGACTGGCAAAAAGCCGGACCAAAGCGACGGCGAAGTTCATCGGCTGCCCATCCGTGCGGACCACTTTCAATCCCAACGCCATGCCGCCGATGGTAGTGCCGCGCCACGACCAAAAGACCAGATGATAAAGCAGCCAAAGCAAAATGAACCACCGCACTCCATGGAACCAGACCGCTGCCACCACCCCAACCAGCAGCAGATCCAACAACGCCGCCAGGAGCCGGATCCAGAATCCGGCCCGCGGTGCCGTCTGGGCCTCAACCGTGCCGGATCCCGCGGGCACGGCCACGCCCAAGCCGACATCTCCCGGCGCCCCGCTGGGCCGAGGCGGCATCGGGCTGGTCGCAGCAGCCGCCGGACGCGGCTTGGACTGGAACATCGTCAGCACAACCGCCCCCAAGCCCAGTGGTGCAGCTGCGCACCACGCCAACAACCCAACCACAGGAATTACGTAGAGCGCGCACAACAGCAAGGCGCCGCAAAACAACGCGGGCAACGGTTGCTGCAGCCAGGCGCTGCCGATTTGGCTGCCGATTTGTTGTCCGGCGTAACGGCACACCGCCACTTTGCCAAAGACAAAGGCCAGGATGAATCCGGCCACCGCCACGGGAATGACCACCAGGCCGATCACGGAAATGGCCAGCAACATGAGCAAGGGCCCGAGCAACATCGCCGCCAGCAGGCCGGTCAGCCACGCGTTGCCGGGTCGTTCTTCCAACGTATGGACGACAACCTGAACCTGACGCGGGAAAAGGACAGCCAGGATCACATAAAATACGAACGCCAACCCGGCCATCGCCCAACTCCACCAGTATTGATGGGGAAGCATGCGCCCGTGCATCAACGCCGAACTCAACCATTGCGAAGGCCAACGCAGCCACGCGGCTTTGCCCATGCCAGGGACCGGCGCCCCCAACACCAGCCGGCTGGGTCCCATCTTGGCGCCAGGATCGGCCTCCAGGCCACCGCCAATGACCGTCACGTCGCGGCGCACTTCGGCTTTCGGGCCGAGCTTGGCCCCGCCCATCAAAACCACCAACCCTTCGGTGATCTTGCCGTCGATGAACGCTGAGCCGCCTATCACCACCACGTCGCTCGCGACTTCATCTTCCTTCAGCACCAGATCATCCCCAATCACGACGTGGGACCCTGGTGAAGTGCGATGAATCCGAACACGGCTGGACTTGCTACGCGGCGCAGCTGGTTTTGGCGGTGTCGGAGCCGGCGAGTCCGCGGCCGGAGCCGGTTTCTCGACTTCAACCGCCGCCGGCTCCTTGGCTGGCGCGGCCGGCTCCTGGCCTGGGACAGTGTGGAACCCAGCCAACAGGATAAAGCAGCCGAGCGCCAAACGAATCCAGGCCTTTCGCATCGGTAGCCATTGAGCGTTGAACGTTTTCTGAGCGCTGCCGACCAGGCGCCGCCGCCTTGGGCATCTTCGCCTTTCTGCCGGCGCGGAACCATCAACACATCTGCCACACGAACGGGCATCACAAAAAGCTTCGGCTCTCATGAGTATCTGGGTCAAATGCGCTTCCAAATCGAGCGAACCACCGCGGTCCCCAATCCCACGCAAAGGAGGTACAGCACCGTTCCAAGGGCGAGTCCGGTCAGAATGACGGGTTGGGCGACCGCCGCCCACACCTGCACCGCGGCGCGGCCCAGAGCGGTCGCGATGTCCCACAACCCAGCCAGCGGCGTGAACCGTTCGGTGATGTCGCCGGCATAAGCCGCGACTCGCTCATCGACCAGGAGCCCGCCTCCGCCCAGGCTTCCGGCCAGCGCGATGCTCAGCATCAGCGAAGCGACCTTGGCGGCCAGCGGCCAATCCCACCATACCCTCAACCACCAGTAACGCCGAGCTCGCGCTTCCAGGCGTTGGAGCACGCGAGGCAGGAGTGTGGCGGGCGCGGGCACCGGCGGCAGTTTTTTCAACTCTGCCGACGCCCAGGCTTCAAGATTGGGGTCTGGATCAGGATTGTTCACTCGGAATCGGGATTGGACTCGGGGGCAATCATCAACGTGGCCTGGCTTCGGTGCCCAGGGCATCTTCCCGCCGATGCTGGAGAAAACGTTTTAAGGACTGCCGGCCGCGGTGGATGTCTGTTTTCACCTTGCTGAGGGATGCGCCCAGGCGTTTTGCGATCTCTTCGTAAGGCAAATCTTCAAAATGATAAAGAACCAACGGGACACGCTGGGCATGGGGCAAGCGTTGCAAACATTTCTCAAGCAGTTGATGTCGTTCGGCTTCATCCAGGTCAAGCTCCTGTTCGGGGGCGGCCACGTTGTCCACAAACTCCGGGCTATTATCATCGGCGCGCATCTCGGAGAAGAACCGCCAGCGATACCGATAGCGGTTGAGTTGGTTCAAGCAGAGGTTGGTGGTTACTTTCTTGAGCCAACCTCCGGCCGTCGGGCTTTCTGCCAGTGCCTGGAAGGATTCGAACGCCTTCAGAAAGACGCTTTGGGCAATGTCCTGCGCGTCGGTTGGGTTACCCAGCAACCGCACGGCTGTGCCATACACCATGTCCTGGTAGTTCTTCATGAACCCCTCAAACTTTTCCAGATCTGTCATGACAGCCCCGAGGGGCCGGAAGCATGCTTCCTCAGGACACAGCTAAACGGAAGAAGTTGCGACGAAAATCGCGGGTGAGAGAACGAAGAACCGATGGGGGTAAAAACCTGGTGGATCGGCTGGACTCAAAGGCTATAAGTCGGGTGAACCCGTTGTTCGTGCGCTCATTGCATTGGCGGCGGATTGGCATTGTAACGCCACAAATCGGTGACTGCCCACAGGTTAATGGGCGAGATGGACTCCCCAAACCGCAGCGTGCGCACGCTTCCATCGCCGAACGCGTAGTTGGAGCGGCCCACGCCGTGCATGGGGGAGTTATGCCGGGCCTGTTCGACAATGCCGTCGATGTCGTTGTTTTGGAAGAAATCCATGTGGATATGGAACGCATTCGTCTCGCTGGTCTTTTCCCCCAGCACAATGGTTTCGGTCGGGTCGCGCATGACGCTTTCCGGGAAACCGAACGGCCATTTATGCTCGGTGAAACTGCGCCACGCATTGGAGCCCAGCGGCTTGAGGGTCGCTTCGAAATGATCGTTCCATCCGTTGAGAATGTAGCTGCGCGGAGCGAAATCCGGCTCCCGCGGATCGCCGGCCGGCGAAGGCGAAGGCCGATCGGTCGGACAGATCAGCAGCTTTACGTCCTCGTAATACCGGTAAGTGCGGGTCATCCAGTACGGCTTGCTGCGGGGCGGAAACTGCCCGTCGTTGTCATCGGCGTACATGGTCAACGCGGTTCGAAGTTGTTTCAGGTTGTTGAGACACGAAATGCGGCGGGCCGTCTCTTTGGCGCCGCCCAAGGCCGGCAGAAGCATCGCTGCGAGAATGGCGATGATTGCAATCACCACCAGCAACTCGATTAAGGTAAAGGCCACCGGGCGGCCGGGCCCCCGTCCTGCGCAACTCCGTCGTTTCTTCACACTTGAGATGAAATCACGCAGGCCCTGCCGATTCAAAGGCAAATTTGTAAAATCCCGGCTTGGCCGGCGGCAGCGGGCCCGCTATGAGACGGCATGCTGTTATGGCGTGAGAAGGTGCCAGGCGACTGGCTGGAACGGGTGCTCACGGATCTGCCAGCGGTGCTGGTGGACCACGCGCATCTGGAGCGCAAGGCCGCCACCACCGCCATTAATCTGGAGAAGCACCGGGACCTTTTTCCGCACGTCGAGCAGCTCAACGCGATCGCCATGGAAGAACTGCAACACTTCCAGTTGGTGCTGAATCTGCTCAAACAACGGGGCATTCCGTTCGGCCAACCTTATCCCAGCCCATGGATCACGGGGCTCATGCGTTCCATTCGCAATGGCACCCGTGGACAGGTCATCGATCATCTCATCTGCTGCGCCTTTATCGAGGGACGCAGTTGCGAGAAATTTCAGCTGCTGGCACAGGGCCTGGTCAATCGTGATCCGGACCTGGCCCAGTTCTACGCCAGCCTGGTGGAATCCGAAGGAAACCATTACGCGACGTATCTAATCCTGGCCCGCAGTATCGATGAGCCCGAGACCGAACGGCGCATGGAGTTTTACCTCGATTTTGAAGCTGAGCTGATGCGCCACCCGCATTCGCTACCTATTCTGCATTAGGATTAGGTACAGCTGGTCCTCAAACATCAGAAATTAGAAATCAGAGATGAAGGATAAACCCTACTGGGCTTTCCGAAATTGCGGGCCACCGCACTTTGTACCACCAATCGCCGCGATTAAGATCAGGACGATGATTAGCATCGCTTGGTTAATGTCCCGGCCGCTAGGTCTCGCGCCTTCTCCTCCGCCAGAGCGAGCCGGCGGGGATTCGTAGGGTCGTTGAAATCGGCTTCGCGCGCCGGCTCGGTGCGAACCGCTTCCGCCGACGCGGCGAGGGCGATCTCCGATTCAGCAGGACCAACGGCCCCTCCAGCCGCTTCCTCCTGATCAACCCGCGCGGCCTTGCGGGCAAACTCCAGAAACACCGCGCAAGGCTCCAGACACGGAATCAGGCTCTTGCTCTCAACCGAATCGGCCCCCACGCCTCCTCCCGTCCACAGCCGCCGTTTCAGACAGAACCGGGCCGGACAACAAGCCCTGATAATTCGGGAGGCTTGCGCCTCGGAAAGCATCGCGGTGATGCGATACATCCCTGACTGGCGTTGGACGAACTCCCTGAAATGTGTGATGGGCGGATGCGTTTGCCGCGCCGCCTGCCAGTCCGCGAGGGCCCCAGGATAAAGCTGGTCCAGGGCGAATTCCAAATCGAGCTGACCTTCGACCGGGGTGCGCCATCCCGGCACGAGATTGGGAGCCGCTTTCAGCGGACGAAAGGCGCCAGCCGCCGTGTGTTGGGCTAATGGCCGCAGCTGAGGCACTGGAACTATGCGGAGCGAGTCCGGGGCGCGCTCGCGATCCGCCAAGTGCCGCAATTCAAATCCACCCTCGCGCCGCTGGATGAGCACTTGTCCAAACAGACAACTATCCCCGAGCTGAACCAGGAAGGCTTTGAGAGGCGGATGCTCGAGCGCCATCGCGGAGACCGTAGAGGGCCGGAGCCGTCTTGAAAACGTTTTTGGTTGTCGGACCGGAAGCGGCAGGGCATTACGGCTTTATGCAATACTTCATGGCGGCGGTGATCGGACTCATCGGAGGCATAGCCAGCGGGTTATTCGGCGTCGGCGGTGGGATCGTGATGGTGCCAGCCATGGTCTGGTTCCTGAACACCAACATCAAAACTGCCATCGGCACCTCGCTGGCGGTCATTATCCCGACCGCCGTCACGGGAGTAATCAAACATCAACAACTAGGCAATATCGACTGGCGCATGGCCGCGTCGCTGGTCCCGCTGGCGATCCTGGGCGGGTTTCTGGGTGCCTCGCTCACCAAACACATTCCGGCCGATGTGCTCAAACGTTGCTTTGGCGGTCTTATGGTTTTGGCGGGCTTGCGTCTCATCTTCTTTCGGTGAGAGCTCTGGTATTACATCCGGAAAAAATTCAGCCACCGTCTCGTCCAGAAGGACGGGACGGTGGCCTTAACGGTCAAGCACCGATACGACTTAGTACTTGACGCGATAGAACTGCGGGCCGCCGGCGGCCGGATCGACTGTAAACGGCGACGCGGCGCCGGGCACGTCGGTCCAGACGGTGCCGGGACCCGTATCGACCAGGGCGGAAGTCGATTGCAGGATGCCGCATGACCAAGTGAGGCTCAGGCCAGAGGGCGGGCCGTCGAAGTTAAACCTGACTTTCAACGCCGCCGCATCCACCACATCGCCAAGGTTGGCGACGGTGCCGATTTCGTCCGCCGTCAACATGCGGCTGTAAATCCGGAAATCATCCATCGACCCGTCGAACAGTCTCCAATATCCATCATGCGAACGGCCCAACTCGATTTGCTGTGCAGGATCCCAAGACCAGGCGCGGGTAGGAGCCTGCGTGCCCACCGAGACACCGTCGACATAAAGCGTGGTGCTGCCCGCGGCGGATTGGTCGTAAACATAAGCGATGTGATGCCAATGGTCGTCGCTGACCGATCCGGCGTTGAATGCGTTGACGGTTCCTCCACCGTCGTTCGCTTGCACAAAGAGGGTGCCGTCGTCAGCTTGCACGATCACATCGCCGCGGGATGAACGGCGATCCACGAGCATGGCGCCGAAGTTTCCGCCGCCAGCAGTGCCGGCCGAACGCATCCAGAACGTGATCGTGCCCTGCGCTGAATTAAAATCCGCGTCCGGCGCCAGAGTGATTTGGTCGCCGTCCGCTGCAGCAAATTTCATCACCCCATCGCGGGTCAGGGCGACGGCATCGGTATCGCTTTCCACCCAGGTGGCGCCAAAACTGGCTCCGTTGTGGCGGGTGCCGGCCGGCTTGGAATCGAGGATGATGTTGCCGTTGCGGGAGATGCTCATCGAGACGGTCTTGCCGGTGGCCCGGTTGTAGAGCGAACAAATCTGCGCGCTGGTCAGGGCCTTGTTGTAGACAGCCAGTTCATCGATTTGGCCGTTGAAGAAGTTGCCGGTCCCGTCGAACACACCGCCGCCACCAATGTTGAACCCGAAACTATTAGGCCCCGGCAGGGACTGGGCCCGGCTACCAACCAGGCTGCCATTAACGTACATTCTGGCTGTACCCGGGGAACCTTCGCCAACCACGGCTACTTGGGCCCATTCGCCGTTGGGGATCGGGTTGGGCGAAACGTCCAGGCCGTTATCGGTCCACAGTTCCAGCGTATCGTTGTTGATATAGCCGAACTCCACGATGTCGTTTTGGCCGAACAGACCCGTTCGGTTGGGTTGATCACCGCCACGGCGGATCCAGCCGACCATGCTGAAATTATTCAGATTATTCATCAACCCGATGGGTCCAGCCACATAAGCCGTGGCGCCGTCGAACTGCGCGGCCAGGTTGTCGCTCTCAAAGCCAGGGAACTGTGGTGAGACCGGCGCTTCCGGGCCAGGAGCAGCCGAGCCCATGTAGGTCGCGTCGTTGGTGCCGTAAAAATCAAACGCCGTCGTGCCGCTGGTCTCATTAAAGCGCCAGAAAGCGATCGGCGCATACGAAATGATCTGTTCCGCGTGACTGCCAGGCACCGGGACAATGACCGTGATGGTCGCCACGGCGCTAGTGACCGAGCCGGCCCCGTTCGAGACGATCACGCGATAATCGCCCGCGTTCCCGGCTTGCAACGGGATAAACGTCAAGGAGGCATTGGTGGCGTTCTGAACATTGACCTGGTTCCTTTGCCATTGATACAGAAGATGGCTGCCACCCGTAGCTGCCACGTTGAGGGCACCCGATGCGCCCGCATATTTCGTAATCGAAAGCGGGTCTTGTGTGATGGTCGGTGCGACGGTCGGCGAAACGGTGACCTCAACTTGATCGCTGCCGACCGTGCCGCTAGGATTGGTAACTTGCACCAGATACTGACCTGCCTGCGCTTCAGTGATGTTGTGGAGCACCAGCGTGGCGTTAGTCTCATTCTTGATCTCACTGCCAAAATACAGCCATTGATATGTGATGGGCGGCGAGCCGAACACTTTCACCTCCAGGACAACCTCGGCGCCTTCAAACACATTCGTGCCTTGCGGCTGCTGCAAGATCGTCGGCGCGATCGCCACGGCCGACAGATACTGCGCCGCCACTTGATCGGCCGTGAGCGCTTTGTCGAAGATCGCCACCTCATCGATTTGGCCGTTGAAGAAATTGCCCGTGCCGTCAAACACGCCGCCTCCACCGATGTTAAAGCCGAAAGTGTTATCCACGGGCAGCGAGTGCAAACGCGACCCGGCCAGAATGCCGTTGGTGTACATCGACATCGTGGCGGTCCCACCGGAGCCCGTGCTTACGATGGCCACGTGGGCCCAGGACTGGTTGGGGATCGCATTGCCGATGTCCAAGCCGTTGTCCGTCCAAACTTCCAACGTGCCGTTATTAATGTAACCAAACTCAACCAGATCGTTTTGTCCCCACAGGCCCGTGCGGTTGGCCTGATCGGTTTCGCGCCGGATCCAGCCGGTCATCGAGAACACCGGACGCCCGTTCATCAAGCCTGAGACCGTGCTGACGAACCCGCCAACGCCGTCGCACTGAAGCGCGCGGTTATCCGCTTCGAACCCGGTGAAATCCGGCGGCCGCGGCGCTTGGTCTCCCGCGGCGGCGCCGCCGTTGTAGGTACCGTCTACGGCCGCGCCCAAGCTGCCGGCGTTGGCCGCGACGGTGGCATCATCGCTAAAACGAAAGTAAACGATTGGGTTCTCCGCCAGGACCGTTTCCGCATAGGTCGCGGCCGTTGCCGTGTTGAGACCAAGGAGAAGAGTTCCACCCAAACAAACCAGGAGAAGACCGTTGATTTTCATAGGAAAGGATTGCCGTTACGACTGTCCGGATTAAGGGAATTATCTAAGACTAGATCGGCTTCAGAGGCAATCATAATCTCCCAGCAAAAACACTCTGATCCTCGCAAGAATGGCCGAGCAACGTTCTTCAAACCAACCTGAATCCAAGGCACGAACGCCGCTCGGCCACGCGATTCCTTGCGTGCGCATGAGGCCGACCCATTCTCAAAGCGACCTATCCCGAGTTTGTTTGCTACGGGCAAACACGCACCCAATTGGTGCAGTGGAATCCAATGGCTGCTCGGAACGCTCTTCGTTATCCTCGCGCGCGAGCCCTTGCTTAGTCTGAATCCAATCCAATGAGCGCCGTTGCAAATTGCATCGCCTGGACGGGCCTCGAACTCGCCCTTGCCGCGATCGCTACTGCGGCAACGCCGCTCCACGAGGTGCTCCCGCTGAAAGTTCCGCCTGCTCCACCCGGTTTCACCGCGATGAATCCTGCAGAAACGGGCGTGACGTTCACCAACGAATTGGATTCGTGGATCAGCGCCAGCAATCGCGTGCTCAACAACGGCTCGGGCGTCGCGGCCGGAGATTTCGATGGAGACGGACGCGTGGATTTGTTCTTCTGCAGTTTGAATCAACAGAATCGCCTCTTCCGCAACCGAGGCAACTGGCAATTCGAAGACGTCACTGCGCAAGCCGGGCTGCATTTCCCTCCGTTGTTCTACCGGGCCGCCGTGTTTGCGGACATCGACGGTGACGGCTGGCTGGATTTGCTGGTGGGAACGGTCGGCCAAGGCGTGCTCTGCTTTCTCAACGATCAACACGGCCACTTCAAGGATGTGACGGCCAGCGCTAACATCACCAACGCCTTTGGGACGGAAACCTTGGCGCTGGCCGACGTCGACGGTAATGGCACCCTGGATTTGTACGTGGCCAATAACCGGACGGATGACACACGGGATTGGCCGCGTATCCCGGTGATGTATGTGAACAAAAAGCCGACTGTACCTCCGCAGTTGCGCAACCGGCTCACGTTCGAGAACGGCGTAGTGCAGGAATTTGGAGAACCGGACACTCTTTATCTGAACGACGGCCGCGGCCATTTCAGCGCGGTGCCGTGGACGAACGGAGTTTTTCTGGACGAAAACGGAGCACCGCTCACCAACGCCCCCTTGGATTGGGGATTGGCAGCCGGATTCCGTGATCTGAATGGAGACGGCGCGCCGGATCTTTATGTCTGCAATGATTACTGGACGCCGGACCGGATGTGGCTCAACGACGGGCGTGGCCACTTTCGGGCGGTTGGCGCGCTGGCGTGGCGGAAGATGCCGGCCAGTTCGATGGGAGTCGACTTTGCCGACATCGATCGCGATGGATGGGTTGATATCTTCGCAGTCGACATGCTGAGCCGCAGTTCGGAGCTGCGCCGACGCCAGACCGTAGCCAAACGCGCCACGCCCGTGCGCCTCGGCG
>DATLUX010000360.1:0-3896 GCA_035577805.1 Verrucomicrobiia bacterium
TTTGTTTCGAACAAACCGTCAGCCCACGTTGACCCTTTATGGCACTCCTCAAACCAGCTATCGCTTGGAATCCACCACCAATTGGGCTGAGCCGCGCTCGTGGCGAGCCGATTGGCAGGGAACACTGACCAATCTTTTCCAGGTGTTCACTCCCAGCAACACGAACCAAACCATATTCTATCGTGCCCGCGAATAGCATGAACCGAAGCCATGAGTGCTGTATTCCATAAGAAAACGACACTCTTGATCGCGACGGCAGCACTGGCGTTGACCGGACCCGCCCATGCGCAGGTCATTTTCAACGCAAGCTTTAACGATCAGCCGTTAGGCCCACTAGCGACGGGTTCGCCGCCCGATTTACCGCAATCGATTATCGCCGACACCGGCGCCACAGTCGAGGTGGTGGCATCGGCGGGCGACCTGACCGACAAGCCGGTGCTGCTGCACTCGGTGCCGGGCAGCCTCGCTTGTGCTGCCTTCTACAGTCCTTCGGTGTTGATTGCCGGCGACTGGCGTTTGAGTTGGGACTCACTGGTTCTCGACACGCCCGCCGATGATCCGCCTGAGCAAGCTCACGTTCTCCTCGGCGGTGGCACTGAAACGATGTGGGGAATCAAATACCTTCCCAACGGGCAGTTCTCTGTCGAAGACGCCGGCGGCTTCCATTCCGTCGGGAGTTTTGCGGTCGGCCGGAGCAGCCACTTTGATCTGGATTTACACCTCGACCGCTCAACCTACGAGTTGTTTGTCAACAACCAGAGCCTGCTCAGCGGCGGACTCAAAGCCAGTCAGCAGTTCGATCTCACTTACTTTCGATCGAATGGGCGGACGGGCTCCCAACTCCCGCTCATGGCCTTTGACAATGTCCAGGTCCAATCCGCACCTGCCATCGCACATCCTGCCAACGACGGCTTTGATCCCAACCCCAACGGCATCGTCGATGCCATCGCGATTCAACCCGACGGCAAAATTATTATCGGCGGCGAATTCGACGCCGTCGGGAGCACCGGACGCAGCCGCATTTGCAGACTCAATGTGGACGGCACGGTGGACACCAGCTTCAATGCTGGGACGATCAGCAGTTGGGGCTCCTTCTTGTTCATTGGCAGTATCGTGGTGCAGGCAGATGGCAAGATTGTCGTGGGCGGGAATTTCAACACAATGGGCGGCCAAGAGCGCAACTACATTGCCCGGCTAAACGCTGACGGCAGCTTGGACGACTCCTTTGATCCCGAGGCTGACTTTGTAGTGTACACCCTCGCGCTCCAGGCGGACGGAAAGATTCTAGCTGGCGGCATTTTCACCACGCTGGGTGGCCAGCCGCGCGACGGCATCGGCCGGTTAAATGCCGACGGCAGCCTCGACAGTACGTTCAATCCACAGGCGACCGGCATTGCCAAAGCTGGGTTCTATGCCTTGGCCGTGCAGGCGGACGGGAAGATTGTGGTGGGAGGGTTGTTCACCTCGCTCGTCGGCCAGCCCCGCGCCAACATTGGCCGGTTGAATGCCGACGGCAGCCTCGACACCGCCTTCAATCCGCAGGTCGGTGGCAACGTCTTCAATCCCTACGTCGGGACTTTGGCTGTGCAGGCGGACGGGAAAATTGTAGTGGGGGGCCGCTTCACCACTCTAGCCGACCAGTTGCGCAATAACCTCGGCCGCCTTAACGCCAACGGTACGCTGGACACCACCTTCGATCCTGGACCAACCGATGGCCCCGTGGATCCTCCCTACACCATGGTTGAGCGCTTGGCCGTCCAGGCGGATGGGAAGATTCTGGTGGGTGGCAATTTTACCAGGTTGGGCGGGCAGCCGCGCAATCGGATTGGCCGGTTAAAGGCCGACGGCAGCTTGGATGCCAGCTTCAATCCGGGAGTGAGCGGGGGCCCTGGTGGCATTAATCCGACTGCAGTCACTACAATGGCGCTGCAAGCGGACGGGAAGCTTGTCGTAGGAGGTCCCTTCGCGACGCTAGGCGACAAGACGCGTCACTTCATCGGCCGCCTCAACGTCGATGGCAGCGTGGATACCACCCTCAATCCAGGAGCGGACGACTGGGTGTCCTGCGTGGCCATGCAACCGGACGGGAGAGTGGTCGTTGCGGGCCGTTTCACCGGGTTGCAGGGGCAGGTGCGCAACTATTTGGGTCGCCTCAAGGCGGATGGCACCCTGGACTCCATCTTCAACCCAGGGGCTAGCTTTGTCCCATACAGCGTGGCTGTGCAGGGCGACGGAAAGATTCTAGTAGGTGGCGTTTTCGCCACGCTGGGAGGGCAACCGCGCCTGGGCATAGGTCGCCTCAATCCCGACGGCAGCCTCGACAACTCGTTTAACCCAGGGGCAAGCAACGAAGTGTACAGTTTGATCCTCCAACCCGATGGAAAGATCCTGGTCGGGGGCCTCTTCACCGCACTGGCTGGGCAGCCACGCGCCAATATTGGCCGGCTCAACGCCGACGGCAGCCTGGACGTATCTTTCAACCCAGGCGCAGACGATTGGGTAACCAGCTTAGCCCTGCAAGCGGACGGAAAGATTCTCGTGGGGGGGCGTTTCCGAACGCTGGGCCGGCAACCTCGCAACGCAATGGGCCGGCTCAACGCCGACGGCAGTCTGGATACTTCCTTCAACCCCGGCCCAATCGGCGGTGGTGCTGTCGTGTTCACTCTCGCCGTGCAGGCGGACGGAAAAATTCTCGCCGGAGGCTGGTTCACGACGCTGGGCGGGCAGCCGCGGAACCGTCTTGGCCGGCTCAACGCCGATGGCACCATAGACGCCACTTTCAATCCGGGGGCGAGTGGGGGTCCCAATCCTGCCGTGTATAGCATACTCGTGCAGACTGACGGGAAGATTGTCGTGGGAGGCCCCTTCACCATCCTGGCCGGCCAACCGCGCGATAACATCGGCCGACTCAACCCCGACGGCAGCGCAGACACCGCTTTCAATCCAGGGGCGAACGCCGAGGTCGCCAGCCTGGCTGTCCAGCCGGACGGGAAAATTCTCGTCGGAGGCTTTTTCACGACGTTGGGCGGAGAGGCACGCAACTTCATCGGCCGCTTGGCCAGCGGGAGCCCAGCGCTGCAAACGCTTACTCTCGATGCCACCGGCACGACGGTGATCTGGAATCGGAGCGGCAGTGCGCCGGAAGTCGAACAAGTCACCTTCGAGAAATCCATCGACGACCTTACCTACACGTTGCTCGGCGCCGCCGTGAGAATCAGCGGCGGATGGCGGCTTACGGGCCTGACGCTCCCACCCGGACAAAACGTTTACCTCCGCGCCCGCGGCCGCACCGTAGGCGGATATGGGAACAATTCCGGAGGTCTGATCGAGTCCGTGGCACAGTTCTACGTCCCCGCCCGCGGGCCGAACCATCGGCCCGTTGTCGCGCCCGTTGCACCTCAAACCGTGAATGAAGGGGTTCAGTTCTCCGTTTCCATCTCCGCCACCGATCCAGACCTGCCCGCTGACCGGTTGACCTTCAGTCTCGCCGCCGCGCCACCAGGCGCGGCCATCAACCCAACAAACGGCTTCTTCACTTGGACTCCATCCGAAGAGCAAGGCCCAGGCACCAACTGGATTCAGGTGATTGTCACTGACGACGGCGCTCCCAGCCTGAGCGCCACGCAGGGCATGACAGTCGTCGTGAACGAATTGAACAGCGCTCCAAGGCTGCTTCCTGTGTCCAACCAAGCCGCCTCCGTACTCACTCTGCTGCGCGTGACCAACGGCGTTGTCGATCTCGACGTTCCCACCAATCGCATGACCTTCCAGCTCGCCGAAGGCCCCGTCGGGGCCCGCCTCAACACCAACAGCGGCGTCTTTTCCTGGACTCCGAGCCGCGCACAAGCCGGCAGCAGTAATTTCGTTACGATCGTCGTGACGGACGATGGGGTCCC
>DATLUX010000361.1:0-5114 GCA_035577805.1 Verrucomicrobiia bacterium
GGACGCGAAGTTGTTTTCCTGCCACGCCATGCCCGCGGCCATCGCATACTTCCCACTGAGTTAAATCATCGCGCGAATATCTGGGCGATGAAGAAGCTCGGCGTAGCGTGGATCATCAGTGTGAGCGCGGTGGGGTCGTTGCAGGCCAAGTACAAGCCGTGCGACATCGTGCTGCCGGACCAGTTTTTTGACCGGACGAAGAGGTCGTTTGAGCACACGTTTTTTGGGCGCGGGATTGTGGGGCACGTGGCGTTTGCGGATCCGGTTTGCGAGGAGTTGCGCGTGTTGTTGCTGAAACATGCGCGGAAGTTGAAGGCGCGGGTACATGACGGCGGCACGTATGTGAACATGGAAGGCCCGGCGTTCAGCACGCGCGCCGAATCCACCACGAATCACAAGCTCGGCTACGATGTCATCGGCATGACGAATCTGGGCGAGGCCAAGTGCGCCCGCGAAGCCGAGATCGCCTACGCCACGATGGCGATGATCACCGATTACGATTGCTGGAAAGTGGACGAGGCGCACGTCACCGTGGAGATGGTCATCGCCAACCTGATGAAAAACGCCGCGACCGCCAAGGCCATCATTGCCCGGGTCATTCCGCAAATCCCGGGCGAACCAAGCTGGCCGTGCCATTCCGCATTGAAGAACGCCATCATGACCGACCGGAAATGCTGGCCGAAGAAAACCATGGCGGAACTGAAGCCGATTTTGCAAAAATATCTTTAACCAAATCTCGCGTTCAAAATTCTCGCATCCTCTTTCATAATGTTATGTTGACAGAAACTTTGGCAATCGCACCGCTGCACGATGCTGTGCACGGGCTGTGATCTAACATCTAACCGGGCCATACCCATGCACGAACTTCCTTCAACTTTACATGAGCAGATCAAAAAGTTCTGCGCCGAAAGTGATGCGTTCATGAAAAATGGAGCACATCGGGAGGCGATCAATCGATTCAATCAAGCATACAAGCTCATTCCTGAGCCGAAGCAGGACTGGGCTGCATCTACTTGGGTGTTGTCCGCAATCGGAGACGCGTGCTTTGCATCTAATTTTTTCACCAGCGGAAAGGAGGCATTTGCATTTGCCATTCACTGCCCTGATGGCCTTGGAAACCCGTTTCTCCATCTGCGGCTTGGACAGTGCGAGTTTGAGTTGGGGCATCACGAGATGGCCGCAGAGGAATTGGCGCGTGCTTACATGGGGGCTGGCGATGAGATTTTCAAGCAAGAGGACGCCAAATATTTCACCTTTTTAAAGAGTCGGCTTAAACCACCTGCAGGACAGACATGGTAGGCCTAAGTCGCCGGAGTTAACGCCCATTGACTATCGAAGGCAACGTTACGAATACGACGTGGCTCGCTTTGTTCGTTGGTAAAAAGACTTTGCCGCCAGCCTGCCGGCTCGTTACTGTTCGCCCGTGATGTCTGCGATACTTGAATCACTCCAAGGCCACGAGCTGCGACGCTTTGAGGCCGGCCAGTTCGTCATCCGACAGGGCGAACAGACCAACGCGCTCTATTTTCTGATCGAAGGCGCCGTCGAAGTTTTGAAAGATGATGTGTGGGTCGCGCTCGCCGCCCAGCCCGGCCTGGTGTTCGGCGAAATGGCCGTGTTGCTCGGCGGCGCGCATACGGCCTCCGTGCGCGCCGTGAAACCGTGTTCCTTTTACATCGTCGAGCAGCCGCGTGAATTTCTGAAATCGTCGCCGGCCTTGTGCCTGCATGTCGCCGAAATGCTTGCCCGCCGGCTGGATGCGCTCAACAAATATCTCGTGAACGTGAAGCACCAGTATGAAGGCCACGATCACCTCGGCATGGTGGACGAAGTTTTGGAGGCGCTGATGCACCGCCAACCCACCGCCCGCGTCCGCCCCAAAGAATCCACCATTCGTCACGGCGAGTAGTGGAACGCCCGGCACCGTCCCGGCTCGATGTTGATTGAGTCTCGCGCAATACGGTAATGGAGCGCGGCGTTCACGCCTTGTCATTACCCACATCTTCCGCGGGCTTGCATGAACTGATCTGATATGCGATTTCATTGGTCAACAAAGGCTGTTTGGTTCTGGTTTCATCGGTCCCTCCTCCGGCCAAACCATGAACCTGACCTTGTCGACGCCCGCCCAGTGGGCGCAGCAGGAATTCGCGTTGGCCCAACTGGGGGACCAACGCCGCACCGATCGTCTTGTGAACATCGCCACACGCCTGGCTCAAAATCCCGGCGGCACACTGCCGCAAGCCCTGCCGTGCTGGAAGGAAGTCAAAGCGGCCTACCGCTTTTTCAGCCAGCCCAAGGTGGGACCGGTCACAGTGCAGACCCCGCATTGGGAAGCCACCCGCCGCCGGTGCCGCGAACCGGGCGAGTATCTGCTGATCGAAGATACGACCCAACTGGACTACTCCTTCCACCCGGCCACCGAGGGTCTGGGACCGATTGGCAATGGCGGCGGTCGTGGCCTGCTGCTGCACACCACGCTGGCCGTGCGGGTGGAACAGTGGACGCTGGAGCAGCAGCCCGAAGGCATCGCCCTGGGATTGTTTTATCAACAAAGCTGGGTGCGCACCGGACCGCCCAAACGGGGCCGGGAAACCTGGCGGCAAAGGCTCAAACGCCCGCGCCAATCGCAATGCTGGACGGCGGCACTGGACCAGACGCCCCCGCCGCCGCCGGGCAGCCAGTGGATTTTTCTGGCCGACCGGGAAGCCGACTTCTACGAACCCATCGAACACTGTCAACGGCGCGGCGTGGACTTCATCATCCGCAGCTACCGGGATCGGGCGCAGACCGAGGTGCCGGAACATTTGCAGGAAGCGGCCGGACAACTGCCGGTGCGCGGCACGCTGAATGTGGCATTGCGGGCGCGCACCGGCGCAGCCGCGCGCACCGCCACCGTCCAACTGCGCAGCGGCACGCTCACGCTCAAAGGCCCCGAGCGCCCGGGGGACGCCAAGCCCGCTTTCACGGTGAACGTGGTGGCAGCGCGCGAACTCAACGCCCCGCCGGGAGTCCAAGCCTTGCATTGGATCCTGTTGACCTCGCTGCCCTGCGAACGCTGGGTGGAAGCCCAACGGATCGTGGGCCGCTACACCGCCCGGTGGTGGATCGAAGAATATCACAAAGCCCTCAAGAGCGGTGCCGGCGTGGAAGACAGCCAGTTGGCAGCGGCGTATCGGCTCGAAACCTTGACGGCGGTGCTGGCGATTGTGGCCGTCCGGTTGTTGAACGCGCAATGGCTGGCGCGGGCGCGACCCGACGAGGCGGTGGCAGCGGACGCCTTCGGACCGCAAGCCTTGGCGCTCCTGGCCGCCGAGTGGGGCGAGCCTCCCGGAGGATGGACGCAGCGCAGCGCATTGGTGGCCGTGGCACGCTTGGGCGGCTTTCTGGCGCGCAAAGGCGATGGCCAGCCCGGCTGGCAAACCATCTGGCGCGGCTGGCAACGGTTGATGTGGATGTGCCAAGGATTAGACACTTTGCAACATCCATGAAAACGATGTGGGTAATGACAAGGGCTAAAGCCCGCTTCAACGTCCAATGGCACGTGCCGCATAACACGCCAGCCCGCTGGCGGTTTCGACGTTGAAGCGGCGTTAAACGCCGCGTTCCGCTTACGCGGTTTTCGTGTCGCTCTATTTTACGAGCCTCAATCATTCAGTGTCAACTTGCCGAGACGGTGCTCGGCGCTCCATTCAGCGGAAAACCATGCCGCTATTCCACCGTGAGCTTCTTGACTGATTGCCCCTCCGCCGAAACCCATTCCGCTGTCATCGCGTCGAGGTCGAGGATGATATACGTGGGACTGGCCCCGGGCTGCTTGCCGGGATTGAAAACCCACGTCTTGCCGATGCGATCCACCCACGCGCCCTCGGCATAAAATGGTGAATTGTGGATATGACCGCTCAACACCATGTCCGGCTGGAACCGTTTGATCCACTCGAGCAACACCTCGTCGCCGCCAAATTTCTTGCCCGTCCAGCACACTGGCGAACCCGCCGGCGGCGCATGATAAACCCAGATCCAGCGGCCCCGGACCTTTTGCGCCTGCTCCGTGAGTTGCTGCTCCACTTCGGCCTGAGAGGCCGGCCCATCCCACCACGGGCAGATGGTCACGAGTGCGCCCGGTATTTCCACACTGTCGCCATCCACGAACAAACTTTCCGTCCGCGATGCCTGAATCCATTGCGCCACGGATTCATCCGCCGCGCTGCGACTGTCGCCGTCGTGATTGCCGGAGCTGACGAGCAGCCGCGTCTTCTGCCGGATGCGGCTCAGGTATTTTTCCACCACGACGATCTGCACGTCAAAATCGAGGCTGGAGGCCAGGTCGAGCAGATCGCCGCCGATGATCACAGGATCGAAGTTCGCGGCATTGGCGACCAGCCAGTCGAACTGCTTGAGCGCATAATGGAGGTCGGCTACGAAAAGCATCTTCATGCGATTGCGCGGAGTATGCGCCAGCCAATCCGCCGCGTCCAAGCTCAATCCACATGAGTCGGCTGGCGTCACTTTTCTCAAACTTAATGGCAGTAATTCGCCCATAAAAAACTTGGACGAGCAGTGCCTTTGTGGTGATGATTCTTCCATCATGCCACGCGTCGTATTCTGGTTTGTCACATTCTCGCTCTGCGCGGCTAACCTGTCATTCGCTGCCGAGAAAGCGGCGGCCACACTTTGGTATGCGCAACCCGCGGAAAAGTGGACGGAAGCGCTGCCCATCGGCAACGGCCGGATGGGCGCGATGATCTTCGGCGGCATTTTCGACGAGCGCATCCAATTCAACGAAGACACGCTGTGGAAAGGCCAGCCGCACGATTACGTCCGTGACGGCGCGGGCGAACATCTCACTGAGATCCGACAGTTGCTGGCAGCGGGAAACATCACAAATGCGATTACGCTGGCCCGGTCCAATTTTCTGAGCGACCCGGTCCGGCAAAAAGCTTATCAGCCGTTCGGCGATCTGCGCCTGCATTTTGAAGGCTCAGGAGATGTGACGAATTATTGGCGCGATCTAAATCTGGATACCGCCATCGCCAGCGTGAGCTATCGCCTGGGGAACGTGACGTTCAAGCGCGAAACGTTCGCCAGCCATCCGGATCGCGCCATCGTGATGCGGA
>DATLUX010000362.1:0-8090 GCA_035577805.1 Verrucomicrobiia bacterium
CCAGGGGCCGATCGCCACGGTGCGCGTGCGTTACAAGGTGCCGGGCACCTCAAGCTATCAGGAACAGGAATGGATCGTGCCGTTTAACGGCAACCCGGCTCCCCTCGAGCAAGCCAGCCCCGCTTTGCGCCTGGCCGGCACCGCTTCAGCCTTCTCCGAATGGCTGGTCTCCAGTCCATTCGCGGGCGAAGTGTCCACCGATCGTTTGCTTGGCCTGCTCGGCGGCGTTTCAGAGACCTACGGGTCCGACCCGCGTCCGAAAAAACTCGAATGGATGCTCCGACAAGCCAAAGCGATCTCGGGGAAATGACCCCGCTTCCGAATGCGTGCATGAACAACAAAACTGCGTCTAGCCACTCTCTCTCAAATGTCGAATGTCGAATGTTGAAGGCCGATTGCCGAACCGGCTTCGGTGAAGGATGCGCAACGCCGACTCCCTCTCCCCTCAACGGGGAGAGGGCCGGGGTGAGGGGTGAGAGCGGCGAAAAGGGTGGGAACCGCGAAAGACATCCACTCCGCCCAGTTGCGCGTGAATCTGCAGCCGAATGTCGATTTTCGGATGCCGAATTGCAAACCAACCACTCGAAATTCGAAATTCGAAATTCCAAATCTGCAATTTCTCCATCGGTTTCGAGCGCAGCTATCCGGACAGCGTCCCCGAAGCGATCACTTTATGTCACTCTCACCCCTCACCCCGCCCTCTCCCCGTTAAGGGGAGAGGGGGATTCAAGTGCCAAATGCCGATTTTCGAAAGTCGAAGGTCAAACTCCCCATTCGATATTCTCCAGGCTGCTCTTTCTGATCCCTTGCGTAGGTCTCTTGCTCGCTAGTCCCTTCGCCCACGGCGCTGCCGCCGAAGTGAAGGATATTTCCATCAATGGCGGGCTGCAGGATGGCAAGGCGCGTGTGGTCATCGAAGCCATCTTGAAAGGTTTCTCTGAGGATCGCGACCGCGTGCTCTTTGCCACCACGCTGCAGCACGTCCTGCAGGTGTCGCGCGAACAGATCCGCCATTCCATCAACGTCACGCTCGACATTCTCCAGGGCGATCCCAAGGAACTTCCGCTGACCATCACCGGGGAAGGCGAGATCACGAAAGTGACCGGGGACGCTCTGCTGGATTGGAGTGTGCGCCAGGAGCCCGGCGGCGGGCGCAGCCTGGTGTTGCGTCCGCGCAAGAGCGACAAACCGATCACCCAACTGGTCGTCAACATCTCCGCCGAGCACGAATACAAGACCTGGGGCCGCTCGGTCACGCCGCTGAGTCTGGCTCCGGCGCAGCCGGCACTCGGCAACGGGTTCGTGAAAGTGGAATTCGTCCCGGAACTGGACGTGCAGACCACCAACGTGACGGGGCTCGTGCCGATCGATCCGAAGTTCCTGCCGCCCGGCCTGAAGGTGGAACCCAAGCCGGATGAGCCGGAGCCGTTGGCTTTCCGCTTTCTTGGTTCGGCTTATACGTTGCCGTTGCGCGTGACCGTGTCGGACCCCGAGACACGGCGCGTCGTGCTGCGCGATTTCAAGTTGGAAGGCAAACTCAGCGATACGGCGGCGGCGTTCACCCTCACCGCGATCGCGCGCGTGAAGAATCCGAAGGGCGGCACGCTGAATTTGTTGTCGGGCAGCGCCGCGCTCACCGCCTTGGAGGAACATCCGGATTGGCGCCTGAAGTTTGATCAGGGCCAATTTGTGCTGGTCTTCGATCGAGGGGGAGAATTTCCCATTCGCCTCCGGTTCAACGCGGGCGTCGTTCCCGCTGCCGGTTGGAACACGCTGGACTTCCGGATCGCCCCGAGCGCGCTGCAACCGGTGACGTTCCAGGGCCTGGGGGCCGATACCCAATTCCGTTTTGCCGGCGCGGCTCGCCCCACCCGGTCGGGAACCGATTTCATGAGTTATCTGCCGGCCGACGGCGCCGTGAAACTCTCCTGGAAAGAGGCCCGGCTCGAACAGGAAGGCAAACTCTTCTATTCGGCGGAAATGTTGTCCCAGATCAGTTTGAGTCCGGGATTGATGCGCCAGGTGGCTTTGCTGGAGGGCAAAGTGATGCAAGGCGAACTGAACCGGCTGATCGTGACCTTACGCGGAGCAGGCAACGTCACCCGCGTCCAAGGCGCCGATGTGTTGTCCTGGAAAGTAGAACCCACCGCCAACGATGCCGAACGCCGCCTGGTCATCGACTTCAATCAACCGCAGAAAGATCACTTCCTCCTTCAGGTCCAGGTGCAGACGGAATTGGGCGCGTTTCCGCAGGCGGTGGACACCGTCCAGTTGCGGGCCGAGGGTGCCACGCGCTTCGCGGGCCATTTCCGCGTGGTCAACGAAGGGGCCGTCCGGTTGGAAGTGTTGGATTCCACGGGTCTATCCCAGATTTCGCCGGAACAATTTCCCGAAACCGACGCCACCAAAGCGCTTTTCGGCACACGGGCCACGCAACGGTTTGCCTTCCGCTTTGCCGGGGCGGCGTTTGCCTTGCGCGTGCAGGCCGACAACGTCCTGCCGGAACTTAGCGTTTCCGAAGTGCTGGCGTATCATCTGGGCGAAACGGAGCTGGCCATCGAAGCGGAACTGGAACTCGACATTCGCGAGGCGCCTGTGCGCGAGTTGCTCATGCGCGTTCCGCGCGGTTACGCCATCGCGCGCCTCAATGTGCCCGGGCTGAACGATTATTTTCTCACCGACAACCCCGCCGAACCCGACTCGCAGTTGCGTTTGGTTTACGGCCAGCCGGTGTCCGGCCGGCAAGTCTTGCAACTCCGTCTGGAACGCAACGCGGCCTTGGGCCAGCCGACCTGGACGCTGCCACGGGTTGAGATCAGCCGCGCCAAATCCACCCGCGGCCATGTCTCTGTATCCGCCGACGCCGGGTTCCGGCTCAGCCCAGATCGGACCCAAGCGTTAACCGAAATCGCCACCGCCTTTTTCCCGAAGAAGATCGTGGGCATCCAATCGGCCTTTCGGCTGAGCGACCCGGCCTGGGAAGCGGTGTTGCGGGTGGAACGGCTGGCGCAATCGGTGCAGGCGGACGTCGTGCATCTGTTCTCGATCGCAGAAGGCATTGCCTACGGCAGCAGCACGATGCATTACGGGATCTCGGGCGCGCCGGTGTCATCGTTTCAGGTCGAGTTATCCGGCGAATATTTCAACGTGGAATTCACCGGCAAAGACGTCCGGAATTGGCAACGCACCACCAACGGGTACGTGGTGCAATTGCACACGCCGGTGTCTGGCGCTTACACGCTGTTGGTGACTTACGAACGACCGTTCAAGCCCAAGGGCGAAACGCTGAACTTTGCCGGCGCCCGCCCGCTCGATGCGTCCACCGAGCAAGGACACACTTTGGTGATCAGCGCGTACCAATTCCAAGTTCAGCCGGCCGCGGTGTCGCCGGGGCTGCTGGAGCTGCAGCCCGCGGAAGTGCCGGCCGAATATCGGTTGTTGTTTGATGCGCCCATCCTCAAAGCCTACCGCTACTCGACTCGCCCGTTTAACCTGCAGCTGGCGCTCACACCGTTGGACCAGGGCAAAACCTTAAGCCTGGTGGTCGACCGCGCCACCCTCAGCACGCGCATCTCCAAGGATGGCGAAGTCGTGACCGACGCCCGTTACTTCATCAAGAATCGTGGCAACACCAATTTGCGCCTGCTCGTCCCGCCGGACCTGCAACTCTGGTCCGTCATGGTCAATGGCGTCACCGCCGTGCCGGTGAAGGATGGCGAAGTGAACTTGATCCCGTTGCCGACGCGAGCGGACCCCAACGCCGTGCAAACCTTGGAATTGAAACTGGCCAAGAGTTCCAAGACCGCCAAACGCGTGCAGATCGCCGCGCCCATCGTCGGCGCGCCCGTGTTGCTGGCGGAATGGAAGCTCGAACCGGACGCCGGTCAACGTCTGGTCTATCGGCGCGGCGATTTAACCCCGGCCACCGGGGTCGCGGATGTTTCGGGTTTTGCCGGGTTGGCCAATTTGTTTCGGAGCCCATCCAGAACTCAGGCGACGGTGCAGTTGTTGGTGACGATGGCGCTGATCGGCTTGGGCTTGTTGGCCTGGCGCTGGGCGAGCCGCGAGGGCAGTTACAAAAACAGCCTGCGCCATGTTGCCGGAACCGCCATTGGCCTGGTGGCCATGTTTTTTGCCTTCGCGGCGCTCGTCGGCCTGAGCAGCCTGGCCGGGCAGGAACATGCGGCCTTGCCGCGCAACCTCACTTTCCTGGCGCCGGTGCAACAAAGCGGAAGCGCGCTCACTCTCGACGTGGCCAACGTCGAAGACGGATTCTCCGTCTGGGATCGGGCCGGCCACCTCTGGCCAGCCCTCCTGGCCGTCTTGGTCTGGATTTACTCGCTCGCCACCGAAAGCACCTGGTTGCGCGGGCCGGGGGTGATTCTCGGCTGGACCTTGATGTGCTGGGCATTCTTGCGTTGTCCCAATGGGGCATCGGCCTTCTTCGTGGTTCCAGCTGCCTTCGTTCTGTTGCACATCATCCTGCCCGCGTTGCGACGAATCACGCAGCTGCCGCCCAAACCCGCTTCACCGCCCGCGACGGATCCCTCGGCCGCCGTAGCCGGCTTGATCCTGGCCGCCCTGCTCGGCAGCGGCCTGGGTCAGGCTCAAGCGGCCGCTCCCTCGACCAGCGCGTCCAACAAAGCTTCCTCCGAACCCAGCGCCGCGCTCCGACGAGAGCGGCCGATCGCCGAGTCCGTCACCCAAAGCATACGCATCGAGGAAAAATTCGCCCTGGCCACCGCCCGACTCCGGTGGCCGGCGGTGAAAGGCAAGGCCCTGCCGATTCTGTCCGAGCCGGCCGTGCTCACGCGGATCGTTTATCCGACCAACGCGCTGCAATTGGTTCAACTCACCGTGGACAACCGTCGAACGCATCACCTGCTGGCGTTAGAAGACGGGACCTTCGAGATCGAATTCGAATTTCAACTGCAAACCGGCTTGAAGGAAGGCGAACAGGGAATCGCCGTTCCCACCCACCTGGGCCTGGTCAACCCACTCACTCTGACCGTAACCGATCTGGATGTGGACGTGACCGCGCCCCAAGCGGTCTCCATCGAACGCGAAACCGCCGGCTCCAACACCGTCGCCCGCCTCATTCTGCCACCAGTGCAGAACCCGTGGGTCGGCTGGAAACCGCGCAGCCGCGATGTGAAACGGGAAAAAGCCGTCTTTTATGCGGAACTATTCCACCTCTACGCGCCCGCCGCGGGCGCCATCGAAGGGGCTCATTACGTGCAGGTGCGCCCCGCGCAGGGTGAAATGAGTGAACTGATCTTTGACGTGCCGGGCGGGGCGACTGTCACGGACGTCCTCGATCCGGCGCTGGTTGGCGCGCCGGCAGACGCCAAAAATGAGAGAGCGCCCGGCGCGTCGAACTCGTTTGTTTCCGTGTGGCGTTTTGATCCGGACACGCGCAAGCTGCGCGTCGCCCTCAACCCGCCGTTGTCGCGTCCTTTTACCGTGTTGGTGCGTTCACAAATCGCCACCGGTCCCCTGCCCTTCGAACAATCAGTCGGCCTGCTCACGCTTAATCAAACCGCCGGCCAAGTCGGCGCCTTGGCAGTGGCAACCGGCCCGGAAGTGCAACTCGACGACGTCACGGCTGCTGCTTTCACTCCGATCAACCTGGAAGATTTTCCGGCCGCAACGCTGCAGTCGCTCAACGCGCAGGTGCCCGGTCTGACTCTGCGACGGGCGTATCGCTACGCGGATGCCCAAGGCACCGCCACCGCCAGTCTGAAGGCATCGCCCGTGCAACCGGATCTCCGGATCGAAGCGCAGCAAACCTTGTCGCTCGGCGAAGATCGCACCCTGCTGGCCGCCAACTTGAACGCGGTCATCACCCGCGCCGGCATCTTTCGGATCAGCTTTCCCCTGCCCGCCGGTCTGGACGTCGAATCCATTAGCGGCCCCGCCCTGAGTCATTGGACAGAATTAAAGACGGCCGACAGCCGGATCGTGACGCTCCATCTCAAAGGCAAAACCGAAGGCCAAACCCAGTTTGCCATCAGCTTGACCGGGCCCGGCACCAAACCGACCAACAGCTGGGCGGCTCCGCGCTTGCTCGTGCGCGAAGCCAGCAAACAAAGCGGCCAACTGGTGGTGGCGCCAGAGCACGGGCTGCGTTTGCAAGTGGCCACCCGGGATGGACTCACTCAGTTGGACCCGCAGAAATCGGGGATTCGCCAGAAAGGCGTGCTGGTTTTTCGTATTCTGCAGGCGCAATGGAACCTGGCCCTGGATCTGGAGCAGGTGGATGCCTGGGTGCAGGTCACCAGCCTCCAGCACACCACCATGACCGAGGCGCAAATGAAGGTCGCGGCCAATCTCCAATATCAAATCGAAAACACCGGCCTCAAAGCGCTGCGCGTCCGCATCCCCACCAATGCGGAAAATGTCCGGTTCCGCGGTGAGCAGGTGGCCGATTTTCTGCCCGCCCCGTTGGCCGGCCAGGTTCAGGACGGCTTGCGCACCTGGGAAGTGAAGCTCCATCGACGCATGCTCGGCCGTTATTTGCTGCAATTGACCTACCAGACGTTGCTGACTCCGCTAACCACCAACGTCTCTCTCGTGGGCGTGCAGGCCCTCGATGTGAATCTGCAACGCGGTTTTCTCACCGTGGAATCCGGCGGACGCCTGCAAGTGCGCGCTGATAATCCGCCGGCTGCGCTGCAAACTACCGAATGGCAAAGTATCCCTCGCGCTTTGCGACAGGACATCCCGTCGGTCTCCGCCAACTACACCTATCGCCTGGTCGAACCCGCGTTCCAGTTCCCTTTGCGGATCGAACGCCATGAAGCCGCCAGACTGCAACCCGCCCGCGTGAACAATGTCACCTTGACATCCGTGATCTCAGATGAAGGCGTCATGCTCACGGAAGTCCGCCTCGAAATGGTCCCCGGCGATAAACCGGATCTCCGGTTGACTCTGCCCAAGGAAGGCCAATTCTGGTTTGCCTTTGTGGACCAGAACGGCGTCTGGCCCTGGCGCAGGGAGGATCAGATCCTCATTCCGCTCGCGCAACAATCCCGCGTCGACAAAGCCACCGTGGTCGAACTTTATTATTCCAGTCAGATCGGCGCGCCCGGTTCCCGATCGCTTGACCTCAAACTGCTTGGGCCCAAGTTCGATCTGCCCCTCGAAAACCTCTCCTGGCGCGTTTATTTAAATGACAAATGGCATCTGACCGATTGGTCAGGCTCATTACAGTTGCAGGAAGAGCAAACGGTTCCTCAACCGGCCGCCGTGGATCTCCAGGCTTACTTACAGGGCGAAGCCGCCCGCAACCAGGCCAAGACCAAGGAGGCCGAACAACTCCTCTCGCTCGGCAATCAACTCCTCGAAGGCGGCCAACCCGGACAAGCCCGCCGCGCCTTTCAGTCGGCTTACGGCTTGAGCACCCACGACGACGCCTTCAACGAAGACGCCCGGGTGCAATTGCATAATCTCAAAGTGCAACAAGCCCTGGTCGGCTTGAATGCCCAACAAGCCGCCGCCGCCGGAGAACAGGACGGCACGGCCGCCGGCGGCAAGCTCGAGGAATTGCGCAACCGCAAGAACGCCGCTTACACCCAACAGGAAGCCAAGCAGATCTTCGAAGGCAACACGGCCGAAGACAACGCCGCCTTTACCCGCCTGGCCGAACGGCTCATCCAACAGCAAGACGCCGCCGTGTCGGCCCCGGCGGCCATCCGCGCGTCCATCCCCCAGCAAGGCCGGCTCCTGACCTTTCGCCGAGCCGTGCAAGTCCAGCCGGATGCCGACCTCACTCTCGGCCTGGAAGCAAAAGCCGCTCGCACGGCGTCAGCCGGGACGCGGCTCCTGGTGCTGGCCAGCACGTTCCTGATTCTGGCTGCGCTCGCCGGAATGTCGCGCTTCTTCCGCACGAAGATCTGAGGCACCGTTCAGGATTCCCGGTTCGGGGTTCGATGTGATTAGAGTTCTCCCTCCTCAAGTGGAGTTTTTTTTTCACGGCCGAAACGACGTATGAGCCGTGACACCAACCGTGAACCGTGAACCCTGAACCGTGAACCCTGAACCCCGAACCGGGAATCCTGAACGGTGCCTCAGATCTTCGTGCGGAAGAA
>DATLUX010000363.1:0-5993 GCA_035577805.1 Verrucomicrobiia bacterium
TAAACCGGCGCGGCTTGAAACCGCGCAGCGCAACAAGCGGACGACATTCCGCGTCATTGCATCCGACGGCCATTCGGCCGTGTTCAATCCGTCCGTGATCTGGGACGTGATCGTTCGCCAGGGAGGGAAATTTCACACGCGAGAAACGAGGAGATCCGAGGATGCCGGCAACTACCTGGAAGCCGCGCGCGTGCTCGAAGCACAAGCCAAAGAAACAGAGGAGAAAAACAACCCATGATCAACATCAAATCCATCCTGGACCCCAAGCGGGCCTACCGTGTCTGCGGATATTCCTCAGACAATTGGAGCACACGCGGCAATGCGCCGTTCTGCTGTAGCATCCTCACCTATGACACCTATGGCGATGGGCTGACACAGCACTCCGGCGCATGGGTTGCTCAGTTCGCCGACACAACGGACATCTGCCTGAGCGTCGCCAAGGCGATCCTGGACGATCCCAAGAACGAAGAATGGCGAAAGCTTAACTCGTTCCTGTATCGCAGATCCGACAGCCAGATCCGGTTCGCGCTCTCTGTGAAATACCTGGAGGGCAAGCGCCAGTTCTATTCCATGAACCTGGAGAAGCTGACGCGAGCGGACAAGCGAAACGACCGGCGATATGAAAAGGTCGAGTCCTGGCATGATGGCGGCGCCGCGGCCACGCTCAGCCTGCTCATCTCGTCTCACATGGAATGGCTGGAAAGGCTCTACATCGCCGAGCGGCTGCGCGATCTCAATTACAAACAGAACGGCTGCTTCTTTAGTTGGGAACAAATGCTCCCGCCAACCACCGAGCTTCGAGGCGACTGGCAACAATCATTCGTGGCGCTCATCAACGCCTTGAAGGCGGTCAATCATCTGGAGTCCACGGGGCGCGTGCTCGAATGCGCGCTCAACAATTCACGGCCACAACCAACCGAACAACCAACCCCTGAACCCGCCGCTTAATATGATCATCGTCGTTTACTGCAAATGCTCCCAGCGATTCAAGATCCGCCGAGGAGGAAACGAGTTCCTGAAACTGTCCTACGCCGGCCTAGCTATTGACTGGACGCGCTGCCGACGAGCCACTGGCTTTCGGCTCCGAGCCGACGCCATACAAACCGCCCGAAGCTTCGGCTTCGCTGAGGTATGATCGCGACAACCAAGTGCCGGAAATGCGGCGAAACAATCCGCATCGACTTCGGCAATCTCACCCGGGACCAAGCCGAGAAGAAACTGGATGAATTGGCCCATACCCCAATGGAATGCCCGGGCTTTCACGTCGAGCTTGGCGGCTGGCGCATCCTCTGGAACTTCGAGGAGCTGCTTGCCCAGGCTTATCCACCGACGCCACCAACAGAACCACCAACAAACCCAAATCCATGAAACATCAAAACCGCAACGGCGCCAATGCGCCCATGTTCAAATTCGCCGGCCTCAATGCCCGGCTCAACGGCGCGCAGATCGTGCGCGTGGAATACAAACGGGGCGACGTGCTCTACAAGGGCGTCCTCGATGTCGCCAACGGCCCGCTGTTCACCCAGGCCGTCGCGCGCGGCATCACGGCCGACAATCTCACGGCGGTTCGCCGCATTGCCTAATGAAATTCCGATTCCTGGCCGTCTCCTTTGGATCGGGAGGCGGCTATTGGGGCCGGGGCGAAACGATTGCCGAGGCTGCCCAAAACATAAAGAAAGAGGGGGCCTTCACCAGGGACAAATGCGCGCTGTTCCTGATCCTGGGTGACGACAAACCGACAGTCACCGGGGGCGGGCATATCCAACGGGCGGCCGACTCCCAAAACTTCAAGCTTGGCGTCGTTACCGTCGGGCAGGCCCTGCGGATGGAAAGCGAGATTTTATGAGAACCAAACCCACAACCAACACGCCCGAGCCTGCGTCGGGCATCAAGAAAGTTTCCTTCGGCGCCATTGGCGCAAAGAAGGAAGCGAAGAAGACAACCGAGTATCCGGCCTATCCGGATGCTAATGGCGCCGCGGCCGAAATCGCGGCCCGGATCCTGGAGCGCACCGAGCAATGGGAGGCACTGGACAGCGCCATCAAGACCGACAAGGCCGAGCTGAAGCAAATGGTCAGCCCGTTCTACTTCACGACGAATAGCGGCAAGGTCGAAGTGCCGAGCAGTGTTTCAGTCGCATCGGAGAAAGGCGAGGTGCTCGTCACCTATCAGAACCGATACACGAAGATCGACAGCGAGGCCCTGCTCAATTCCGTGCCGTTCGCCAAGGAATACTTCCGCCAGGCGTTCACCCTGGAGATCGACGGGGACAAGATCCCGGCTGAAGCCGTCGAGGAGCTGATTGCCGAGCTGCAAGAGCTGTTTGGCAAGCACAACGCGATGGGCGCGCTTGCCGTCAAGGATGCGATCAAGCCGGTGGCCGAGTTCCACACGCTGCGACATAGCAAGCTCACACCAGAGCAGAACCTCGCCCTCGACCAGATCGTGCCGATCGTCGCAATGGTTAAGACGAAAGGGCGAGGCAAATGATCATTCCATTTATGAGTTACCCGGCTCGCCCGATCAACGGCGGGCCGCTTGAAACGGCGCTGCCGAAAAACGGCGTCTGGAAATACGAGCCGAAATACAACGGCTGGCGGGCGATGGTTCATCTGCCCAGCGGGGCGATCTTCAATCGCCAGGGCGAGACACTGAGCATCGGGCAAGAATTCACCGACGCGCTTCGTTTGCTGTGCTCCACGCTGGATTGCGAGGCGTTCAAATGGGCCGACGTGGAGGCCCTGAGCCGACGCCACACGGTCGGACGCGGCTGCCTCATTGTCTTGGACGCTGTGCCGACGGCCTACACCCCCACTGCCGCCGCCACATACAGTGAGCGGCGCGCCTGGCTGGACGCGGTTATCCCCGAGCTGGATCTCATGCCGGGCCAGATCCCCCTCATCTCGCTTCCGCCCTGGGTTTATCCCGACACCGCCTGGACGGACTTGCAGATGATCAATCGGCGCTTGGGCGCTGAGTTCTACGAGGGCCTGGTCGCCAAGAAAGCCGACCAGCCCTATCCCATTCAACTACTCAGCCCGGAGCGGGAGTTCCCGTTCTGGGCGAAACATCGCTGGAAATCCTAATGAGAACACCAACAACAATCCCGCCGAAGCCGAGTGGCGCGGCGCCGACGAAAACGAAAATGGTCGCGTTCCGCTTTGAAGACGAAACGAAAGCGAAACTGGAGGCCAACGCGCGGGCAGCCAACTGCACCCAAACGGCCATGCTCAAATACCTGATCGATTGGTATTACGACGAGCACACCTCGAAGATACCGCGGCCGGCCAAGAGGAAATGAACATGAGCACACCTAATCAAACCATCACGCACCGCGGGCGCACCTATAAAGTGGAAGTGCGAGCCGTCGATCCGGAGAAGAACCAGGATAGACTGGAATCAGTTTATCTACTAATCGGCGAGCGCGGCGTTCGCTACGCACTGCTCCGAAACGTGCCCAAGCCGGATCGCATGTTCGCCGTTTACTTCGACAAGTTCGGCATGCCGAGCGGCCAATGGTGGTTCACCGATGAAGGCGGAATGCTCAGGAGCCTGACGCCATGAGCGAATGCGAGCTGTGCGCCCAAACGCCCAAATCGAAGTTGAAGTCATCGACCTGGACAATCTGGATTACGCCAAGGAGCGCAAGCGCAAAGTCAACAGGCTCGAAGCAAGATCCACCCATCCATCAAACCTGGCCATGAAAGAACATCCAATGAAAGCCATCCGGCGCGCAGGCGTGCCGCTGGTGGCGTATATCACAGCGGACCCGGAGCAAACCGTTCTGGGCTGCATGAAAGTCGGGCTCGGGAAGGCCGACGACATCCCACTCCTAGAGTGGGACTGCGCGCGTGGATTGCGCGGCAGAAATCCAGCAGGCCAGGAGGCCGCACGGGATCTGACTCCCGACGGGGAAGTGACGAACACGCTCAATCCAATGGAATGCCTGACGCTATTGCCGAAGGCGCCGGATGAGTCGGTTGTCTTCTTCCATAACCCGCATCGACTCCTGGAAAGCCCCGCGGCCGGCGGCCAGATTGCGCAGGCGATCTGGAACCTGCGGGACACGTTCAAGTCGAAGCATTGCACGCTCGTCATGCTCTGTCCGGACATCATCCTGCCGGCGGAGGTGCGCAACGATGTTATCACCGTCGAGGAGGAAACCCCGACGCCGGAGGACATTGATCGCATCGTCACCAAGACGGCTGAAGAGGCCAAGGTCGCGCTGAACGGCGAGAAGGCCAAGGCCATTGACACCCTGCTCGGCTATCAGAGCGAGTTCGGCGTTGAGCAGAGCTTCGCCCTGGCCCTGACGAAGAAGGGCGTGGACCTGGACAAGCTCTGGGAATTGAAGGTCCGGGACATCCGGAAAGCGGCCGGCCTGGAGGTCATGCTGCCGAAAGAGAACTTCGACGACCTGGCGGGCTGCGAAGGCGTCAAGACGTTCATGCGGCTGCTGATTAACGGCAGGGAAAGGCCGCGCGCCGTGTTCATGCTCGATGAGATCGAGAAGATGGTCGGCGGCGCGGCCGGCGATACGTCCGGCGTCAGCCAGGGACTCATGGAGCAGTTCCTGTATTGGACGGAGATCAAGAAGGTCTTGGGCATCCTCCTGGTTGGCGTGCCTGGCGCCGGCAAGACAGCCACCAATCGCTGCACGGCCGGCGAGGCGCGCGTTCCGCTGTTGCGCGGCTCGATGAGCACGGTGAAGGGCAGTCTGGTCGGCCAGTCGGAGGGCCAGTTCAAGGCGCTGCTGAAATGCGTCGATGCCGTGGGCCAGGGCCGCGTCCTCATGATCGCCACCTGCAATTCGCTCGACGCCCTGTCGCCTGAGCTAATGGCCAGGTTCAAGCTCGCCACCTTCTTCTTCGATTACCCCGACGAAACGGAGCGCGCCGCTCTCTGGCAGCTCTATATGAAAAAGTATGAGCTGACCGGCACCTCGCCGCGCTCGCCGAACTGGGTGGGCCGTGAAATCGAGAGCTGCTGCCATCGGGCCTGGCTGTTCAACGTCTCGATGGACGAGGCGTCGAAGAGCGTCGTTCCGATCTCCGTCGCCAACGCCGACAAGATGGACGCGCTGCGCCGTAAGGTGAGCGGACGCTTCCTCTCCGCCGCACGGCCAGGCGTTTACGTTTACGGAGAAGAGCCGGTCAAGACGGCAAGCAAGAGCAGGAGAATCGACCTCAACTAATACCAAACCAATGAACCTACTACTGGCACACGCGGGATCTTCCCCGCACCTACACCCACAAGACGTGCTCGGCATGCTGATCCTGGCCTTCGCGATCTTGATCGTCATCCTGGGATCGAAAGCGAGAAAGGAATAACCATGCCCTGCCACACGCGGATCACAATGGAGGTGAAGCTCGAAAAGATGAACCCCGAGCTGCTCATGGCTGCGTTGACAGGGCTGAAGCTCGGGCCGGTGCTGCAAGGCAACGTGATTCGCTTCGGGCGCGGCGAGAGCTATGACATTGCCACTGGCAAGGCGCAGCTCGGTCAGCGCTATACGGTGAACGAGATCAAGCAAGCCTATTCCGTAGAAGTAGTAAAGAGCCAGGCCAAGAAGTTCGGCTGGCAGCTTACCGAAACGGGGCCGCTCCAATACACAGTGATTAAGAGGTAGCCGCTTGAAAATTCAGACCAACTACACCTATGCCAGACAAAATAAAGATTGAGGTGATGCCAGACGGCTTGATCAAGGTGTCCACCGATCAGATCTCGCTCCCGGCGCACATGAATGCCGAGGCTTTCCTGCGCTCGGTGGCACGCCTGGCCGGCGGCACGACAACCCGAAAGGCCAAGCACGGCCACAGCCATACTCATAGCCACGAACACGGACACGAACACCTAGTGCACTGTATCAGAAATAGCTAGACATATCCTAATTTCCCGTGCAGGGTCCGATTCATGCCGAAGATCCCATTGCCGGTGACGCTCACCGAGCTTGATCAAGCTCAGCTCAATGAATGGGTTCGAGCTCAGTACAC